>DASZKF010000145.1:0-5845 GCA_035947355.1 Pyrinomonadaceae bacterium | reverse complement strand
GTGCCGGGTGGAAGACATCTGCTTTCACCCGGCACCCGGCACCTTTAAGTTCGGATAACCTTACAACAGTTGCGGCCGGCGCGGGAAAGGGCGGCGTCAGTTTCTGCGGCGGGCGGCGGCGCGGGTCTTGGCCGTGGTTTTGAGCCTGTCGGCGGCGCGCCTCCTGGCGGGGGCTTTGGCCTGCTCGGCGGCGCGGCCCTTCTTCGGCGCGGCGGCGCGGGCCTTCTTCGCGGGCTTCTTCTTATCCTCGTCTTCGGCCTGCTTCTTCGGCTCGGGCTTGCGGCCGAGCGTCTCGGCGATGAGCGCCTCGTCGGGGCGCTGGCCTTCGGCGAAGGCGAAGACGTGGTAGTGGTCGCGCCGCTCGCGCAGGGCCTCGACGCGCCCCTCGTCGGAGAGGCGCGCCAGCTCCGACATGACGAGCCCCTGCTCGGCGGCCGTCATGTGGCGGTAGAAGATGTCGAAGGCTAGCCCCGTGGTGTGCGGCGGCACGTCTATGAGGGTCGCGTTGGGGTTCGTCTCGTTCAGCTGGCGCTGGTACTCGTCCGTGCGCACCAGCGAGGTGACGGGGAGGTGCCGGTCGAACTTCTCGCGGTAGGCGCGCGCGACCGCTTCGAGCACGCCGAGCGCCGCGGGGCGGACGAAGCTGAGGAGCCGCGCCTTGAAACGCTTGCGCGAGGCCGCGTCCTGCAGATCATAAGTCTCGCCGCCGAAGTCGCGGGCGAGCGAGGCCAGCGCCTCGTACTCCTCGAACATCCGCGCGCGCTGCTCGGGCGTCTTGTAGAAGTCGTCGAGCAGCCGCCCGCGCTTCACCATCGCTTCGAGCGACTTCTGCTCGTCCTTGACCTGCTCTTCGATCTCCTTGCGGCGGTCGCGCTCGGCGCGGGGCAGCGCGGCCGCTTCCTTCTTCAAGCCGGCGATGACCTCTTCGAGCCGCTTGCGCGACTCGGCCAGTTGCTCCTGCTCCTGCCGCAGCTCGGCCTCGCCGGCGAAGAGCGTGACGCTGCGGTCGGTCTTCGTGTCGTAGTGCGTGAAGGGTTCGTCGTCGGCGCTGTAGCCGACGCCGTAGAGGATGTAGTCGGCCCCGAGCGGCGGGGCCTCGACGAGCTGGCCGGCGCGGACGAGCGCGACCAGCTCGGCGAAGTCGTGCGGGCGCTCGAAGCGGTGCTTGCGCCACTCGGCGACCTGCACGCCGAGGAAGCGCCGGCGGTCTTCGCCGTGGCGCAACTGGGTGGGGATTTCGACCTCGGCCTGGCGGCCCACGGGCTCGCCCCGCTCCTCCTCGACCTTGAGCGCGGCCTCCTTCCAGGGGTCTACGACCTCGGGCCGGGCCGCCTCGGGCGGCGGCATCGCCGGCTCGACGGGGCCGCGGCGCCGGTGGGTCGAGTAGAGCGCGGCCGCCGAGACGACGAGCGCCGCGGCCAGCACCAACCAGAGGAGCCACTTTGATTCTTCAGCGCGCATGATTCGACCCGCGTCGCGAGCTTTCGGCCGGCCGAGAGGAGAGATGTCGGGTGCCGGAAGTTAGATGTTAGAATCCGTCGGGCGGTACGACCGTCATTTTGCCCGGAGGGTGTTGTCAAACATCTTCTCTATGTCTGGAGTCTTCTTTACTTTTCCCGGCCGGGCCGCGGGGCCGCCCGTTTAACGTCCGGCGTCCCGGCCCTTCCCTTATGTCCTCTGACCGCTTCATCTCCGAGCGCAAGGGCGCGTGGCAGCGCCTCGAAGACCTGCTGCGGCTGCTCGACCGCTCGGCCCTGCGCCGCCTCGACCGCGAGGAGGTGCGCGAGCTGGGGCGCATCTACCGGCGCACGGCCTCCGACCTGGCGATCGCGCGCGCCGAAAGTCGCGACCCGCGGCTGATTAACTACCTCAACAGCCTCGTCATCCGCGCGCACGGGCGCATCTACCGCGCCGACCCCTCTGAGGGCCGCCGCCGCGTCCGCCGCTTCTTCGCCCGCGACTTCCCGCGCACGTTCCGACGGACGTGGCGCTTCACCTTCGTCGCCTTCGCCGCCTACATGCTCTTCGCCGTGCTCTTCTTCGTCGGAACGACGCGCGACGCGGAGTTCTCGGAGCTGGCCGGCGTTGACGCGCTCTCCCGGCAGGAGATCATCGAGCGGCGGCCGCGCTGGTGGGAAGACCTCAACGAGGCGAGCCAGATCGGCTCCTCCCTCATCGCCACGCACAACATCCGCGTCACCTTCAACGCCTTCGCCCTCGGCGCGCTCTTCGGCCTCGGGACGCTCTTCTACATGGCCTTGAACGGCGCGGCCCACGCGTCCGTCCTGGCGCTCACCTACCGGGCCGGCTACGGCCACGAGCTGGCGACCTTCATGGCCGGGCACGGCGTCGTCGAGCTCTCCTGCATCTTCATCGCGGGCGGGGCCGGGATGCTCTTCGGCACGGCCGTCCTCTTCCCCGGCGACCTCTCGCGCCTCGACAACCTGCGCCTGCGGGGCCGCGAGGCCGTCCAACTCCTCATCGGCTGCGTCCCGCTGCTCGCCGTCGCCGGCCTCATCGAGGGCTTCATCTCGCCGGCCGCCATCCCGCCCGCCGTCAAGTACGCCACCGCCGCCGCCACCGGCCTCGCGCTCTACTCCTACCTCTTACTGGCGGGGCGTGAGGACGAACCCGACGGCGAAGGGTCAACCGTACCCTTGAAATAGAACTCGCTGTTGATTTATAGGAGCCCGCGCTCTTTGACGCGGATGTAGGTTTCGAGGAGTTGGGGGACGAGGGAGGCGGCCGTCACGTCGAGGGCGAGGCCGCCCTGGGCTTCGACGTGGCGCAGGGCCGCCTCGCGCTGGTGCATGATCTCCTCGGCGACCGACTGGCTGAAGAGGTCGTGGGCGGTGGCGGGCGCGTCGCGCACCGAGGCGCGCAGGTCGCGGTCGGCGATGGTGACGACGAGCGGCAGGTGGCGGGGCCGGAGGATGCGCAAAGACGCGAGCAGCTCGCGCGAGCCCTCCTCGTCAACCAGGTCCGTCAGGACGACGACGAGCGCGCGCCGGCGGCAGTTGGCGGCGACGAACTCGAAGGCGCGCGTGTAGGAGGGCTCGATCAGCTCCGGCTCGACGGCGTGGAGGGCTTCGAGGACGGCCTCGGTCTGCTCGCGCCCCTTGGCCGGCGGGACGAAGCCGCGGATGCGGCGGCCGAAGACGGCGACGCCGGCGTGGTCGCCCGCGCGCCCCGCCGCGCTCATCAGGGCGAGCGCGGCGTGGATGGCCGAGTCGAACTTCGACTCCCGCTCGATGCGCGCCGTCATCAGGCGGCCGGCGTCGAGGGCGATGAGGATGGTCTGGTCGCGCTCGATCTGGTACTGGCGGGTGGTGAGCTTGCCGCGCCGCGCCGTCGCGCTCCAGGAGACGTGGCGCAGCTCGTCGCCCGGCACGTAATCGCGCAGGGACTCGAAGTCGCGCCCCTCGCCGCGCCACGCCGCGCGCCGCTGCGCCGCGACGAGCGAGCGCGCGCCCAGGGCCTTCAGCTCGGCCTCGCGCGCGCGCCGCAGGTTCGGGTAGACCTTCACCGCCGACTCCGACCCGGCCGTCGCCTCGCGCCACACCAGGCGGAGCCTTGAGAGGTGGCGCACGGCCACCCGCCCGAACGCGAACCGGCCGCGCCGCGGCGGCCTCAAGGCGTAGACCATCGCCCGCGACTCCTGCGCCGGCACGCGCAGCTCGGCCTCGCGCGCCGCGCTCAGGATCATCTCCGGCGGGTACTCGTCCTTGAGCCTCAGCCTGACGGCGCGCTCCGAGTGGTTGCGCACCTGCACCGTCACCTCAGTCTCCGCCCCGATGTGGAAGCGCCCGCCGAACTCGCGCACGACCTCGACCCCCTCGGGCAGCCGGCTGATGCGGCTATCAATGAACGCGGCCGCCAGCAGGAGCAGGTCGTAAGAGACCGTCGCCCAGCGCAGCCCCGGCCGCCCCCAGGACAGAGAGAGCGGCACGAAGCCCAGCGCCAGCAGCGCGTAAAAGAGTCGGGTGAAGACGAAGCGCATAACTTTAAGTTCAAAGTTCCAGGTTCAAAGTTTCAAGTTAAAAACCGTCTCTGTCTTTAACTTGAAACTTTGAACCTGGAACTTTGAACTTTATGTCCGAACCGTCATCATCGTGGCGAGCATGGTGGCGACGAGTTTCTCCGCCTCGGCGCGGCGCGCGTATACGTCGCCGGCGCAGACGGTGATGTTGCGGCCCGACCGCAGGACGCGGGCGCGGGCCGAGAACGAGTCGCCGGCGGAAGGGGCCAGGAGGTTCAGCTTGAACTCGATGGAGAGCACCTCCGCGCCCGGCTCGGCGAGGCTGAGCGCCGCGTACCCGCAGGCCGAGTCAACCACGGCCGCGACCACACCCGCGTGCAGGTAGCCGTGCTGCTGCGTCAGGTCTTCGCGGAACGCCAGCTCGATCTCTACCTCGCCCGGCGCGACCCGCACCAGCCGCGCGCCCAGGGTCTCCATCGCCCGCTGCCGCGCGAAGCTCGCCCGCACCCGCGCCTCAAACTCCGCATCTCGTGGCTCGAAGGGCATAAAAGAGTAGCCAGTAGTCAGTAGACAGTAGACAGTAGAAAGACAGTCGCTATCGAGTCGTTCGCGTGTCAGCGTCAGCGATCTTAGTGCAAAGCCTACTGGCTACTGACTACTGTCTACTGGCTACTTCACCTCGGCACCTCGACGCTGCTGAGGATGTCGGTGATGACGCCGTCGGTGGTCGCGCCTTCGAGCTCGGCCTCGGCGCGCAGGCTGAGGCGGTGGCGGAGCACGGGACGCGCGATGTCGCGCACGTCGTCGGGCGTCGAGAAGTCGCGGCCGCGCATGGCGGCGAGCGCCTTGGCGCAGAGCAGCAGCGCGACCGAGGCGCGCGGGCTCGCGCCGTAGGAGACCGACGGGTGCTCGCGCGTGCGGCGCGTGATCTCGACGAGGTAGCGTTGCACCCCCGGCTCCATGTGGGCGCGGCGCACCTCGGCGCGGCAGCGCACGACGGCGTCGGCTTCGGCGAGCGGGCGGATGTCAACCTGTTCGAGCCGGCGCGCGTTGAAGCCCGCGTCCCAGTTGCCGACGATGCGCGCCTCCTCCTCGGCCGAGGGGTAGCCGACGACGACCTTCAGGAGGAAGCGGTCGAGCTGCGCCTCGGGGAGCGGGTAGGTGCCCTCGTACTCGATGGGGTTCTCGGTGGCGAAGACCGTGAAGAGCGGCGAGAGCTGGTGCAGCTCGCCGTCAATCGTCACCTGCCGCTCCTCCATCGCTTCCAGGAGCGCGGCCTGCGTCTTGGGCGGCGTGCGGTTGATCTCGTCGGCGAGCAGCACGTCCGTGAAGACGGGGCCGCGCCGCAGGGAGAAGCTGGCCGTCGCCGTGTTGAAGACGTTCGTCCCCGTGATGTCCGAAGGCATCAGGTCGGGCGTGAACTGGATGCGGCTGAAGTCGGCCCCGACGATGCGCGCCAGCGTCTTGACCAGAAGCGTCTTCGCCGTGCCCGGCACGCCCTCGACGAGCGCGTGCCCCTCGGCCAGGAGCGCCACGAGCACCTGCTCGACGACCTCGTCCTGCCCGACGATGACCTTGCCCAGCTCTGCCCGGATGTGCTCGACGGTGGAGGGGACGTATTGAAGCATTTTCGATTTTCGATTTTTGATTCTCGGTTAGAGCTAAAAGGCCGGTGTATGAAACCACAGAACATCGCAAATCAAAAATCGAAAATCCCCTCACCTCGCCTGCCGAATCTCGCGCGAGCGCATGAGGATGCCGAGGTCGCGTTCCAGCTCGCGCAGTCGGCGGGCCAGTTCGAGGGCGCGGCGGGCGGGGAGGCGCGCGCCGGCGACGGCCTCCTCGCACTCGCGCATGAGGGCTTCG
>DASZKF010000144.1:0-9465 GCA_035947355.1 Pyrinomonadaceae bacterium | reverse complement strand
GGTTTCGAGTTTCGAGTTCGGGCGGCGCAAGTCGTGCCATTCAACTCGCGGGGCACGAACTCGAAACTCGAAACCCGAAACTCGAAACTGTCCGAAGGACGCGGATGGACTTGCGGGAACTGGAAAGGCTTTTGCGCTCTTACAAGGGCGGGGAGATGGACGAGCGCGAGGCGGCGCGGCGCATCGGCGAGCTGCACTTCGAGGACATCGGCCACTCGCGCGTTGACCACGCGCGCGCCGCGCGCCAGGGCTTCCCCGAAGTCGTCTTCGGCGCGGGCAAGACCCGCAGGCAGGTCGTAGACATCTTCGAGCGGTTGACGGCGCGCTCGCCCAACGTGCTCGTGACGCGCACGGACGCCGACACCTACGGCGAGGCGCGCAACGTCTGCACCGAGGCCGAGTGGCACGAGTCGGCCCGCCTCATCCGCGTCTGGCGCGACCGGACGGAGCGCGGCGCGGGGACAGTCCTCGTCGTCACGGCCGGGACGAGCGACATCCCCGTCGCCGAGGAGGCGGCGCTGACGGCCGAGGCCATGGGCAACCGCGTCGAGCGCGTCTGGGACGCGGGCGTCGCCGGCATCCACCGCCTGATGGCCGAGCGCGAGCGGCTCCGCCGGGCGCGCGTCATCGTCGTCTGCGCCGGGATGGAGGGCGCGCTGCCTTCGGTCGTCGGCGGCTTGGTCGCCGTCCCCGTCATCGCCGTCCCGACCAGCGTCGGCTACGGGGCCTCCTTCGGCGGCGTCGCCGCCCTGCTCGGAATGCTCAACTCCTGCTCCTCGAACGTCACGGTCGTCAACATAGACAACGGCTTCGGCGCCGGCTTCGTCGCCAGCCTCATCAACAGAAATGCGGAATGCTGAATGCGGAATGATGAATAAAAAGAACAAGGCGCTGCTCATCATATTCATCATTCATCATTCCGCATTCAGCATTTTGTTTGTCGGGTGCGGCGCGCGCCGCACGCCGAACCTCACGCGCATCTTCGCGGGCGTGAAGGAGCGGAAGGGGAAGCGGCCGGTCATCGTCATCCCCGGCGTGCTCGGGTCGCAGATCGTCAACCGGCGGACGGGCGAGGTGGTCTGGCCGAGCGCGTTCCGCTCGTCGGTGGACGGGCTGAGCCTTCCGACGACGCCGGAGCTGGCGGCCAACCGCGACGAGCTGGTCGCGTCGAAGATTCTGGAGACGGCGCGACTGGCCCGCATCGCGCCCGAGGTCTACGTCTACCACGCCCTCCTGCGCGCGCTCGAAGACTACGGCGGCTACCGCGAGGGCGACTTCGACAATCCGCCCGAGGGCGGCGACCGGGACACCTTCTACGTCTTCCCCTACGACTGGCGGCGCGACAACGTCGAGACGGCGCGGCTGCTCGCCAAGCGCGTCGAGACCCTCAAGCTCAAGCTCGGCCGCCCCGACCTGCGCTTCAACCTCGTCGCGCACTCGATGGGCGGCCTCGTCGCGCGCTACGCGGCGATGTACGGCGACCGCGACCTGCCGCCCGCCGGCGAGGAGCCGCGACCCGACTGGGCGGGCCGATCCTTCGTCCACAAGATTTTCATGTTCGGAACGCCGAACGAGGGCTCGATGGAGGCGTTCGCCACGCTCTTGGAAGGCTACTCCGTGACCGAGGGCCTGCGCCGCCGCGTCCGGCTCCTCAACAAGCTCTCGCGCGAGGACGTCCTGACCGCGCCGTCCATCTTCCAACTCCTCCCGCACCGCCGGCAGGCGCGCTTCCTCGACGAGAACCTGCGGCCCCTCAGCCTCGACCTCTACGACCCGGCGGCCTGGCGGCGCTACGGCTGGTCGGCCGCGCACGACCCGGGGTTCCGAGAGGCTTACGCGCGGGGCGAGGCGGGCGGGCAGGAGTCGCCGACGCACAGGGGCACGCTCGCCGAACTGGACGCCTACTTCGCCGCCGCCCTCGCGCGCGCCCGCGCCTTCCACGAGGCGCTCGACGCGCCGGCCGGCCCGCGCCCGCCCGTGCAGCTCTTCGCCTTCGGCGGCGACTGCGAGGAGACGCTCGCCGCGCCCGTCGTCCTGCGCGACGAGAAGCGCGGCCGCTGGCTGACGCTGACGCGCCCGCGCTCTTTGCGCGACGCCTCGGGCCGCCGCCTCCCGCGCGAGGAGGTCGAGCAGGCGATGTACGAGCCGGGCGACGGCCGCGTCACGCGCCCCAGCCTGCTCGGCCTCAACCTCGGCCCGGCGCGCGCGAGCGAACTCTACGACACGGCCCTCCCGCTGGCCTACGCCGCCTTCGCCTGCGACCTCCACAGCGACCTCCAGAGCAACCGGACGCTGCAAGACAACGCGCTCACGCTGCTCGTCAACGAGCTGACGAACTGACGGAAGATTCGGGTTGATCGAGGAAGACGGGACTCGTGCTTGACCGACGGCAGAAGCAGACGTTCGCGGAGCAGGGTTACGTGGTCGTGCCGCGGGCCGTACCGCGGGGCGCGGTGGACGCGGCGCGGCGCGAGGTCAGGCGGCTCTTGACGCGCGAGCCGCCCCCGCCGGGTCACGCCGGCCCGCACTTCTACTTCCTCGACGATGCGCCCGCCCCCCTGCGCGACCTGCTCTCCGCCGGCCCCGCGCTCGCCGCCGCCGAGTCGCTCGTCGAGCCGGGCCGCTTCGAGCCGCCCGAACACGTGCAGGTCTCGCTCAACATCCCGCCCTTCGACCACCGGCCCGGCGGCCCGCACATAGACGGCCTCGCACCGCCGGAGCCTTCGGGGCGCCCCGGCACCTTCTCGCTGCTCGCCGGCGTCTTCCTCACAGACCAGACGCTGGAGAACGCCGGGAACCTCTGGGTCTGGCCGGGCTCGCACCTGAGCGCGGCCCGCTACTTCCGCGAGCGCGGGGCCGACGCGCTCGCCTCTTCGGCCCCCTACCCGCCGGTCGAGCTGTCAGACCCGCGGCAGGTGACGGGGCGGGCCGGCGACCTTCTGCTCGCGCATTACATGCTCGGTCATAACATCGGTGGGAACACCTCGGCCGCGGTCAGGGAAGTCGTCTACTTCCGCCTGCGCCGGGAAGGGCACCGCGGACGCTGGCGCGAATACCTGCGCGACCCTCTGCTTGAGTTCGGGCCGGCGCGCGCCGCCTGCGGCGAGGCGGCCGATTCCCGCCCGTCGCGGCCGGGCACGCCGTCGTCGGATTAGGAGCCGTCGTCAATGGCCGAGCTGGCGAACTCGTCCGTGCCCGTGATGCTCTTCCTCTGCGCCGTCGCGGCCGCCTACGTCTGCGCGGCGCTGGCGGCGGGGAGGATGCTCCTGCGGCGCTTCGGCCACTTACCAGAGCCTTCGCGGGGCGTGCGCCTCGTGGAGCGCGCGTCGCTCGCGCTCGCCGGCCTGGGCCTCCTCTGCTTCGCCTACGGCTACTTCGTCGAGCCGTACTGGCCGGAGGTTTCGCGCGTGCGCGTCGGGAGCCGAAAGCTCGCCGGGGCGGCGCGGCCCGTCCGCGTCGTGCACATCTCCGACCTGCACTGCGACCCGCGCCCGCGCCTCGAAGAGAGGCTGCCCGAAATCGTCTCGGCCGAGCGGCCCGACCTCATCGTCTTCACCGGCGACTCGATCAACTCGCCCGGAGGGCTCCCCGTCCTGCGCCGCCTGATGACGCGGCTCGCCTCCGTCGCGCCGACCTTCGCCGTGCGCGGCAACTGGGACGTGCACTACTGGCGGCAGCATGACCTGTTCGGCGGGACGGGCGTGCGCGAGCTGAGGAACGAGGCGGTGAGGGTTGACGTTGCGGGCGCGTCCGTGTGGGTCGCGGGCGTGCCTTTCGCTTCGTCCGACGCGCCGCCCTACGACGTGGCCGGCGCGATCGAGAAGGCCACCGCGGGCGTGCCGCCCGGCGACTTCACCATCTTCCTCTACCACACGCCGGACGAAATCCCGAACGTCGCCGAGGCCGGCCGCGCAGACCTCTACTGCGCCGGCCACACCCACGGCGGGCAGGTCGCGCTGCCGCTCTACGGCGCGCTCGTCACGCTCTCGAAGTACGGCAAGCGCTACGAGTCGGGCCTCCACCGCGAGCGCGACACCCACCTCTACGTCAACCGCGGCCTCGGCATGGAGGGCGGCTCGGCCCCCCGCGTCCGCTTCTTCGCCCGCCCCGAGATAACCGTCATCGAAATCGCCGGCGGTTCGTAAGCCGCCCGGCCGCCCCGCCTGACAAGGAACTTGCCAGCGAGCCGCTTTTCGGGTAAAGGAGGCTCAGCACACGCGGGACCTTCCGCTCGCGGCGTCGGCGGCCCGGCGTCAAGGCGTCTCAGAGGTGTCGCCTTTATGGCCCGCATTTACGTCTCCTCAACTTTCGACGACCTGAAAGAACATCGCGCGCAGGTACGCCTGGCGCTCCAGCGCTCGGGGCACGAGGACGTGGCGATGGAGCGTTACGGCGCGACAGACCAGCGCCCGGTCGAAAGGTGCCTCGAAGACGTTGCGTCGTGCGATGTGTATCTGGGGATTTTCGCCTGGCGCTACGGCTACGTCCCGGAAGGGTTCGACAAGTCCATCACGGAACTCGAATACCGGAAGGCCGTCGAGGCCGGCAAGGAGTGCCTCATCTTCCTGATAGACGAGAGCGCCGACTGGCCCTTCAACAAAATCGAGCGCAGCGCCTTAGACAGAATCGAGAGGCTCCGCGAAGAGCTGAGGGCCCGCCACGTCGTTGACTTTTTCAAGGACGAGGCCGACCTCCGCGCGCTCGTCTCGCAGGCGGTCGGCAACTGGGAGAAGCGGAGCGGCCTCAAGCCCGCGCGCGGGCCGGGCGACTGGGAGGCTTACAGGGAGGCGGTCTTCAAGGCCCACCGCTGGGTGCGGCTCGCCGTCATCGCCGGCGCCAAGCACGACCGCATCACGCAGATCCCGCTGGCCGAGGTCTTCGTCCCGCAGACGTGCAAGCCGGGCCAGCCGCTCTACGAGGTGCCGGAGGAGGTTCTGAAGTTCAGGCGCGACCTGTTCGAGCAGGCGCGGGCCGCCGGCCAGGATGAGGAGGTCGCGGCCGCCGAGGCGGCGGGCGACGGCGGGCCGGCCGCCGACCTCGACCTGACCTTCCCGGAGCCCGTCCTGGACGTGCTGGCGAGGGAGAAGACGCAGGTCATCCTCGGCGGGCCGGGCAGCGGCAAAAGCACCCTGATGCTCTACGTCCTGCTCGGCCTCTGTGACCCCGAGGGCGCGGGCCGGGAGCTGCCCCCGCGTCTGTCTCAAGGCCCCGTCCCCTTCCTCATCGAGCTGCGGCAGTACGTGCTCAAGGGCGCGCCGGACTTCCTCGCCTACCTGGCCGCCAACACGAAGGAGCGCTACGGCGTCGCGGTCGGGGCCGAAGACCTCGCGGGCCTCTTCGCCGGGCCGGGCAAGGCGCTCGTCATCTTCGACGGGCTCGACGAGGTGTTCGACCCGGCCGGGCGCTCCAGGGTCATCGAGCAGTTCGAAGCCTTCGCGCGCGCGTACCCGGAAGCCCGGATCATCGTCACCTCGCGGATCGTCGGCTACGAGGCGGCGGAGCTGAAGGTCGCCGGCTTCCAGCACTACACGCTGCTCGACTTCAGCGTCGCGCAGATCCGCCAGTTCGTGCCGCGCTGGTATCGGTTCTACACCTGGGAGGGCGACGAGCGCGACGCCGCCAGCCTCGTCCAGCGCATCGTCGAGAGCCCGCGGCTGACGGAGCTGGCCGGCAACCCGCTGCTGCTGACCATGATGGCCGTCATCTACAAGCACCAGGACTTGCCCGAGCAGCGCTGGAAGCTCTACGAGCGCTGCACCGATGTCCTGCTCGAAGACTGGGACATCAAGCGCAAGAGCCTCGACCTGAAGACCGTGCTGCCGCTCGACATCAACATCCGCGCGCCGCAGAAGGCGGAAATCCTCCAACGCGTCTCGACCTACATGCTGGAGCACGGCCAGCCGGGCAGGGAGCTGAACGCCATCGCCTACCAGCCGCTGATGAGAATCCTCGCCGACTACCTGCGCGAGAAGTACGGCAAGTCGCCGGGCGACGCCGAGGCCATCGCCAAAGGCATCCTCCTCCACCTGCGCGAGCGCACCTACATCCTGGCCGAAGTCGGCGAAGGCATCTTCGGCTTCGTCCACCGCACCTTCATGGAGTACTTCGCGGCGAGCCACATCCTCGCCGAGTTCAACGCGCGGAAGTCCGACTACGAGTGGCTCACCGGAGAGGTCTTCGCCGACTGGTGGCGCGACGACTGGCAGGAGGTCTTGCGGCTCCTCGTCGGTATGCTCTCCGACCAGAACTCGCCCGTCGCCGAGGTCATCGAATACCTCCGCACGAAGTGCCGGCGCGAGCCACCGCACAACCTCGCCTTCGCCGCTAAGTGCCTCGCCGAGGCCGGCACCGACCCCTCCGACCCCGACGCCCGCAGCCTCCTCAACGAACTGGTCGGCGAAGTCGCCCGCTACTCCGAGGCCGAAGGCGAAGAGGCGGCCTCCTTCGTTGACAACAGCCTCATCGGCCTCTCCTCCCTCGGCCCGCAGGTCGGCCCGACCGTCGAGTCCCGCGAAATCATCAGCCAGCTCGAACAGAAGAAGAACCTCCGCCCCCGCAAGCTCGCCTGGCAACTCGGCCTCGCCCTCCGCTCCAAACGCGAGCGCCTTGGCTACGCCCTCTCCGCCCTCACCAACAAGGACGAGGCCGTCCGCCATGGCGCCATTGCCGCCCTCGAACGCGACTGGCCCGGCAACGAATTAGTCGCCGACGACCTGCTCGATGTCATCCGCCGCGATCAATACTCGCGCGTCTGCCGAGCCACCATCGAAGCCCTGCGACGCTCTTGGCCGCGGGACGAGCGCATCCTCGACGCGATTGGGAGCAGGCTTGGCAAAAAGCCCGCCTACACTGACTCGATTTGGCTCATCAAATTTCTCTCTAACAACTGGCGGGGCAATGCCCAAGCACTCCAACTCATTCTTAACTTATCAGGGCAAGTCTCATTTTCGTGGGATTACGTTGCTGTGCGCAGAGCTGCGGCAGAAGTTATAGCCGAAGATTGGCAGTGGGATCAGGACGCGCTCGCACTACTTTGCAAGGTAGCAACGGAGCATCCGAACGAGCTGGTGCGGACAACTGCCATTGCTGCTCTCGCGGCGGGTTGGCGAGAGAGCCGCGAAGCTACTTCAGTAATTCAACACGCAGCCGCCCGCGATCCGAGTGAGATAGTGCGAATGGCAGCGGTAGTCGCTAGGGCAGGTCTGATTCCAACGGACACCTTCTATCGCGATGTTATATTTACGTTATTCTCGCTGAGGGGGGACCGAAATCGAGTAAGCTTCGCCATAGCTAACGGGTTGAGTCAGGAGAGGGCCAGTGGGCCTGAGATCGTTTCCCTGCTACAGGATAGAATGCTGAATGACACGAACGAGAACATTAGAGCGTTGGCTATGATGGTTTTGAAGCAGTTGGGTGGCAAGAATACCGCGGCCAACCTCTAACCCCTAGGGCGCGGAAGAAAAGGTGGCGGCGAGTCGCGCCGGTTGATGCGACTGGCCGCCACCTTTTCTTCAGGTCGCCGCTTTACAGACCAGAGAGGGCGCGGTGTTGGGTTTCGGCGACGACTTCGGCGAGGGCGAAGTCGTCGGACTGTTTGGTGGCGCGGTCGAGGAGTTCGACGCGGCCATCGGTGATCTTCTTGCCGACGGTGAGGCGGAGGGGGACGCCGATGAGGTCGGCGTCTTTGAATTTGACGCCGGCGCGCTCGTCGCGGTCGTCGAGGAGGACTTCGAGGCCGGCGGCGGTCAAGTCCTTGTAGAGCCTCTCGCCGGCTTCGACCATGTCGGGCTGGCGGACGTTGGTGACGGTGACGATCACGTCGAAGGGGGCGAGCGTGCGGGGCCAGATGATGCCGTCGGCGTCGTGGCTCTGCTCGACGGCCGCCGAGAGGATGCGCTCGACGCCGATGCCGTAGCTGCCCATGACGATGGGCACCTCCTTGCCCTCGGCGTTGAGCACGCGCGCGCCCATGGATTCGGAATACTTGGTGCCGAGCTTGAAGATGTGGCCGATCTCCATCGCCTTGAAGACGTCGAGCGTGCCCGACTCGCAGCGCAGGCACGCTTCGCCGGCGGCGACCGTGCGCAGGTCGGCCCAGAGGTCGGGGCGGATGTCGCGCTCGACGCTGACGCCGCGGAGGTGGAAGTCGTCGCGGTTCGCGCCGGTCGTCATGTCGCGGCGGCCGCGCAGGCCGACGTCGGCGACGAGGCGCACCTCTTTCTTCGCGGCACGGGCCTTGTCGCGCGCGCCGACGCCGCCGAGCGAGCCGGCCGACGCGCCGAGCAGCTCGCGTATCTCCTCGGGGTGCGCGGGGCGCACCTGCGAGGCGCCGAGCGAGTCGGCGAGCTTCGTCTCGTGCAGAGGGTGGTCGCCGCGCAGGAGGGCGAGCACCGCGTACTGCTCCCGCGACGCGCCGTCGGTGGCGACATAGACGAGCGTCTTGATCTGCCGGTCGGAGGCCGCGCCGCCGGGGAAGGTGACGAGGTCTTCGATGGTGCGGACGCCGGGCGTCGGGAACTCTTCGGGCGAGTCGGGGCCGGCCTCGTCCTCGACGGCCGGGAGGCGCGAGGTCGCCTTCTCAAGGTTGGCCGAGTAGCCGCAGGACTCGCAGACGGCGATCAGGTCCTCGCCGGCGTTGGTGCGCGCCATGAACTCGTTCGACTCCGAGCCGCCCATCGCGCCCGAGGAGGCTTCGACGATGTGATACTTGAGCTGGCAGCGGTCGAAGATTTTTTTGTAGGCCCCGCGCTGATCCTCGAAAGACTTGTCGAGGCCGGCCGCGTCCACGTCGAAGGAGTAGGCGTCCTTCATGATGAACTGGCGGATGCGCATCAGGCCCGACTTCGGGCGCTCCTCGTCGCGGAACTTCGTCTGAATCTGATACCAGACCTGCGGCAGTTGCTTGTACGAGCGCAGCTCGTGGCGCGCGATGGCGGTGAAAATCTCCTCGTGCGTCATGCCGAGGCACATGTCCGAGCCCTTGCGGTCGCGGAGGCGGAACATCGTCTCGCCCATCACCTCCCAGCGCCCCGACTCCTTCCAGACCTCGGCCGGGTGGAGCGCCGGCAGGAAGAACTCCTGCCCGCCGACGGCGTCCATCTCCTCGCGGACGATCTTCATCGCGCGCTGCGCGGCGCGCCAGCCCAGGGGGAGTAAAGAATAGATGCCGGCGCCGAGCTGACGGATGTAGCCGGCGCGCAAAAGCAGGCGGTGCGAGACGACCTCGGCGTCGGCCGGGTCTTCGCGCAGGGTGGGGATGAAAAACTGTGACCAGCGCATAAGAATTCGAGTCTCCGATCTGCTTCGTCGTGCGAGATAGCGCGAAATGTTCACCCATTCTCGCGCAGCACACAAACACAAAGCAACGTGCGGGAAAGGAGTCGGGAGTCTGTAGCTCTGGAGTCGAACCGGGAAGTTGTCTTTGACTCAAGACTCGCGGACTCCCGACTCCCGACCTTCTCGGTT
>DASZKF010000143.1:0-18323 GCA_035947355.1 Pyrinomonadaceae bacterium | reverse complement strand
GCGTCGGGGCTGACGTTACCGTCAACGCCCTCCCTCACGGTCGGGCTTCCGCCTTGTCTTAACTCGAAACTGATTCGCCGTATGCGGCGAATCATCTCGGCCGAGGCGAGGAAGGTGGCGGCGTTGAGGACGAAGACGGCGTCGCGGCCGAGCGCGGCGGAGGCGACGCCGCCGAGGGCCGAGCCGACGGCGATGGTCGCGGCCGTCGTCGAGGCCGAGAGCGAGTTGGCGGCGAGCAGTTCCTCGGCCCCGCGCGCGAGGGCGGGGATGCTGGCGCGCTTGGCGGCGTTGAAGAAGGCCGAGACGGAGAAGAGCGCGCCGCCGACCGCGTAGATGACGCCGAGCGAAGCGTAACGGCCGGCCAGCAGGAACCCGAGCGCGAGGACGGCGCGCGCGAGGTCGGCCGCGATCATCACCCGGCGGCGGTCTGCGCGGTCAACGACGACGCCCGCCACGGGGCCGAAGACGAAAAGCGGGAGGTGGCGCGCGATGGCGTAGACGGCAATCGCCAGCCCGACGCTCCCCGGCCCCGCGAGCTGGATGGCGAGCGCCAGCACCGCGATGTTGTTCAGCCAGTCGCCGACCTCCGAGACGACCTGCCCCGTCCACAGCCGCCGGAAGTCGGCGTTGCCGGCGAGCAGCTCGCGGTAAGTCAACGGCCCCTCCGGGGCAGTTTCGAGTTACGAGTTTCGAGTTTCGAGTTAAAGACGTGGTGCGTGAACGGCGACACGTCTTTTAACTCGAAACTCGTAACTCGTAACTCGTAACTTTTGTTCATCGCCCTTCGGCCTTCTTCAGCTCGTGATAGCGTTCGAGGATGTTCGAGACGTAGGCGCGGGTCGAGGGGATGTCTATGCGGCGGATGAACTGTTCGGCGGTAAGCGGCGGCTCGCCCGGGCGGACGCGGTTCCACTCGGCGGCGCGGCTCGGGCCGGCGTTGTAGGCGGCGACGACGCGCGCCTCCGCGCCCGGCGTGTCGCGGTAGCCCTTGCCGATCTTCTCCAGGTACCAGCAGCCGACCTGGATGTTGCGCTCCGGGTCTTTGAGGACGCCGACGGGGTCGCGCCGCATCCGCTCGGCCAACTCGCGCATCCCGGTCTCGGCGGCCCACTCGCGCCCGACCGCCGGCGTCACCTGCATCAGACCGACCTCGTCGTCCTCGCCGATCTTCCAGGGGCTGAAGTAGGTCTCCTCGTGGATGATGCTCCACACTAGGTCGGGGTCGAGGCGGTAGACGGCCGCGTGGCGCTCGATCAGCGGGTCGAAGCGGTGAACCCAATACTCGTTGAAGAAGTAAAGCCCGACGGCGGCTGTGGCGAGCAGTAGGAGGGCGGCGACGAGGAAACGTCTCATTCAAGTAGGCAGTAGACAGTAGTCAGTAGTCGGTAGAAAACCCTTCGCCCTCGAAACGTCCCGGCGTCAGCGTCACTGACGGCCTTCCCTTTCCCGCGCACGCCTGCCCGCCTCACCCCGTGTATTTTCTCGCCCCGCGCCGGCACTGTACGGGAAACGGCGACGGTCGGCGCGGGCGCTGCTCATCTCCCAGGCGCGCCGCGGGCCGCGGCTCGCCAGAAACCCTATCACACTAACGTTCGGAGAAAAAATGAGCAGATTTACCCTTAAGTTCATGCGCGTCTTCGCCGCCGCGTCCGTGCTGGCGACGACGTTGATTTTCACCGCCCCGCGCGCCGCCGCGCGCGGGGACAACCGCGTGACCTTCACGCTCACCGACACGCCGGGGCGCTGGTTCCGCAGCGACCGCGGCGCGATTGCCGGCACGCAGTCGCTCGCCGTCGCGACGCCCGGCGTGGAGGTCGAGTTCAAAGGCGGCTCGCACACCGTGCACACGATGACCAGCCTGGTCTTCCCCGAGGGCGCCGCGGGGATGCCCTTCGACACCGAGGCGACCAAGGGCAGCCGCGACGTGGTGCTCCGGACGCCCGGCCTCTACGTCTTCGTCTGCAAGATTCACCCTTACATGCTCGGCGCGGTCATCGTTGACGACCCGAGGACGGCCGGCCTCGACCTCGGCGAGCGGATCAGGCTCGTCAACGGCCTCGTCGTCCCCACGAGCAGCGACCTCGCCACGCGATTGCTGCGCACCTTCTTCATCGCCACCAACCCGTCGAACTGGCAGAACTTCGCTTCGACGGCGCCGTGGCACATCACCTACCCGAACGTGAACGTGAGGATCACGGGCGGCGCCGTCGTCAACCTGCCCTCCGTCCTGAACGCGCGCTACGGCAACGACACGAAGCTCCCGCCGCTCAAGAACCCGGCGACGCCGGGCGTCGGCGAGGTGTGGGTGGACACGCAGTTCGAGCTGACCTCGGGGAAGACCAAGCCGGGGACGGCGACCAACGTGAGCGCCTCGACCTGGAAGCCGACGCGCAAGGTGGCGCTGCCGCAGATCAACATGAACAACCCGCACAACATGTGGACGGACCGCGACCAGAAGCTCATCTACCAGACGCAGTGGTTCGACAGCAAGCTGACCGTCTTCGACCGCGCGACCGGCCGCCTCGTCCGCAACATCTCGGTCGGCGAGGCCCCCTCGCACGTGATGACGCGGGTGGACACGGATCAGGTGCACGTGGCCTTAAACGGCGAGGAAGACGGGCGCGCGGTCGTCGAGCTCTCGCCGAAGGCCACCAACGTCGAGCGCAAGGTGGACATCGGGCAGGGCCACCCGCACGCGCACTGGATGAGCCACGACGGCCACAAGATGGTGACGCCCAACGCCTTCACCGCCAACTCGTCCATCTACGACTTCCCGCGCGACGCCATCACGGCCATCGTCCCCACGGGGGCGATCCCGATCGCCACGGGGATGATGCCCGACTCCTCCAAGTACTACGTCGCCAACTTCCTCGACAACAACATCACCATCATTGACACGGAGACCGGCGGCATCCTCGGCTCGATCAACCTGATCGCCAACTACGACCCGATCAGCGGCGCGATCACGGGCCCCGTCGGCGGGCTTCCGATCCAGACGCCCGTCAGCCCGAACGGCAAGTACATGGTCACGGCCAACACGCTGACGGCGACCATCACCATCGTTGACCCCGACACCGACACGCTCGTCAAGATGCTGCCCTGCGACGCGGGCTGCCACGGCGTGCAGTTCGGCGCGAAGAAGGGCGGCGGCTACTACGCCTACGTCGCCAGCAAGTTCTCCAACAGCCTGACCGTCGTTGACCCCGACCCGAACGGCGACGGCGACGCCTCGGACGCGGTCATCGCCGGGAGAGTCCTGCTCACGGCGACGGCCAACACCGCGCGCGACGCCAACATCACCGGCCACGCCGGCATGGGCGGGCAGGGCATCCTCGCCATCCCCGTCCCCTACAACGGCTGGGTGCAGAAACTCCCTTCCGTCTGGAAGAGTCAGCTCACCCCGAGCCAGATCAACCCCGTCCCCTGACGCGGTCGCCGAAACGGCCCGCCGCCGCGCGCGACCGGCTCAAGGATGGGAAGCCGCAGCGGTCGGCGGTCAACAGTTAAGCGGCGTGCGAGTTTTCGCTCCGGGAGGGGCGAATGAAAGTAGCCCGGCGATTCATCGCCGGGCTACTTTCGTCTCGCACCTGCGGGTCAAGGAAGGCTTGCGCACCGGGTTACCGGCTACTGCCTTTCAGTTCCTCCGCCGGAGGTGCGACCAGAGGTCGGCGGCCGAGGCCGAGGCGTCCTTGCCCTCGTAGCGGGAGAGCAGGGCGCGGCGGTCGAGGACGTGGCCCTGGAGCCAGACCTCGGCCGAGAGGGTCGCGCCCACGGCGAGGCCGTCGCCGCGCAGCGCCCGGCGGTTGACGAGCACTTCGAGCTTGAGCCGTTCGAGGTCGAGGTAGACCCAGTAGAGTTCGCTGCCCGAGAGCGGGTTGCGCAGAGGCTTGTAGGAGAGGACGCGGCCGGCGAGGCTCCAGTCGTTCTCGTGCGCGGCGCGCGAGGGCGCGGCATCCTCGAGCGGCTGCCAGCGGACGCGCTCGCCCCGCCCCGTCAGGACCCGCGCGCGGTAGGCCAGCCCGCACAGGCCGACCTGCAGCTCCTGCGCGCGGAAGCCCTCGGGGCCGACCTCGGTCAGGTTCTGCAGCTCGAAGAGCACCTCGGCCTCCGTCCCGTCGCAGTAGCCGTGCACGATGGCCTCGCCGTCCTCGTCGTACTCGGTCAAGGCCCAGGGGCTGATGCGCTGCGTGTAGCGGGCGCGGAAGCCGGGCCGGCAGTCGGCGTAGAAGATCTCGCCCGTCCCCGACTCATAGAGCACCGTCCAGACCTCCAGCCCCTCGCCCAGCTTCCAGCAGCGCCCGTGCAGCACCGCGCCGCGCCGCGGCAACTGCGACGGCTCGCCCTGGTCGCCGGCGCGCTCCGCGAGATGATTGAAGTCCTTCTCGCTCGGAACCTCCAGCCCGATGGCTTCGAACGTCGTGTCCATAAAGCTTCGCTTTAGTCAGGAGTCTGGAGTCTATAAGTCCGGAGTCAATGGCAAGGACTTGTCTTCGACTTGAGACTTGAGACTTCAGACTTGCGACTGTTTTTATCTTGCCGCCCTGCGCTTCGGCGGGGGCTTGTGCGCGGCCGCGTCGTCGCCGGCGCGCGGGGCGCGGACGCGGAAGCCGCGGATGTTGCGCGCCGGGCCGTGGCGCGGCGGGGCGGCCGTGCGCACCATCTCCGTGAACAGCTCGACGTCGTAGTCCGCCTCACGCGACATCTCCTCGCGAATCGCGTGCAGCACTTCGAGGAACCTCGGCTTGCGATACATAAGAAATCAAGTTGCGAGTTTCGAGTCCCGGGTTTCGCGTTAGAGAGGATTGTAACTCGAAACTCGAAACTCGCAACCCGAAACTGTCACTGCCTCTCTGTCATCTCCGAGACCAGGAACTCCGGCGTGACGATCTGCGGGACGAAGAAGCCGGCGGCCGTGTTGAAGAGGCGGATGCGGGCCTGCCTGCGGACGTTCGCCAGGTGGCCGAAGTTCCACGTCACTAGATAATCTATTTTGTGGAAGGAGGCAACCGCCACGTGGACGGCGTCGCCGAGGTACTTGCGGTGGAAGATGCCGCGCGAGATGTAGCCCTCGGCGAGGATGGCCGCCTCCTCGGTCAGCTCGACCTGCGAGAGCGGCGCGACCAGCTTGAGGTAGCCGGTGCGGTGCGGCTCGGGGACGCGCTCGAGCTCGCGCACGACGAGCGGCGAGATGCAGGCGTCGTACTCCGACAGCTCGTGCTCCCACCAGCGCATCGTGAGGTCGCGGCGGAACGGCTCGCCGTTGTCGAGGTACGCGCCCACGACCGACGTTTCGAGGTAGATGCTCTGCCTCATGGCTGGCTCGAGACGACGGGCGGGGCCGCCCGCGGTTCTTCGGCGGGCGCGCCCGCGCGGTTGGGTTCGAGCCGGACGACGCCGCGCGCGAAGTCGAAGGTCACGCGGTAGTGGCGCAGGATGTTGCCGCCGACGATGCCGGCCTGCTCGAACCCGGCCGTCTCGTTCAGCGTCGTCATGTCGAGGATGGCGGCGTAGACGTGGCGGCGCACGTGCGTCGGCGTCAGGGCGAGCGACGGCAGCGTCAGCGTCCGGATGTTCTCGGCCAGCCCGGCGGCGCCGTAGACGCGGATGACCTGCTTCTGCTCGTAGCGGTCGAGCCCCTCGCGGGCGGCCAGGGCCTCGGAGACGACCGTCACGCTCGCGCCCGTGTCGATGATGAAGTTGGCCGGCTTCTCGACGCCTTCGAGCCTGACCTCGCCGCTCCAGAAGCCGCTCGAAGTCGTGCGCATCGGGATTTCGACGGCGCCGGGGCCGGGCGGCGGGGCCTCCCGCAGCGCCTCGTCGCGCAGCAGCGTCATCGCCCTGCCGGCGTAATCAACGGTCGTCAGGTACTTGCCGAGGATGGTGAGGCCGATGTAGCCGTCCACCGGCTCCTTGTCGTTGAAGAACTGCCGGATGTAGACGGGGACGCGGTCAATGCGCGCCTCGCCGAGGTGCAGCGACTGGAGGAAGCCGTAGATGATCTCGAAGCGCCCCGCCCCGCCGACGGCGCGGGCCTGACCGCCGCGCGCGACCGGCCTGAGGCCGAGCCGCCCGGCGGCCGCCGTCGAGAGCACGCACATCCCGGCGCCGGTGTCTATGACGAACTTCAGCGTCTCCCTCGACCCGTTGACGCGCACCTCGACGAGCGGGCGGTTGTTGACCAGCTCGAACGGGATGACGGCGCGCGACGTGCCGGCGACGGCGAGCAGGTCCCGCTGCTGGCCGAGGTAGCGGAGGAAGTCTATGAGGCCCTGGATGCGCGCCCGGCGGTCGGCGTCGGTGCGCGGCGCGACTCTCAGGAAGGTCTCGTAGGCGGCGGCCGCCTCGGCGTAGCGCTCGAAGCGCGAGGCGACCTGGCCGAGGTTGAAGACGTAGTCGGGCTCGCCGGGGTCTATGAAGGCGGCGCGCCGCAGCCCGGAGAGGCTCGCCGCCATGCGGTTCTCGTAGAAGTCAACCATCGCGAGGCCGGCGATCGCCATCGCGTCGTTCTCCCTGATCGTGAGCGCCGTGCGGAACTCCTCGACCGAGAGGCGGAAGTCGCCCGCGGCGAGCAGCGCCGTCCCGAGGAGCGCGTGGCCGCGGGCCGAGAGCGGGTCGGCGGCGACGACGCGCGCCGCCTGGTCGTAGGCGTCGAAGTGCTTGCGCTGCTTGAGCAGCGCGTGGCTGAGGCCGAGGCGCGCCTGCGCGTCGCGCGCGTCCTTCGCCAGAATCTCGCGGAACATCTTCTCGGCCGCCTCGAACTCGCCGGAGCGCAGCGTCCGCTCGGCCCGCTCGCGCGCCTTTTTATCAACGCCCGCGGCCCGCGCCCCCGCCGCACCCCAGGCCGCCCCGCACCACACCGCGGCGGCCAACCCGCCGGCCAACAGACGCGACACCTTTCTCATCGTCCGCCTCCGAAAAGCAATGATGAATGCGGAATGCGGAATGATGAATTAGTTTTCAGTCATCAGTCGTCAGTCATCAGTTTTTTGTCTTTACTGACAACTGATGACTGATGACTTGTCTTCCATTCATCATTCATCATTCCGCATTCATCATTTCAGAATTTCCCCGGTCTTCATTGACCAGAGCACGAGGTCGAGTTCGTCGAAGTCTATCTTCACGTCGCGGGCGAAGCGGCGCAGGCGCTCTTCGGTGGCGAGGTAGCGGGCGCGCGTCGCGGGCGGGTCTGCCGACTCGACGACGCCGACCTCGGCCAGGCAGCGCAGGATATGCTTGTCGAGGATGGCGTAGCCGCGCAGGCCCACGTTGCGCAGGAAGTGGCTCGACTCCTTGTAGCCCAGGCCCTTGATGCCGCGCGTGCGCGCCAGCCAGTCGCGCCGCTCCAGAGGGTCTTCGAACGACGAGAGCCGCTCGCGCAGGCGCATCCCGCACTCGCCTTCGAGGTAGGCGCGCGTCGCGACGACGTAGCCCGAGCGCGAGCGCGGGTAGCGGTGGCGCGACTGGAGCGCGCCGGCCAACTCCTCGTGCGTCCCGCGCGCCAGCAGCGGCCGCGCCGCCTCGACCGAGCGCAGGCCCATCCGGGCCGAGGCCCCGGCCGTGAAGATGCAGAAGACCAACTCCTCCCAGAGGCGCTCGTCGGCGGCCGTCTGCCAGACGGCGGCGAACTCGGCCAGCCGCGCCCGTATCTCGGGGCGGCGCGCGCGGTGCGCGGCGCGAATCTCTTCGACTGTGACGGGTTCTCGGTCTCGCCGCACGGCCGCGACTTCCACCAAGCGAGGTCTGCGAAACGCGCCGAATTGTAGGGGCGCGCTTTCGGCAATGTCAAAAAAAGTTTCGAGTTTCGGGTTTCGAGTTTCGAGTTCGTCTTAGGCACCTTGGGCCGTGGTCTCCGAGTTCAGCCGTTTCAGCCGTTAAGGAGCGAATCGCCTTTAACTCGAAACTCGAAACCCGGAACTCGAAACTTGAATTTCGGAATGCCAGTTGCTTTGCGCCTTTAATGCCTGTCAGGCGTGCATGCATCCCATACGATGTGCGCGCGCATCGAAGCGGTTGTCCCCCGAACCCTCTCCCGCGAAAAATCGCGCGCGCCTTAGGCCAGGGCGCTGTTGTGCTATCATGTGCCGCCTTCCGGCCCGGCCGGACGGCCAGGGGGCGGAGGAGTCAGAGGGTTGAAGACGATCCGTTTCATTCTTGTCTTCGTCATGCTGTGCGCGCCGCTCGCGTCGGCGGGCGCGCAGACGGCGCGCGAGGCCGCGCCCGCGGGTCAGACGCCGGCCGTCCGGCCGACGAGCGTCCCGCCCCTGACGGAGCTGACCGTCGAGGACGTGCTGCCGCTCGCCGAGGAGCGGCCCGCCTTCTCGCACACCGGGGTGCTCGTCGAGAAGCTGAACGGCCAGGTCGTGCGCGAGCAGGCCGCCGACCAGCCCTTCAACCCGGCCTCGGCCGTCAAGCTGGCGACGGCGCTCGCCGCGCTCAAGACCTTCGGCCCGCGCCACCGCTTCGCCACCACGCTCTGGATCACCGGCACGTTCGACAAGGCCACGGGGACGGTCACGGGCGACCTCGTCGTCTCGGGGCGCGACCCCTCCTTCCACGACGAGCACGCCGTCGCCATCGCCCGCGAGCTGAACCAGCTCGGGATCCGCACCGTGACCGGCGACCTCGTCGTCGCGCCGCGCTTCACGATGAACTTCAGCCCGTCGGCGCAGCGCTCGGGCGAGCGCTTCTACGACACGCTCGACGCGACGCGCCGGCCCGCCGCGGCGCAGCGCGCCTGGAACGACTCGCGCGTCGCGCTCCGCGACTCGGCCGGCCTGCGCGCCAACCCGAGCGTCGCCGTGATGGGAGCCGTCTACACCGACGCCGTGCCGCGGGCGGCGCGCGTCGTCTCGACGCACTACTCGCCGGCGCTCGTGGACGTGCTCAAAGTCCTGCTCTGCTACTCGAACAACTTCATGGCCGACCGGCTCGGCGACCAGATGGGCGGCGCGCCGGGGCTCGAGCGCTTCCTCGTCTCGGAGGTCGGGCTGCCGGCCGGCTCGGTGCGGCTCGCCTCGGCGAGCGGCCTCGGCGTCAACCGGATGACGCCGCGCCACATGCTGAAGGTTTACCGCGCGCTCCTGGACGAACTGCACCAGCACCGCCTGAAGGCCGCCGACATCCTACCCGTGGCCGGCATAGACCCCGGCACGCTTGAGAAGCGCTACGCCGACAGCCCCGGCCGCGGCAGCGTCATCGCCAAGACGGGCACGCTCGGCCGCACCGACGGCGGGGCCAGCGCGCTGGTCGGCCAGATGCGCACGCGCGCCGGCGAGACGCTGCTCTTCGTCATCTTCAACCAGCGCGGCAGCGTCTGGCGCTTCCGCTCCGAGCAGGACGCGCTCGTCTCGCAGTTGCAGTTCGAGCGCGGCGGCCCCCTGCCCTTCACCTACACGCCGACGGCGCTCGCCATGCGCCTCTCCGCCTCCGACTTCGACAGCGCCCGCGCCGGCAGCCTCGACGAGTACGAGGCGACTTCGAACCAATAAAAGAAATGATGAATGCGGAATGCGGAATGATGAATTAGTCATCAGTCGTCAGTCATCAGTTTTTTTGCCTTTACTGACAACTGATAACTGATAACTGATGACTTGCCTTTAATTCATCATTCCGCATTCCGCATTCATCATTAAATGTTCGCGCCCCGGCAGCCCGTGAGCCGCCGGGGCGCTCCTCGCCCCGGCCACGCGCAGTGTGCGGTTGCGCGCGGCCGAGACGATTGCACGGGCCGGTCGGGTCGCGCGGAAGCTTCGCCTGAGAGGGGGCGCCGCACCGCCCTCTTCCGCGCCGCGCCTTGAACGGCCCCGCGGCCCGGGCCGCCACGCGCGCCGACGATGCCGCGCGCGCGGCCTGGGCCGCTGACTTGCCCGGCGGCCTCCAGAGCAATTCACAAGCCGCGCCCGCGCCGTCGTCCTCCACCCGCCCCTAACCTTCAATGCAGCCCGCCACTTGCGGCGCGCCGCGCCCGAGGCCCGCCGCGCCCCCGAGGCCCGCGCGGGCCGCGCCGATGTTTCTACCGGAAACAACTCTGTGTAGGCCGCGTGTCAGCGGCCGGGGCCTCGTGGGGCCGTCTGCGCGGGTGTGAAATCGCTTTCGCCTCTTGTCACTGAAGGTGACGACGAAGGGCCTCGGCCCCGCCCCGTCCGGGCGGAATCCGCGGGTTTTACGGCCGGGACCTGTCTGGCACCGCCCTTGCACACTCCGGGGGCGCACGCCGGCAGGCGCGGCCGACGCCACGCTCCGACCCGACACGCGAGCTTTCTGGAGGCGAATGATGAAACAGACGAGGGACCTTACCGCGGCGACCCGAGAACGCCGTCGGCAGGAGCAGGGCTTCAGCATCGTGCAGATGACCGTCACCATCGCGGTCGCGGTCATCCTGCTGAGCTTCTCGATGATAGGCATCGCGCGGGTGCGCGGCTCGATGCGCCTGTCGAGCGCCTCCGACGAACTCACTCAGTACCTTGAGCGCGCGCGGCAGGATTCCATCCGCCGCCACGCCGAGACGGCCGCCGCCGCGCTCCCGTCCACCGACCAGATGGCGGCGATCACTTTCCTCGACGCCGGCAGCTACAGCATCACGATGGACTTCGACGGCGACGGCACCGTCGAGGCCGGCGAGGTGCGCACCTTCACGCTGCCCGACGGCGTTTCGTTCCCGGCGGCGCTCATCACGGTCCCGGCCACCACCGTCACCTTCGACTGGCGCGGCCGCCCTTCGAGCGAGATCAACACCACGCTCAGCAGCGACTACGGCAGCAAGACCATCTCCGTCTCCGAGTCCGGGGGCGTCGCCTCCTACGACACGCACCAGCTCAACGGGTTCGACCTGGCGGGCATGCCCGCGCCCGAGGACGTTCCGAAGAGCGAGTTCGCCGGGGCCCCGTCGGATTCGGATAGCGACGACGGCAACAACGGGAACGGTAAAGGCAACGACGGCGACAACGGGAACGGTAAAGGCAACGACGGCGGAACCGGCGGCGGCACCGACGGCGGAACCGGCGGCGGCACGGGCGGCGGCACGGGCGGCGGCACCGATGGTGGCACGGATGGAGGCACCGGTGGCGGCACTGACACGGGCGGCGGGACTGATACCGGCGGCGGAACCGACACCGGCGGCGGCACCGATACCGGTGGCGGCACCGACACCGGCAACGGGAATGGGAACGGTTCTGACAACGGGAACGGGAATGGCAACGGGAACGGTAGCGGAAGCGGCGGCACCGGTCTGCCTTCGAACTGTAGCCTCAACGAGAAACCGTCCCTGACCGGCTGCATCTGCGTCCCGCCGATGCTGGTGAGAACCAACGGCAAGTGCCAGTGAGGCGCGGGGGCGGCGCTTGATGTCCGCCCCTCCCTTCAGGATCAACGAAGCGGAGACAACCCCGATGAGATTGCGACGAAGGAAAGAGCGAGGGCGGCCGGCGGCGGCCCCGGCCCGCGGGCGCGGCGAGGCCGGCTTCACCCTCATCGAGACCGCCATCTCGCTCGGCGTGATGCTGGTCGCCGCGCTCGGCGTGGCCGCCCTCTTCGTCCACTCGATGAACAACAACACGGGCGCGAGCGAGCGGGCGATGGCGATGGCCGTCGCGCAGCAGCGCATCGAGCGCCTGCGCAGCGTCTCGTTCGACCAAGTGCTCAACGAAGACGCGGTCGTCGAGAGCGGCGGCCGCCAGTACGCCATCGACGTGAACGTGACGGTCGTGGACACCGACGCCGACGACGGCAAGGACACGCTCAAGCGCATCGAGGTCGAGGTGATGCCCCTGAACGCCAACGGCGCGGGGGTGTGGGCCGAGGGCGCAGTCACCCTCTGGACGGAGCGCGCCGCGCTGACGCTCGGCGACAACCGCTAGGGCGCGGGAGGTTTGAGGCCGTGAAGCAGACAGAGTCGCACGGGCGCGCCGGGGAGTCCGGCTTCTCGCTCATCGAGCTGATGGTCGCGATGGCGATCACCCTCATCATCATGGGGCTGGCGAGCACGCTCCTCTCCCAGTGCTTCAACATCCAGACGCGCGAGAACCAGCGCTCGACGGCGCTCGCCGACGCGCAGGGCGCGCTCAACCTCATCACCCGCGAGATCACCAACAGCGGCTACGGCCTCAAGAGCAACGGCATCTACGCCGCCCAGTCCGGCGAAGAATCCATCACCGTCCTCTCCGACTACGACCAGGACAACACCTGGGACAAGGACGAGATCGTCTCCTTCCGGCTGAGCGCCAACCCCGACACGGGCGACGACTCGCTCGTCCGCCTCGCGCTCGGGGCGGCGGGCGCGGCCGCGACCACCGGCACCGTGCTCGCCTCCAGCGTCGACCGCTTCCGCGTCCGCTACTTCGCCGAGCGCGTCAACTACGAGACGGCCGACTGCGACCTCGACGCCGCCACGCTCGGCGCGGAGGTCACGCCCGACAAGGCGCAGTACGTCGTCGTCGTCCTGTGCGCGACGCTGCCCGAGGTCGGGACGCCGGACACGGCCGGCTACCAGCCCGCCTCGCAAGTCCAGCTCGTCTCCGACGCGACGCTGCGCAACTCGCTCAACCTCTCGAACTCGGCGCTGCCGAAGTACTGACGGCCGCCCCGTAGGAGCTGACCATGCGGATGAACCCCACACCCGAGCACGACGGCGCGGCGCGGCGCGGCGAGCGCGGCGCGGCGCTCGTCACGACGCTGCTGCTCTCGACGCTGCTGCTCCTGGCCGGCGGCGCGCTCATCGTCAAGACCTCCGGCTCGGTCGGCGTGGCCTACGACGCGACCTCCGAGATGCAGGCCTACTACGCGGCCGAGGCCGGGCTCCAGTCGGCCCTTAACGTCCTGCGCGGCAACCACCAGAACGGGGCCGGCGACAAGGCCAGCTTCGCCGCGGCGGTGGCCGACGGCGGCACGCTCGGGGCCTGGCTCGCCTACAACGGCGACGGCCGCGTCCCCGTCGGCGACTACTTCTACAGCGTCACGGTCGCCGACGCGACCGACCCGCCGGTGGGCGTCGGCGGCACCCCCCGTCGCGTCCGCATCACCGCGAACGGGTTCGGCCCGCGCGGGGCGCGCAAGGAGCTGGAGATGCTCCTGCGCAGCCTCGGCGACATCGAAATCCCCGGCGCGGTCACGCTCCGTGGCGACTCGGCCGGCACCGGCGGCATGGCCCTCGACCTCGGCAACTCCGAAGGGCGCGAGTTCCTAACCGACCCGGACGACCCGAAGCCGGTCTTCGTCGTCACCAACGCCGCCGACAGCGTCGAGGCCGTAACCACGATGGCCGACGACGTGAAGAACAACGGCACCAGCAAGGCCACCTACGGCAATCCGCCGCTCGGCGACACCTCGGCGGGCACGGCCGAGCTGCCCGACTTCCTCAGCGACCCGGAGCTGACCGAGCAGTTCATCGAAGAAGACTTGAAAGGCGCCGACGAGGACGGCGACACGATCTACATCCACGAGGGCGACTACGAACACACTGGCGCCGGCTCGGGCACCCTCCTCGTCACCGGCAAGCTGACCCTCCACGGCAGCTTCAGTTGGGACGGCGTCATCTTCGTGCTCGGCCAGGGCGAGGTCGAGTGGAAGGGCGGCGGCAGCGTCGACACCGGCAACATCAACGGGGCCATGTTCATCGCCAAATACGACCGCAACGACCTCGACGCCGGCTACGGCGACCCGACCTTCAACGTCAGCGGCGGCGGCAAGGGGACGCTCAGCTACGACCGCGACATCGCCAACGCCGCGCTCGGTCAGCTCGGCTTCCGCGTCGTCGGCGTCCAGGAGAAGTAGCGCCGGCCGCACCACCGGCCACCCCGCGGGCGACGGCTTCACCGGCCGCCGCCCGCCTTTCTTTTCCACCCCCTTGACACGCCCACGCGCTGGAAGGTAGGAAGAAGCAGTAGTCAGTAGCCAGTAGGCCCCGCCTTAACTCTGCTGACGCTGACACGCGAACGATTCATTAGCGATTGGTCTTTCTACTGTCTACTGACTACTGTCTACTGTCTACTTCTTTATGCCCGACATCCTGCTCGTCGAAGACAAGGAGAGTTTGCGGCGCGTGCTGCGCCTGACGCTGGAGAGCGCGGGTTACTCGGTCGAGGAGGCCGAGGACGCGCGCGCCGCGGCGCAGGCCCTCCAGCGCGCGCCGTTCCGCCTCGTCCTCACCGACCTGCGGATGCCGCACGGGTCGGGCCTCGACGTGCTGCGCGCCGCCAAGGCGGCCGACGCGGAAGTGCCCGTCGTCCTGATGACCGCCTACGGCTCGGTGGACGAGGCCGTGCAGGCGATGAAGGACGGCGCGCACGACTTCCTGCAAAAGCCGGTGGACTCGAACCACCTCCTGCTCCTCGTCGAGCGCGCGCTGGAGCAGGCGCGGCTGCGCACCGAGAACGTGCTGCTACGCGAGGAGTGGTCGCGCCGCTACGGCTTCCCGCGCATCATCGGCGAATCGGACGCCATCAAGCGCGCCGTCTCCGAGACGCAGCGCGTCGCCACCACCGACACGACCGTCCTGCTGCTCGGCGAGTCGGGCACGGGCAAGGAGCTGTTCGCGCGCGCCGTCCACCACCTCTCGCCCCGCCGCGACCGCGCCTTCGTCGCCGTCAACTGCGCGGCCATCCCCGAGACGCTCATCGAGTCGGAACTGTTCGGCCACGAGAAGGGGTCTTTCACGGGCGCGACCGAGCGGCGGCCCGGCAAGTTCGAGCTGGCCGCGGGCGGCACCATCTTCCTCGACGAGATCGGCGAGCTGCCCCTGAACGTGCAGGGGAAACTCCTGCGCGCGATCGAAGAGAAGACCGTTGACCGCATCGGCGGGCGCGCGCCCGTCCCCGTGGACGTGCGCGTCGTCGCGGCGACGAACCGCGACCTCGAGGCGGCGGCCGAGGAAGGCTCCTTCCGGCGCGACCTCTACTTCCGCCTCGCGGTCTTCCCCGTCCGCGTTCCCCCTTTGCGCGAGCGCGGCGACGACGTGGTGCTGCTCGCGCGCCACTTCGCGGCGCAGTACGGCCGCGAGCTTCGGAAGCGGCCGGCGAACGTCTCGGACGAGGCCGTCGCGGCGCTGCGCGCGCACGCTTGGCCGGGCAACGTCCGCGAGCTTGAGAACGCCATCGAGCGCGCCTGCATCCTCGCCGACTCGGCGACGCTCGGGGCCGCAGACCTCGGCCTGCCGGCCCCCGGCGCGGGCCGCCCCGAAGCGGCGGCCGCCTTCGACCTCTCGGGCACGCTCGCGGAGGCCGTCGAGCGCGCCGCCCGTGCCGTCGAGCGGCGCAAGATCGCCGACGCCCTGCGCGCCCACGGCGGCAACAAGACGCGCGCGGCCGAAGACCTGGGCGTCAGCTACAAGACGCTTTTGACGAAGATCAAGGACTACGAACTCTGAACCCCCGGCTTGAGCGTGGCGCGACTCAGTTTCGACACAGAGGGCACGGAGGACACAGAGGGCACAGAGAAAACCTTCTTCTCTGTGCCCTCTGTGCTCTCTGTGCCCTCTGTGTTTAAATGCCGTCCTCGACACGCACAAGCTCAAAGGTTAGCTACTACGCGATGAAGCAAAACGAAGAGGGCACTCGGCGCGACGACCCGGCGCGCGAGGAGGCGGGCGTCGTCGCCGGCGAGACGAACCTGCAGGTCGGCAGCGTGACGGGCGAGTTCCCCGCCGACCGACCGCCGCAGACGAAGCCGCCGGCGGGCCGCCACGGCGCGCTGCTCGTCGGCGCGGGGATTCTGCTGAGCCGCATCGTCGGCCTCGTCCGCCAGCGCGTCTTCGCCTACTACTTCGGCATCTCGGTGACGGGCGACGCCTACGCCGCCGCCTTCCGCATCCCCAACTTCCTCCAGAACGTCTTCGGCGAGGGCGCGCTCTCGGCCTCCTTCATCCCGGTCTACGCCAAGCTGCTCGCCCGCGGCGAGCGCGAGGAGGCCGAGCGCGTCGCCGGGGCCGTCTTCTCCCTGCTCGCGCTCACGACCTCCGTCATCGTCCTCCTGGGCGTCCTCGCCGCGCCGCTCCTGACCGACCTGCTCGCCCCAGGCTTCGGGGGCGAGAAGCGCGACCTGACCGTCCGGCTCGTGCGCATCTTCTTCCCCGGCGCGGGGCTGCTCGTGCTCTCGGCCTGGTGCCTCGGCGTGCTCAACAGCCACCGCCGCTTCTTCCTCTCCTACGCCGCGCCGATCATCTGGAACGTCGCCATCATCACGGCCCTCGCGCTTTCGGGCACGCCCGTGCGCGGCGTCCCGCTCGCAGACCTCGGCGCGTGGGGCGCGGTGGCGCGCTACACGGCCTGGGGCGCTGTCATAGGGAGCGCACTGCAGTTCGGAGTCCAACTCCCGACCGTCTTCCGCCTCCTCGAAGGTCTTCGGCTTTCGCTCGACGCGGCCAACGCGCACGTCCGCACGGTCGTGCGCAACTTCGCCCCCGTCTTCCTCAGCCGCGGCGTCGTGCAGGTCAGCGCCTTCGTTGACGAGATGATTGCGAGCCTCCTGGGCGACGGCCCCGTCCAGGCGCTGACCTACACGCAGAGCCTCTACACGCTGCCCGTCAGCCTCTTCGGGATGGCCGTCTCGGCGGCCGAGCTGCCGGCGATGTCGAGCGCCGTCGGCGGCGCGGAGGAGGTCGCGGCGCACCTGCGCGCGCGGCTCGGCGCGGGGCTGCGGCAGATCGCCTTCTTCATCGTCCCCTCGGCCGTCGCCTTCGTCGCGCTCGGCGACGTGATGGTCGGCGCGCTCTACCCGACGCGCAACTTCAGCCACGCGGACGTGCTCTACGTCTGGGCCATCCTCGCCGGCGCGGCCGTGGGCCTGCTGCCGACCACGCTCGGCCGCCTCTACGCCTCGACCTTCTACGCGCTGCACGACACGCGCACCCCCTTCCGCTTCGCCGTCCTGCACGTCGTGCTCGCCATCGTGCTCGGCTACGCGGCCGCGATTTTCCTGCCGCCGCTCATCGGGATTGACCGGCGCTGGGGCGCGGTCGGCCTGACGGCCTCGGCCGGGGCGGCCGGGTGGGTCGAGTTCGTGCTGCTGCGCCGGAGGCTCAACCGGAGGATCGGCCGGACGGGGCTGCCCGGCGGCTTCGTCTTCAAGCTCTTCGCGGCGGCGGGCGTCTGTGCGGCGGCCGCCTGGGGGCTGAAGATGCTCCTCGGCGGGCTCCACCCGCTCCTCGTCGCGGCCTTCGTGCTGACGCCTTACGGCCTCGCCTACTTCGCCGTCACGGCCCTCTGGGGGCTGCCCGAGGCGCGCTCCGTCGTCGGGCGCGTGACGAGGGTGTTACGGCTCGGCAGGGCGTAAAGACGGGCGCGGCGGCCCTCTGAGGTTTGCCTGTTGACGCCGCGCGCATCCTTCTGTTAAACCTCCGTCACACTTCCGATTTCTGGAAATTCCCGGCCATTACTTATCTCTTTCCTGCGAGAAAGGGGTTAAGTTCTCAGCCGATTCGCTTCGCGACAGGGCGCGACGAGTTCGTTGACCGACGCGCTCATTTGCTCCGGCCTCCCGCCCCAAACTTTCGGGAGGCGTAACCAGTGGGAATCTACCAACAGGGGGAGTCGCCCAAATGATCCGCAAAGCTCTGCTCACGACCGCCGCGGCCTTCGTCATGATGGCCCTGAGTTCCGTGGCCCGCGCCGACATCATCTACCTGCCCGGCGAGTCCGCCCCGAAGGGCGGCGTCGGACACACGCCTGAATCCATCCTCTCCATCCAGTCGCCGGGTAACGGCACCCACGCCAGCGGCGGCGTCTCGTTCGGCTGCACGGACGGGAAGAAGGGGGTGACCTGCGACGACATCAAATCCGGCGACGCCAAGAACGGCGAGCACACCAAGACGCTCACCTTCGCCGACGCCGGCATCAACAACGCGGGCGGGCTCCGCATCTTCATGGACACGGAAGACCCGAACAACAACCTCCAGCTTAACGAGCTGGTGCTGACGGCCTACAGCTCGACCGACGGCTCCATCCTCTTCCAGGGCTCGCTCGTCAACCCGATCTTCTTCGGCGACGAGCTGAACGGCCAGGGGAAGGGCGACCGCGTCTTCGGCCTGACCTCCGAGCAGGCGGCGCTGCTGCAAGCCGCCTTCGAGCTCGACCCGAACCTGCGGCTCGGCCTCTTCGCCGACACGACCGGCGACACCGGCTCGTTCACCAACTTCAAACTCGGCCAGGGCCCGGAGCCGGTTCCCGAGCCGGTCACGATGGTCCTCTTCGGCACGGGCCTGGCGGGGGTCGCGGCCCGCGTGCGCCGGCGCCGCCGCAACAAGGGATAGACAGGCCGGGGCTGCCCCGCCCGCGCGGGGCGTCGTAGGCGAATCACACGCGAGGGCCGGCGGACGGGTTAAACTCCCGTCCGCC
>DASZKF010000142.1:0-4198 GCA_035947355.1 Pyrinomonadaceae bacterium | reverse complement strand
CACAGAGGGCACTGAGAAGAACTTCTGAATATCCTTCTCAGTGCCCTCTGTGAGCCCTCCGTGCCCTCTGTGTTGAAAACCCCGGCCCGCTAATCTCAATCTTGCGGCGGTGTCGAATCGTCTTCCCGACCTGTCCGGCGCTGGCGCTTGGGTTCGGGCTGGGGCGTCTCTTCGAGGCGGATGGTGATTTCGCGCTCGGCGAACTTGGCGGCGTCGGCGATGCCGGGGTCGGGCGAGGCTTCGAAGGGCTTGACGCGCGCGAGCGTGTCGCGGTCGCCGACCGCCGCGAGGACTTCGAGGAGGCGGATGGTGGTGTTGCCGTTGACGCGGTCGAGGAAGACGTAGAGCGGGGCGGGGCTTTCGAGCTGCTTGAGGTAGGCGACGGCCTGCTCGGCGCGCTTCTTCTCGTCGAGGGCGTCAACGACCGCGAAGAGGCTCGCGTCGCGGCCCATCCGGTAGAGCGCCCAGTCGAGCGCCAGCCGGACGCGCGAGTCCTTCTCCTGCACGCGGTAGCCCTCGACCAGCCGCCGGTGCTCGACGGCGGCCGCGCGCGCAAGCTCCTCGGCCGCCTCCTGGCGCTCGCGCGGGTTCCGGCTCGACAGCCGCCGCGCGACCGTTGCCGAGTCAGAGCCGGCCGCGAACGCGCCCGTCTCCTGCGCCGCGGCCTCGCCCGCCAGGAGCGCCGCGGCTGCGAGCGCGAGCGCGCGAATGAGATTCCTGTGTGTCATGGCGTCACCTTGGGAATGGGATTCGAGCATGAGGAGAGATTATAAACCGTCTGGGCGCGAACCGGGCCTCCGCGCCGTCTAGCCCGAAGCGATGAAAGGATGAGGGTGAAGCACCCGCGCGTTGCCTTTGCCCGAGACCGGCCGATAAGAATGTAGGGGCAGGGCTTGTCCCTGCCCCTACAGGATTGCGATAGGCAAAGGTTTTATCCGGCGTTCTTACTTCTTCATCGCGCCGTCGCCGCCGGGCTTCCTGAGCGCGGCCGTGTTGAGGTCGAGCTCTGCGAGCGGGATGACCTCGACCGTCTTGAACTGCTTGCGGAGCGGTTCGAGGAACTCCTTGGCGTCGCCGACGATGACGATGTGCGCGTCGGAGGCGCCGAGGCGCGAGCCGGCGAACTGCCGTATCTCGGCGGCCGTCACCGACTGCACGTTGCGGATGTAGTTGTTGATCTCGTCGAGGCTCAGGCCGTAGAGGGCGAGCGAGGCGATCTGGTTGACCAGGCCCTCGGTCGTCTCCAGCGCGCGGCCGAAGCCGCCGATGAGGACGGCCTTGCGCGGCGTCAGCTCGGCGTCGAGCACCGGCTCGTTGCCGAGGCGTCCGACCTCGCCCAGGAGGAGCGACGCGACCTCGGCCCCCGAAGGGTTCTTCGTCTGCGCCGAGGCGACGAAGGGGCCGGCCTCGCGCCGCGCTTCGAGCTGGCTGCGCGCGCCGTAGCTGAGGCCGCGCTTGATGCGTATCTCTTGGTTCAGCCGGCCCGAGTAGCCGGAGAGCACGGCGTTGGTGACGATGCCGCTGAAGTAGGCCGGGTCGGTGCGGCTGATGCCGGGGCGGGCGAGGACGACCGCGGCCTGCCCCGCGCCCGGCATGTCCACGACGACGACGCGCTGCCCCGGAGGCTTCGCCGCCGCGTCCCTCTTCGCCGCGCGGCTCTCGGCCGGCAGCTCGCCCGCGGGCTTGGCCCAGTCGCCGAAGAGGCGCTCGGCGAGGCGGAAGGCTTCCTCTGAGCGGATGTCGCCGGAGAAGACGAGGACGGCGTTGTCGGGCCGGTAGAACTTGGCGTGCAGCGCCGCGATGTCTTCGCGCTTGATGAGCTTCAGAGACTCGGGCGTGCCCGAGAGGGGGTGGCCGTAAGGGGCGTCGCCGAAGACGACGCGCGAGGCGACGAAGGAGGCGACCGAGCCGGGGTCGTTAAGGGCGACGCTCAGCCCGTCCAGGTTCTGCTGGCGGAGGCGCTCGACCTCCTCGGGCGCGAACGAGGGGTTGCGCACCACGTCGGCGAGGATTCCGAGGGCGGGCTCGACCTTCGGCGAGGAGACGTTGACGAAGGCGCGCGAGGCGTCCCAGCCCGCGCCCGAGGTGATGACGCCGCCGAGCGCCTCAATCTCCTCGGCGATCTGCGGCGCGGTGCGCGTCTTCGTGCCCTTCGTCAGGAGCGAGGCCGTCATGTCGGCGAGGCCGGAGAGCTGCGGCGGGTCAACCTCGCCGCCGTTCTTGACGAGCAGCTGCGCCGAGACGAGCGGCATGTCGCGGTCTTCGACGACGATGACGCGCAGCCCGTTCTTCAGCGTCCGCTCGACCGGCTTCGGCACCGTGACCGAGCGCGGCGCGGCCGGAGGCGGCGGCGTCTCCTGCGGCGCGGGCTGTGCCGCCTCGCCCGAGGTCTGGGCGCGCGGGCCGGCGGCGGCGAGCGCGAGGGTGAGCGCGAGGGCCGCGCCGTACAAGAGCCCCCGGCCGTGTCCGTTCAGCGAGATTCTCATCGAGTTGCACCCCCTTCGCCCGTCGTCTGTTGCTGAGGCGCGGCCTCGCCGCGGTAGGTGATGACGACGCGGTTCGTGTCGTTGAAATACTTCTTCATCACGCGCTGCACGTCGGCGGCCGTCACGGCCTGGAGCCGCGCGATGTCGGTGTTGACGCGGCGGGCGTCGCCGAGGAGCACGGCGGCGCGGCCGAGGGCGTCGGCCTTGCCGGCGTTCGTCTCGCGCTCGCGCAGCTGGTTCGTCACCAGCTGGCTGACGGCCTTGTCCAGCTCAGCCTTCGTCACCGGCTCGTCCTGCATCCGCTTGAGTTCGGCGAGCAGGGCGCGCTCGGCCTCCGTCGTCTGCTTGCCGCTGGCGAGGATGGAGGCGAAGTAGAAGAGGCCCTGATCCTCGCGCAGGTCGGCCGTGGCCCAGGCGGCCTGCGCCACCTGCTGCTTGTAGACGAGCGACTGGTAGAGGCGGGAGGATTCGCCGGCCGAGAGGACGGACTCGGCGACCTTGAGGGCGTAGGCGTCCTCGTCGGCGACGGGCGGCGCGAGGTAGGTGATGACGACGCCGGGGAGCGGGACGTTCGGCCCCGTCTCCTCGAACCGCTTCTCGGCCGTGCGCGCCGGCTCTTTGGCCGTGACGCGCGGGAGCGGCTTGTCCGGCTTCGGGACGCGCCCGAAGTACTTATCAATCCACGCGTCGAGCTGCTTCTGCTCGAAGTCGCCGACGACGATGAGGGTCGCGTTGTCGGGCCGGTAGAAGGTCTGGTGGAAGCTGCGCACGTCTTCGAGCGTGGCGGCCTCCAGCTCCTCGATGCTGCCGATGCCGGGGCGGCGGTAGGGGTGCGTGGTGAACGAGCGGCGCTCGATGGCGTAGAACAGTCGGCCGTAGGGCGGCGCGAGCACGCGGGCGCGGAACTCCTCCTTGACCACGTCGCGCTCCGACTTGAAGTTCTTGTCGTTGACGTTCAGCGACCCCATCCGGTCGGCCTCGGCCCACAGAAGGGTTTCGAGGTAGTTCGAGGGGACGACCTCGTAGTAGTTGGTGAAGTCGTCCCAGGTCGAGGCGTTGTTCCAGCCGCCCACGTCCTCGGTGAGGCGGTCGAGCATCTCGTCGCGCATGTTCTTCGTGCCCTTGAACATCATGTGCTCGAAGAGGTGCGCGAAGCCGCTGCGGCCCTCGGGGTCGTCCTTCGAGCCGACCTTGTACCAGACCTGTATGGAGACGGTCGGGCTCGAAGCGTCGTGGACGGTGTAGACCTTGAGGCCGTTCGGGAGCGTGCGCTCGCGGTAGTTGAGCGGCGGCACGGCGACCTGCGCCGAGGCCGCCAAGGCCGCCAGCGCGCACGCGAGAAGAAGGCCGGGTAATCGTCGAAGCATAGGGAATCGCTCCTCTGTCACGTCTGAACGCGGCCGGGCCGGGCGGCGTGTCCGCGCCTTTGGATGCCCGCGCGAAGACTGCCTGTTGTTTACGATGTTCAGGGGACGCCGGCAGTCTACCGAACCCGCGATAAGGCAGGCAAGCGGCGCGTCGGCCGGCGACTCGTGTTACGCGCCGCCGCGGCCGAATGTTTCCCCGCGGGCTTCTTCGGTGATGATTCATCCAGCGCGGTCGCCCTTCGTCCATCTAATCGGATTTCTCGGCTCCGTGTGACCGCGGTAGAGCTTGGCGGGAGGTCATTTCAACACAGAGGGCACACAGAGGGCGCGGAGAAGACAGTCGGT
>DASZKF010000141.1:0-4339 GCA_035947355.1 Pyrinomonadaceae bacterium | reverse complement strand
GGTCGGCCGCTACCGGCCGCTACCGACTACGAAACTGCGGCTTCCTCCTCTTCGACGAGGTAGGGCGTGACGGCCGGCCGGGGCGGCGCGTCGGCGTCCGCCGCGAGGATGGCCTGCACGACGGGGAGTGAGAGAGCGCGCGCCTTCCGGATGCCGGGGACGTTTCTGCCCTTCGCGTAGACGGGGTGGCGGCCGTGCTCCTTGTACCACTCGGCGAGGTTGGCCGTCTTGTGCATCTCCTCGATGATCTGCCGCCAGCCGACGCCGGTGTTGTAGGCGCAGAAAGAAATCTCGCCCTCCTGCGTCCCGTAGGGGATGACGCACATCTCGGTGCGGCGGAAGTCGTAGTTGAACAAGTCCTGGAACCACATCCCCTCGACGCAGAGCACCCGCCAGGCGTCGGAGGTGCCGCCGGACTCCCGCGCCTTCATGCGGTCGTTGCGGTCGGAGTTCGAGCTGGTCGAGGACGGCTTAAACAGGTTGATGATCTGCGAGACGGGGAAGCCCTCGGGCGCGCACGCGGCGTCGAAGTTGCGCATGATCGCCATCGCGAGCTGCGCCATCGTCAGGCGCTTGCCGCGGGCCGTGTCGGTGATGACCGCCACGTCCTTCATGAACTGCTCGTAGTCGAAGAACTCGAAGAGCGAGCGGAACTCGCCCGTGTGGCGGTTCGTCACGAGCAGCGTGAAGATGCCGCAGTTCGGGTGGCAGTTGCAGGAAGACCAGCCCCACGGCGCGTCCGCCCCCTGCAGCATGTCCATCACGGACGTGAACGCCGAGTAGGACGAGAGCGGGAACCAGTCGCGCAGGGGCTTGATGCGCCCGGCGAGCTGCGAGTCTAAATCATGCGCCATGCCGGCGAGCGTGTAGCGCTGCCTGAGGCGCACGGCGTCGGGCACGTCCTCGTCGCGGCCCGTAAACGACACGGGCTGGAAGGCGATGGTCTGCACCTTGTCAATGTTCTTCGCCGCGAACTCGACGATCTGGCCGATGGCGTCGTTGTTGATGGTGTTGACGATGGTCGTCACCAGGGTGACCTTGATTCCGACCTCGGCCAGGTTCTCGATCGCCCGCAGCTTCACGTCGAAGAGGTTGCCGACGCCGCGGTGCTTGTTCTTCTCCTCGGAGACGCCGTCGAACTGCAGGTAGACGCCGTGCATGCCGGCCTCCTTGGCCTGCCGGCAGAACTCCACGTCTTCGGCGAAGCGAATGCCGTTGGTGGCCGCGAGTATCCGGTAGAAGCCAACCCGCTTGGCGTAGGCGACCGATTCGAGGAAGTGGGGCGAGAGCGTCGGCTCGCCGCCCGAGAAGAGGATGATGATCTGGCGGCGCGGCTTGAAGGAGACGGCGCGGTCGAGGATGGCCTTGGTGTCCTCGAACGTCGGCTCGTGGACGTAGCCGACCTGGTTGGCGTCCATGAAGCACGGGTTGCACATCATGTTGCAGCGGTTCGTCAGGTCAACCGTGAGGACCGCGCCGCGGCCGAACTTGATGTTCGAGGTGCCGTGCCTGTGGATGTGTGAGTCCTCGGCGGCGCGGAAGTCGCGGCCGAAGAAGAGCGACTCGATGCGCTCGAGGAAGCGCGCGTCCGTGGCGAGCGTGTCCTTGAACTCGCCGTGCCGGGGGCAGGTCTTGCGCATGAAGACCTGGCCGTCCTCCTCGTAGATTTCGGCCTTCAACTCGCCGGGGTGCGCGTGCATGAGGGTCTCGAGCGGCGTCGTGCCGGAGATGACGGCCTCGCGCACCTCCTTGACGCAGCGCGGGCACAGGGAGTCCGTCTCGCGCGGGAACCCGAGCGGCGGCGCGGTGCGCTCGTACGACTTGAGGAGCGGCCCCGGCGCCCACTGCGGCCGGATGGCCTCGCCCTCGGGCAGGCGCGTGTTGACGGACTGGAACGCCTTCCACGCCACGTCCGACAACCCCGACACCAGCTTCGAGGCCCTCACGCCGCTGAACCGGGCCTTCCCCGCCTCGCCGCGGCGGAACTGATCGCTGAACAAGACTCTCTCTCCTTTGAGACGAAGGGACTGACCGCGGCGGCCGGGCGTAAACCCGCGCCCGCGGCGCACTTAGACAGCCGCGATGATAAACGTATCTCCAAATAATCGCAAGACGTTGCGGGGGGTGTCGGGTGCCTGGGAAGAGGGTTTTGGGTGCTGGGTTTTAGGTTCTGGGTGCTAGGTTCCAGGTGCCGGAGAAAGCGACTCGTCTTTCGCCCAGCACCCAGAACCTAAAACCCAGCACCCTTTCTCTTCCGACACCTGACACCGGGCACCCTCTTTGCTAACATCACAAGCCTATGGAGATACACCCGACAGCCGCCGTCAGCCCGCGCGCGGAGCTGGGCGCGGGCGTGCGCGTCGGCCCCTGCGCCATCGTCGAAGAAGACGTGCAGGTCGGCGAGGGGTGCGAGATCGGGGCGCACGCGGTCGTCAAGAGGTTCACGACGCTGGGGGCGCGCAACCGCGTGTTCGAGCATGCGGTGTTAGGGGGCGAGCCGCAGGACGTGAAGTTCAGGGGCGAGCCGAGCCGGCTGGTGATCGGGGATGATAATTTGATCCGGGAGTACGTGACGATCCACCGTGCGAGCGGCGAGGGCGGGCTGACGCGGGTCGGGAGCCGGAATTTTCTGATGGTCGGCGTGCACCTGGCGCACAACTGCGAGGTGGGCGACGACAACGTGTTGGCGAACGGGGTGGCGCTGGCGGGGCACGTTCTGGTGGAGGATCACGCCTTCCTGGGGTCGAACGTCGGGGCGCACCAGTTCGTGAGGTTCGGGCGGTTCGCGATGGTCGGCGGGAAGTCGAAGGTGGTGCAGGACGTGCTGCCGTTCTTCACGACGGACGGGAACCCGGCGCGCGTGCGGGGCCTGAACGTCATCGGGCTGCGCCGCGGCGGCTTCTCGGCGCGCGAGCGGGGCGCTTTGAAGCGCGCCTTCCAGCTGCTCTTCCGCGCGCGGCTGCCGCTCGGCAGCGCGCTGGCGGCGCTCGAAGAGATGGGCGACGCAAACGTCTCGCACCTCGCCTCGTTCATCCGCGGCTCGCGGCGCGGCTTCACGCGCGCCGAGCGCGACGAGGCCGCCGGGGCGGAGGGCGGCACGCTCTTCGAGATTTCTTAACGAAATCAGTTTCGAGTTTCGAGTTTCGAGTTACGAGTTTGCGGTTCGGGCCTGAGCTTCAGCTCCCCGCCTCGGACTTGCTTTAACTCGAAACCCGAAACTCGCAACTCGAAACTCTTTTATGAGCGGAGCGAAGAAAAGCTGGACGGTGGCCGAGCTGGCGGCGCTCGTCGGCGGGCGCGCGGTCGGCGACGGCGGCGTCGCGGTCGAGCGCGTGGCGGCGATTGCGGGCGCGGGCGCGGGCGACGTGGTGTTCGCCGAGGATGAAAAGCTGCTCGCGGAGGCGCTGGCGGGCGGCGCGTCGTGCGTCGTCGTGCCGGCGGGCGCGGAGGTCGGCGGCCGCCCGGCCATCGAGGCGGCGCGGCCGAAGCTCGCCTTCGCGCTCATCGCCGAGGCGCTGCACCCGCCCGCGAGGCGCGAGGCGGGCGTCCACCCGACGGCCGTGGTCGCCCCGGACGCGCGGCTCGGCGAGGGCGTGCACGTCGGCCCGCGCGCGGTCGTCGGCCCCGGCGCGCAGCTCGGCGCCGGCACGCAGGTTCTGGCGGGCGCCGTCGTCGGCCAAGGGGCGCGCGTCGGGCGCGACTGCGTGCTCCACCCTTGCGTCGTGCTCTACGAGGGCGTCAGCTTGGGCGACCGCGTCGTGCTGCACGCGGGCGTCGTCGTCGGCGCGGACGGCTTCGGCTACGTGCGCGACGAGGGCGGCGAGTACCACAAGTTCCCGCAGATCGGCACGGTCGTGATCGAGGACGACGTGGAGCTGGGCGCGGGGACTTGCGTAGACCGCGGCGCGCTGGGCGAGACGCGGGTCGGGCGCGGGACGAAGATAGACAACCTCGTGCAGGTCGGGCACAACGTGCGGATCGGCGAGCGCGTCGTCATCGCCGCGCAGACCGGGATTTCGGGGAGCACGGTCATCGAGGACGAGGCCGTCATCGGCGGGCAGGTCGGGATGGGCGACCACGCGCGCGTCGAGCGCGGGGCGGTGGTCGGGTCGAAGGCGGGGATTCTGCCGGGCAAGATCGTCCGCGCCGGCGCGGTCATGTGGGGCGTCCCCGTCCGCCCGCTCGAAGAGTACAAGCGGCTCAACGCCCTCTGGGGCCGCCTGCCACAGATGCGCGCCGAGATCGAAGAGCTGAAGCGCCAGGTGCGCGAGCTAACGGAGCGGCGGGAAGAGAAGTAGGAGAGCGTGTCAGAAGCCCGACCGTGAGGGAGGGCGTTGAG
>DASZKF010000140.1:0-7248 GCA_035947355.1 Pyrinomonadaceae bacterium | reverse complement strand
GACGGTCGGGCTTCTGTCCGGTGGGACGATTAGGATAGACGAAAACCCCGCGGCCCGGAACGTCTCCGGGCCGCGGGGCCGAAATTTCTCGTCCTGGTTTTTTTATTCGTCGTCCTGGTTGAGCAGGCCGCGCTCCTGGAGGTCTTGACACTTGAGGCAGTAGCGCGCCCACGGCACGGCGTCGAGCCGCTTCTCCTGGACGGGCTCGCCGCAGTTGACGCACTCGCCGTACTCGCCCTTCTCGACCCGCCCCAGCGCCTCGTCTATCAGTTGCAGGAGCATCCGGTCGTTGGCCGACATCGAGATCAGAAGCTCCTTGGTGTAGGCGTTGGCCGCCATGTCGGCCGGGTCCTGCGTCGCTTCGAGGTCGCGCTCGCGGCTCGACAGCTCGGCCTCCGTCACCTGGCTGAAGAGCGACTCGCGCCGCGCCAGCAGCCGGTCGCGGTACATTTTCACTTTTCTCTTATCCATTCCGTTATCCGCTCCAATAAAAGCAGTAGACAGTAGTCAGTAGTCAGTAGTCAGTAGAAATACAGTCGCTAATGAATCGTCCGGGCGGCAGCGTCAGCGCCCTCAAAAGAGCCTACCGGCTACTGACTACTGTCTACTGACTACTTCTGGTACGGCATCCCGCGCGTGATGGTGTAGGCGCGGTAGAGCTGTTCGAGGAGCAGGACGCGCGCCATCTCGTGCGTGAGCGTGAGGCGCGAGAGCGACCAGCGCACGTCGGCGCGCCGCCTGACCGCCTCCGAGACGCCGAGGTGGCCGCCCACCACGAACGCCGCCTCTTTCAAAGACCGCCCCTCCCAGGACTCCAACTGCCCCGCCAGCTCCTCCGAAGCCCACTGCCCCCCGCCCACGTCCAGCAGGACGGTGAGAGTATCAGATGCCAAAGCACCCAGGATGCGTTTGCCCTCCTCCTCCAGGCACTGGCGCCCGTCCGCCGCCCCGCCCTCGCGCACCTCCGTGACCTCGCACCGCGCGAACCGCGAGAGCCTCTTCAGGTAATCCTCGGCCAGCGCCCGCAGGTGGGCGTTGCGCGTCTTCCCGACCCAGATCAGGCGCAGGCGCATAAGAGCAGAGGTCAGAGGTCAGAGGTCAGTCCTGAGTCTTTACCGCCGCCCGCCTTCAAGCCGTCGGCCGACCCGTCCGCGCGGCCGGTGCTGTTACTGACCTCTGACCTCTGACCTCCGACCTCTTTTCCGTACCGCGCGAGCTTCTCGTAGAGGTTCTTGCGGCTGATGCCGAGGACGCGGGCCGCCTCGGACTTGTTGCCCCGCGTGGCCTCGAGCACCTCGCGGACGTAGTCGGCTTCGAGCTCGGCCAGCGTCGGCTTTCGCCTCCGCCGCGCGCCGGCGCGCACGGCCTCGGGCAAGTCCGCGGCCCCGACCTCGGCCCCGTCGGCCAGGATCACGGCGCGCTCGACGACGTTCGCCAGCTCGCGCACGTTGCCGGGGAAGTCGTAGGCGGCGAGCGCGGCCAGAGCCTCGCGGCCGAAGCTCCGGGCGGGCCGCCCGTGCTTCGCGGCGTAGGCTTCCAGGAAGCCGCACGCCAGAGGCCCCACGTCCTCGGGCCGCTCGCGCAGCGGCGGCACGCGCAGGCGGACGACGTTAAGCCGGTAGAAGAGGTCTTCGCGGAAGGCGCGGCGGCCGACCGCGTCCTCCAAATCCACGTTCGTCAGCGCCACGAGCCGCGCGTCCACGCGGACGGTGTGGCGGCCGCCGAGCCGCTCGAACTCGCGCCGCTCGATGACGCGCAGGAGCTTCGCCTGCGCGTCCCAGGAGAGGTGCGCGATCTCGTCGAGGACGAGCGTCCCCTTGTGCGCGGCCTCGAGGCGGCCCGGCTTCGGGTGGGTCGCGCCGGTGAACGCGCCGCGCTCGTAGCCGAACAGCTCGGCCTCCAAAAGCTCGCCCGGCAGCGCCGCGCAGTCTATCTTGACGAACGGCCCCATCGCGCGCCGGCTCATGGCGTGGACGAAGACGGCGACCGCGTCCTTGCCCGCGCCCGACTCGCCCGTCACGAGGACGTTGGCGTCGGTGGCGGCCACCCGCCCCGCGACCCGCAGGACTTCGGCCATCGCCGGCGAGCGCGCGACCAGCTCGATCATCCTTCCCTTCTCAAAGAGCCGCCCGCCGGCGGCCCGGCGGCCTCAAGTTCGGCCGGCAGCGGCACGCGCGCCGCGTCGCGCCAGAGGCGCTCGAGGTCGTAGAAGCGCCGCGCCTTCTCCTCGAAGACGTGGACGATGAAGTCGCCGTAGTCCAGGAGCACCCACTCGGCCGTGCTGTAGCCCTCGACGCGCGCCGGCTTCGAGCGGTGCTCCTTCCTCACCCGCTCGACGATCTCGTCGGCGACGGCCTGCACCTGCCGCACGTTGGTGCCGCTGGCGATGACGAAGTAATCGGTGAAGCTGGCGACGGCGCGCAGGTCGAGCACGAGCAGGCCCGCCGCCTTCTTATCGGCCGCGGCGTGGAGCGCGGTGACGACGCGCCCGTCGAGCGGCTCGTCGGCCCCGGCCGCCGGCTGCGCCGACTCTCCCGCCTCCGGCTTCGCGCCGCCTTCCGCCTGGCCCTGCCCGCGCTTCGTCTCAGTGTGTTTGCTTGTTTCCGGCATCGGTAAAACTGTTTTCGTCCGCCTCTCTGTAAAGTCCGTACTTGACGATGTACTCGGCCACGGCCGGCGCGACCAGCGAGGACAGCTCCGCGGCGCCCGCGCCCGCGCGCGCCGCGCGCCGCACGTCCGTGGCCGAAAGGTCAACGCGCGCCGCGTCGGTCAGGTAGACGCGCGGGCCTCCGGCCTCGGCCAGCGCCGCCTCGGCCCGCCCGCGCGAAGCCCCCTGCAAGTCAACGACCCTCGCCCTGACGGCCGGCGTGACGTGGCCGACGGGCAGCTCGTGGCCGGGCCGGGTCACGACGAGGTGCTCGGCCAGCGAGAGCACCCGCTCCCACTCGCGCCAGGTCGTGATCTCCTCCCAGGAGTCCGCGCCCATCACGAAGAAGAGGCGCACGCCCGGCCCCAGCCTCTCGCGGAAGCCCGCGAGCGTCTCGACCGTGTAGGGCCGCCCCGGCGCTTCGAGCTCGACGGTCGAGATTTTGAAGCGCGGCTCGCCCTGCGTGGCGAGGGCGAGCATCGCGTGGCGGTCGAGCGCAGGGCTCACGCGCCGGTCGCGCTTGTGCGGCGCGACGTAGGCCGGCACGAACAGAACCTCGTCGAGCGCGAACAGCCCCGAGAGGTTGCGCGCGACCGCCAAGTGCCCGGCGTGCACGGGGTCGAACGTCCCGCCGTAGAGTGCGATGCGCCTGCGCCTCTCCATCCTCTCGAAAGCCGCGCGCCGGCTCAGAACGTCCCCGCCTCGCGCGACTGCGGATTATCCGCCCCGGCGGCGATCTCTTCAAGCTTACGCGCGACCGCCGCGACCAGTTCCCGCACGCCGCGGCCCGTCGCCGAGGATATTTCGAAGAACTCGCGCCCGTCTGTCCGCGCCCGCTCGCGCAGGCGCCCCAGCCGCTCCGGCTCATCCAACGCGTCGAGCTTGGTGGCGACGACGAACTGCGGCCGCTCCGCGAGCCGCGGGTCGTAGGCCGCCAGCTCGCGGTTGATGACTTCGTAGTCGGCCACGGGGTCGCGGCCCGAGGCGGAGGACACGTCCACGAGGTGAAGCAGGAGGCTCGTCCGCTCGACGTGCCGGAGGAAGCGGTCGCCGAGGCCCGCGCCCTCGTGCGCGCCTTCGATGAGGCCGGGGATGTCGGCGACGACGAAGGTGCGGTAGTCGCCGAGGTCTACGACGCCGAGGTGCGGCTCGAGGGTCGTGAACGGGTAGTCGGCGACCTTCGGCTTGGCGGCCGAGACGGTCGAGATCAGGGTTGACTTGCCCGCGTTCGGGAAGCCGACGAGCGCCACGTCGGCCAGAAGCTTCAGCTCCAGTTGCAGCTCGCGCTCCTCGCCCGCGCCGCCCTCCTGGTGGTAGCGCGGCGCGCGGTTCGTCGAGGAGGCGAAGTGCGCGTTGCCGAAGCCGCCGCGCCCGCCCTTCGCCGCCAGCCAGCGCCGGCCGTCTTCGGAGAGATCAACGAGGAGGTCGCCGGTCTCCGCGTCGAAGACCTGCGTGCCGACGGGGACGCGCACCACGGCGTCCTCGCCCTCGTGCCCCGTCCGGTTCGAGCCCTCGCCGTGGCGCCCGCGGCCCGCCGTGTGCTCCGGGTTGTAGCGCAGGTGCAGCAGCGTGTTGAGCGACGCGTCGGCCACGAGCCAGACGTCGCCGCCGCGCCCGCCGTCGCCGCCCGAAGGGCCGCCGCGCGGCACGAACTTCTCGCGGCGGAACGCCGTCACGCCGTTGCCGCCGTTGCCCGCGCGTACCCGAATCCTGGTGCGGTCAATAAACACAAATGACGAATGCGGAATGATGAATGATGAATGTGACGGGGGTTGAATGATTTAATTCATCATTCCGCATTCCGCATTCATCATTAAATGTGACGCGACGCCCGCCGCCGGAGTGTCGGGCACTCGGCGCGGGCGTCGCGTCAGAAGCAACGTGCTCGTCCTCCGGACTACGCGCCGGCCGGCGCCTCCAGCTCGGTCGCGGCGGGGGCCGGGTAGACGCTGATGAACTTGCCGTGGCGGCCCTTGTCCTCGAACTTGACGACGCCGTCAATGAGGGCGAAGAGCGTGTCGTCCTTGCCGCGGCCGACGTTCTTGCCCGGCTTCCACTTCGTCCCGCGCTGGCGCGCCAGGATGTTGCCGCCCAGCACCGCCTCGCCGCCGAACTTCTTCAGCCCCAGCCGCTGCGCGTGCGAGTCGCGCCCGTTGCGCGACGAACCGACGCCCTTTTTGTGTGCCATGACTAAAACTCCTAATGATGAATGCGGCAGTGTGAATGATGAATGGAAGGCGACTTGTCTTTATTCATCGTTCCGCATTCGTCATTCATCATTTAACCGATTGAGTCTATCCTGACCGTCGTGTAGTTCTGCCGGTGGCCCTGCGTGCGCTGGTACTGCTTGCGGCGCTTCTTCTTGAAGACGATGACCTTGTCGCCGCGGCCGTGGTCGAGGACGGTGCCGGTGACGCGCGCGCCCTCGACGGCCGGCGTGCCGACGCGGACGCCGGCGTCGCCCCCGCCGACGACGAGCGCCTCGAGCTCGACCGTCTCGCCCGCCTGCTTGCCGAGCGAGGGCACGCGGACGGTCCCGCCCTCCTCGACGCGGAACTGCTTGCCGCCCGACCTGATGATTGCGTATGCCATTTTCCCCTCTCCTCCCGCACAGGCGAGCCCCGCCTGCCTCAGCAAAGTCGTTTATTATAAAGACGATACCCCGGAGCGTCAAACGGCGAGGCGGGCCGCCGCGCCGGCCGGCGCCCCGACGCCCCGGCGGCGCTCCAGGAACTGCTCCATGAACCTCGTCGAATACTCGCCGGCGCGGAAGTGCGCGTCCTCCATGATCTCCCGGTGCAGAGGGATCGTCGTCTTGATGCCCTCGACCACCATCACCTCGAGCGCGCGGCGCATGCGCGCGATCGCCACCTCGCGCGTGCGGGCGTGGACGATCAGCTTGGCGATGAGTGAGTCGTAGAAGGGCGGCACCGCGTAGCCGGCGTAGGCCGCCGTGTCGAGCCTGACGCCGGGGCCGCCGGGCGCGTTGTAGCCCGTGATGAGGCCCGGCGAGGGCGCGAAGGTGTAAGGGTCTTCGGCGTTGACGCGGCACTCGATGGCGTGGCCGTTGAAGACCACGTCCTTCTGCTCGTACCAGAGCGGCGCGCCCTCGGCGACGAGGATCTGGTTGCGCACGATGTCGGCCAGCGTGATCATCTCCGTGACCGGGTGCTCGACCTGGATGCGCGTGTTCATCTCCATGAAGTAGAAGTTGCCGCGCTCGTCAAGGAGGAACTCGATCGTGCCGGCGCTCGAATAGCCGACCCGCTTGCAGGCCTCGACGGCGGCCGTGCCCATCCGCTCGCGCAGCTCCGGCGTGAGCGCCGGGCTGGGCGCCTCTTCGAGAATCTTCTGGTGGCGGCGCTGTATCGAGCAGTCGCGCTCGCCGAGGTGGATGCAGTGGCCGTGCTCGTCGGCGAGCACCTGGATTTCGATGTGGCGCGGGTTCTCGACGAAGCGCTCGATGTAGATGTCGCCGTTCTTGAAGGCCGCGGCCGCCTCAGTCGAGGCCGTCTGCATCGCCGACGAAAGCTCCTCCTCGGCGCGGACGACGCGCATCCCCCGGCCGCCGCCGCCGGCCGACGCCTTGATGATGACGGGGTAGCCGACCTCGCGCGCGATTCGGCGGGCCTCCTCCTCCGACTTCAAAGGCTCCTCGCTGCCCGGCAGGACGGGCAGGCCGGCCTCCTTCATCGCGCGCCGGGCCTCGACCTTGTCGCCCATCAGGCTGATCACGTCCGGGCGCGGGCCGATGAACTTGATGTTGCAGGCCTCGCAGATTTCGGCGAAGTAGGCCGACTCGGCGAGGAAGCCGTAGCCGGGGTGGATGGCGTCAACGTTGGTGATCTCGGCGGCGGCGATGACCGAGGGGATGTTGAGGTAGCTCTGCGCCGAGGTGGGCGCGCCGATGCAGACCGACTCGTCGGCGAACCGGACGTGGAGCGAGTCGCGGTCGGCCGTCGAGTGGACGGCCACCGTCGAGATGCCCATCTCCTTACACGTCCAGATGATGCGGCACGCGATCTCGCCCCGGTTCGCGATGAGAATCTTACGGAATTTGCGCATGCAAAAGCTCAAGTTCCAAGTTCCAAGTTCCAAGTTCCAAGTTAAAAGGCAGGTTCTTAACCTGGAACTTGGAACTTGGAACTTGGAACTACCTCTTGATGCCGAAGAGCGGCTGGCCGTACTCGACCGGCTGGCCGTTCTCGACGTAAATCTTCTCGACCGTCCCCGAGGTCTCGGCCGGGATTTCATTCATCAGCTTCATCGCCTCGATGATGCAGACGACGGTGTCGTGCTCGACCGTCGAGCCGACCTTGACGAACGGCTCGGCGTTGGGCGACGGCGAGCGGTAGAAGGTGCCGACGATGGGCGACTGGATGACGTGCAGGTCTTCGGCGGCCGTGGCTTGCGGCTGCGGCTCGGGCGCGGGCGCCGGCGCTTCGGCCGGCGCCGGGGCCTGCGGCGCAGCCGCCTGCATCGCCGCGAGCGGGGTCGGGGCCGGCGCGGGGACGACGAGGGGCGCGGCCGTCGCCAGCGCGGGCGCGGGGTTGCGGCTGAGGCGGATGCGGATGTCCGCGTTCTCGAACTCGAAGTCGGTC
>DASZKF010000139.1:0-5385 GCA_035947355.1 Pyrinomonadaceae bacterium | reverse complement strand
CACCCCCGACGCCCTCCCTCACGGTCGGGCTTCTGAACGCGGCCTTAACTCGCAACTCGAAACCCGAAACTCGAAACTGAAGTCGGTCTTGACCGACTTCCGCGAGGGGCTGCGCTACGTCGGCCGCGACCGGCTGCTGGCGGCGGTCTTCGTCGTGGCGGCCGGGTGGGGGCTGGGCAACGGCGCGGCCCGCGCGCTCTACAGCATCTTCGGCGCGCGGCTCGGCGAGGCGGCGGTCGCGGGCTGGGGCGAGGGGGCGCGGCGGCTCGTCGAGCGGCCAACGGACTTCGGAATCTCGGTGCTGTTCGTGGCGATGGGGGCGGGCGGCGTGCTCGGCGCTCCGCTGGCGCGTCGCTTCACGGGCGGGGGCGTCGAGGGGCTGGGCGCGCGCATGGGCCGTTCGCTCTTCCTCGACGGGTGCGGGCTCGTCGTCTTCAGCATGATGCCGAGCCTCTGGGGCGCGGCGCTCGTGCTGGTGGCGCGCGAGATGAACTTCGCCATCTGGTGGACGGCGCAGCAGACCGTGCTGATGCGGCGCACCGAGGGCGGCTTCGCCGGCCGCATCTTCGCCACTTACGAGACGCTGACGACGCTGATGATGGTCGGCTCGATGCTCGCCTCGGGCGCGGCGGCCGACCGCCTCGGCATCCGCGCGGTCGCCGCGGCGGGCGGGAGCGTGATAATCCTTTCGGGGCTGCTGTGGTTCGTGCTGAGGGGGAATAGGCAGGAGACGGAGCCGAGTTGAAAAGCGCGCGTCCGGTAGTCCCGTAGGGACGGCGCGAGAATAGCCCGGCGATTTATCGCCGGGAGAAGTCGGGCGAGGCAGGTTGAGTCCCGTAGGGACGGCCGAAGCCTTCAGCCGTCCCTGCGGGACTGGCGGCGTTCATCCCGTTGTCAACCCAGCGATAAATCGCCGGGCTATTATCGGGAGTCCCTGGCGGGACTCTATAGCCGGCTTCTGATTACTTGTGGGTATGACAAAACTTTACTGCGCGCGGTGGGTTCTGCCGGTTACCACGGAGCCGATTGTTGACGGCGCGGTCGCGGTGCGCGGCTCGTTGATCGCGGGCGTCGGGCCGCGGGCGGAAATCGAAGCGAGGTTCCCCGGCGCGGAGGCCGAAGACTTCGGCGAGGCCGCCATCCTGCCGGGCCTCGTCAACTGCCACACGCACCTGGAGCTGACGGCGATGCGCGGCTTCCTCGAAGCCGAGGAGGGCGACTTCTTCGCGTGGCTCCGCAAGCTGACAATCGCGCGCGGCGAGCGGATGAGCGGGAACGACCTGTACGCCTCGGCGGCGTGGGGCGCGGCCGAGGCGCTGCGCGCGGGCGTGACCTGCGTCGGCGACGCGAGCGACGCGGGCGCGGCCGTGATGCGCGCGCTCGGCGACGCGGGCCTGCGCGGCGTCGTCTTCAAAGAGGCGTTCGGGCCGGACGCGCGCTCGGCGCGGGAGAGGTTCGAGAGAGCGCGCGCCGGCGTCGAAGCTCTACGCGCTTCGGAGACGCGGCTCGTCCGGCTCGGCCTCTCGCCACACGCGCCCTACACGGTCAGCCCGCCGCTGCTCACGATGCTCGCCGAGTACGCCGTCGCCGAAAGTCTTCCGCTGATGATTCACGCCGCCGAGTCGGAGGCCGAAGACTTGCTCATGCGCGAGGGGCGGGGCCCCTTCGCCGAGGGCTTCGCGGCGCGCGGCATCGAGTTCGACGCGCCGCACACCTCGACCGTCCGCCACCTCGCCGCCGTCGGCCTGCTCGCCGCCCGCCCCCTCCTCGCGCACTGCGTACGCGTTGACGACGAAGACATCCGCCTCATCAAAGAGCACGGCGCGCGGGTGGCGCACTGCCCGAAGTCGAACGCCAAGCTCGGCCACGGCCGCGCGCCGCTCGCCGCCATGCTCGCGGCCGGCGTCCGCGTAGGGCTGGGGAGCGACTCGGTGGCGAGCAACAACACCTGCGACCTGCTCGAAGAGGCGCGCTTCGCCGTGCTCGCCGCGCGCGCGGCCGGCGGCGGGCGGATGCCGGGCGCGGCCGACGCCCTGCGCCTCGCGACGCTCGGCGGGGCCGAGGCGCTCGGACTCGGAGGGCGCGCGGGCGCGCTCGCCGAAGGTCTCGAAGCAGACCTCGTCGCCGTCGGCCTCGCGGGCGCGCACCAGCGGCCCGTCTACGACCCGGCCTCCGCGCTCGTCTTCGCCTCCTCCGGCCGCGACGTGCTGATGACGGTGGTCGCCGGCCGCGAACTCTTCCGCGACGGCCGCCTCACGACGCTCGACGAGGGCGACCTGCGCGCCCGCATTGACGACCTTGCACGACGACTGGCCGTCGAGGCTCCGGCCCGCGAAGCCGGCGGCCAACTGGAATTAGCCACAGAGGCACAGAGACACAGAGAAGAAGAAGAAAAATAAAAACCCTTGCCGGAGGCTTGGGTGGTGGATGTCAGCGTCAAGTCTCTGGCAAGGGTTTTTGATTTGTCTTTCCTCTGTGTCTGCGGTGCCTCTGTGGCTAATCCTGCCCTGCGTGGCGGCCGGCCCGGACTTGCTCTAAACTGTCGCACATCTTTCTACGGACAACCGGCGAGGCGTATGAACGTACTGGTTTTGAATTGCGGGAGCGCGACCGTCAAGTTCCAGCTCATCGCGACCGACCTCGACCGCATCGCTGAGGACACCGACGCGCGCCTCGCCCGCGGGCAGGTCGAGCGCGTCGGCGGCGAGGCCATCATCACCTTCCAGGCCGCGGGCCGCGAGCCGCGCCCCACGACCGCGCCGGTGCGCGACACGCGCGCCGCCGTCGAGGCCATCCTCCGCTGGGTGACGGCCGAAGACTCCGGCATCAAGGAGGTCGCGAGCGTCGCCGACGTGCACGCCGTCGGCCACCGCGTCGTCCACGGCGGCGAGCGCTTCACGCACTCGGTCGTGATAGACGACGAAGTCCTGCGCGGCATCGAGGACTGCATCGAGCTGGCACCCCTGCACAACCCGGCCAACGTCCGCGGCATCGAGGCGGCGCGCACGCTCTTCGGCCCCGGTCTGCCGCAGGTCGCCGTCTTCGACACGGCCTTCCACCAGACGCTCCCGCCCTACGCCTACCTCTACGCCCTGCCGTACCAGTGGTATCGCCGCCACCGCGTCCGCCGCTACGGCTTCCACGGCACGTCGCACCGCTACGTCGCCTACCGCTACCGCAGGCTGCGCGGGCTGGGGCGCGCGGAGACCAACGTCCTGACGCTCCACCTCGGAAACGGCTGCTCGGCGGCGGCCATCCGCGCGGGCGATTCGGTGGACACCTCGATGGGGATGACGCCGCTCGAAGGTCTCGTCATGGGGACGCGCTCGGGCGACATGGACCCGGCCATCGTGGACTTCATCGCGCTCAAGGAGGGTTTCACGGCGCAGGAGGTTGATTCGATACTCAACAAGCAGGCGGGGCTCCTGGGCATCTCGGGGCTGACGAACGACATGCGCGAGCTGCTCGACGAGGCGCGCGAGAACAACGACCGCCGCGCCCGCCTCGCCGTCGAAATCTTCTGCTACCGCGTCCGCAAGTACGTCGGGGCGTACCTGGCGGCGATGGGCGGGGCCGACGCGCTGGTCTTCACGGGCGGCATCGGCGAGAACTCGCCCGAGATACGGGCGCGGGTCTGCGAGGGGCTGGGCTGGATGGGCGTCGAACTCGACGCCACGCGCAACGAGCAGCACACGGGCCGCCGCGAAGGCCTCGTCAGCGCCGAAGGCTCGCGCCTCGCCGTCTACGTCATCCCCACCGACGAAGAACTCCTCATCGCCCGCGACACGGTGCGCTGCGTCCGCGGCGTCCCGCAAAGATATTAAAAAAGAAGTGACGGGTGATAGGTGACGGGTGATGGGTAGGACCTGTTTTTACCCATCACCCGTCACCTATCACCCGTCACTTCTTCTTCAGTACGCTTCGACCTCGACGATGCGGCTGTTGCCCGCGAGGGCCTTCTTGACGAGGACTCTGATCTTCGTGGTCGTAAGGGCGGGGAAGGTGACTTTGCGCCAGACCTTGTTGTTGCCCGTGATGGCACCGCCCGGCACGGTGGCCCAGGCCGAGCCCGTCCAATATTGCACGTCGAAGTCCTGGATGCCGAACTTGGTGAAGGTCATCGTCAGCGTCGGCTCGGCGGGCGAGGGGTAGTTGTCCTGGAGCGTGAAGACCGAGATTTCGGTGAGCGACTTCGCGCCGCTGAAGGTGATCTCCAGCCAGTCGGGGTAGACGTTCTGCGTGCCGTCCGTCCAGCCGCTGCCGGTCGCCGGGTCGCTCCCCCAGTGGAGACCTCTGCGGTCGCCGTTGATGGCCCCGATGGGTAGACGCGTAGAATCGAAGACCGAGGAGGCCGCGGCCGTCGCGCCGTTCGACGCGAGCGCATGGTTAGTGGGCGGAGGCGGCGGCGGGGCGGAACTGCCCGGCCCCCAGGCCTCGACCTCGACGACGCGGCTGTTGCCGGCCAGCGCGGCGCTGACAGTCAGCCTCAGCTTCGTCGTCGAGAGCGGGGAGAAGGTGAACCTGCGCCAGACCTTGTTGTTGCCCGTGACAGCCGCGCCGGGCACGGCCGCCCACGCCGACCCCGTCCAGTACTCGACCTGGAAGGCGGTGATGCCGAACTTCGTGAAGGTCATCGCCTCGGTCGGCTCGACCGGCGAGGGGTAGTTATCCTGGAGCGTGAAGACGTTTATCTCGTCCACGACGCGCTCGCCGGCGAAGGCGATCTCCAGGCGGTCGGGGTAGGCGTTATTAGTCCCGTCCGTCCAGCCGCTGCCGGTCGCCGGGTCTGAGCCCCAGTGGAGACCTTTGTGGTCGCCGTTGATGGCGGCGACTGGAAGGCGCGTCGAGTCGAAGACCGAGGTGGCCGTCGCGGTCGCGCCGTTCGACGCCAGCGCGTGGTTGGCGCGCGACAGCTCGGCCCAGGCCTCGACCTCCGTGATGCGGCTGTTGCCGGCCAGCGCGTTGTTGACGAGGACTCTGATCTTCGTCGTCAAAAGCGGCGTGAAGGTGAACTGGCGCCAGACCTTGTTGTTGCCCGTCACCGCCCCGCCCGTCACGTTAGCCCACGCCGAGCCCGTCCAGTACTGAACCTGGAAGGCGGTCACGCCGAACTTGGTGAAGGTCATCGTCAGCGTCGGCTCGGCGGGCGAGGGGTAGTTGTCTTGGAGCGTGAAGACCGAGACCTCCTGGATCACCCGCGGCCCCGCGAAGGCGATTTCGATCCAGTCGGGGTAGGCGTTATTAGTCCCGTCCGTCCACCCGCTGCCGGTCGCCGGGTCTGAGCCCCAGTGGAGGCCCCGGCGGTCGCCGTTGATGGCCCCGACGGGAAGGCGCGTGGAATCGAAGACCGAGGAGGCCGCGGCCGTCGCGCCGTTCGAGGCGAGC
>DASZKF010000138.1:0-17982 GCA_035947355.1 Pyrinomonadaceae bacterium | reverse complement strand
CCGTAGAGGGTAACAAGACCTTCGCTAACGAATTATCAGGACGCCGGCGTCGCCGCACGACACTTGGAGCTTGCCGACTAAGGTATCACAAAGCCGCGGCCTTCGTCGGGCGCGGCCGGGTCTCGTCAGGATTCCTCGTCGTCGTTTGCCGGCGCGGCCCCGCGGCGGAAGACCAGGAAGTAGACGGGCAGCCCCGCGGCGACCACCGCCACGCCGAGCAGCGACTCGCGCGGCCGGCCCGCGCCCAAAAGCACGAGCAGCAGCGCGACGAGCGCCAGGAACACGAGCGGCGGCACGGGGTAGCCCGGCGTCAGGTAGCCGGGCGCGGGGCCGCCGCGCCGCCGCAGCACGAAGAGCGCCCCGACCGTCAGCGCGAGGAAGACGACGACGACGAAGACGAAATAGGCGACGATCCCCTCGAACGTGCCGAGCGCGACGAGCGACGAGGCCAGCGCCGCCTGCAAGGCGATGGCGACGGCCGGCGTCCCCGTCCGCGGGTGCAGCCGCGCCGCCGCCTGGAAGAAGAGGCGGTCGCGCGCCATCGCGTAGTAGACGCGCGGGGCCGACATCGTGACCCCGGCGAGGCTCCCCAACACGGCCACGACGACGACGAGCGAGAAGGCCCGCCCGCCGTAGGCCCCGAAGAGCCGCTCGCCGGCCTGCGCCGCGAAGGTCTCGCCCGAGGTGACGCCCTCCATCGGCACGAGGTAGACGAAGGCGGCGCTCGTCAGGACGTAGACGAGCGTCACGGCGACCACCCCGAGCGTGAGCGCGCGCGGCAGGTTGCGCTCGGGGTCGCGCACCTCGCCCGCCAGCTTCGTCAAATCCCACCAGCCGCCGAAGGAGAAGAAGGCCGCCACGAACGCGCCGGCCAGCGCCCCGGCGAGCGGGGCCGAGCCCGCGCGCTGCGCGACGAACGGCTCGAAGTTCGACCAGTCGCCGAGGCCCGACGCGAAGCCCCAGACCAGAAGCGTCGCGAGCAGCACGAGCTTGAGGGCGGCGAGCCAGCGCAGCAGCCGCGCCCCGGCGCGGACGCCGACGACGTTGACGGCGGCGAAGGCGAAGACGGCCGCCACGGCCGCCAGCTTCACGCCGAGCGGCGGGAGCGCAAAGAGGTACGCGGCGTAGCTCGCCATCCCGACCGCGAGCGCGGCCGTGATGCCGGGGTCCATCACGAGGAAGGCCATCCAGCCGTAGAGGAAGGCGACGGGCCGCCCGTAAGCCTCGCGCAGGTAGACGTAGCCGCCGCCGGCTTCGGGGAACCTCGCCGCCAGCTCCCCGTACGAGAGCGCCCCGCACAGCGCCATCGCGCCCGCCACGAGCCACACCAGGAGCAGCCACAGCGGCGACCCGAGCGACTTCGCCATCCCGGCCGGCGTCAGGAAGATTCCGACCGCGATCACCTCGCCCACGACGAGCGCCGCCGCCGTCTTCAGCCCGAGTTGTCTTTTGAGCGGCAAAAGAAGTAGTCAGTAGAGCGAGTCAGAAGCCCGACCGTGAGGGAGGGCGTCTCAAGGTTCGTCAGCAACATGTTCGGCTGACCTGAGACGCCCCCCTCACGGTCGGGCTTCTGACCGTCAGTCGTCTCTTAAAAAGTCAGCCGCGCCGCGAACTGGAAGGCGCGGGGGCCGCCGGAGCCGAAGACGCCGCCGGCGGTCGTGACGGGCGTGCCGAAGCTCGACGAGCGCAGGAAGCCGGGGCTCGAAGGGTCGTTGCTGTCGCGCACGAGCACGTTGGAGAACCCGGAGTAGTTGACGTTCGAGACGCCGAGGACGTTCGTCACGTTGAAGAGGTTGAAGACCTCGGCGATGGGCTCGACCCGCACCCGCTCGCCGAGGGCGAAGGGCCGCGAGAGGCGCAGGTCGAACGAGTTGAAGCTGTCGCCGAAGCGCGCGTCGTCCGGGACGAGCGGGAGGGGTTGGCCGCCGACGCCGCCCGCCGCGTTCAGCCCTCGGATGTACTCGTTCAATTCCGCCCCCGTCTCGAAGAGGCGGCCGCCGGCGTTGCGTTGCAGCCCCGGCAGGCGCGCGCTCCCGTCCGGCAGGAGGATGTCCATCGGCACGCCGGAGGCGAGCGCCCAGAGCGGGGCGAGCCGCAGGCCGAGCGGCGCGTCGAAGGTGCCGGCCAGGGCGAAGCGGTGGCGCTGGTCGTTCGGCGTCGGGCCGTATTCGAGTTGCAGGTTCGAGGGGTCTACGGGGCCGTTCGAGAAGGGAATCTGGTCGTCGTTGGCGTAGTTGAAAGCCTTCGAGAGCGTGTAGGAGGCGCGCAGGCCGTGGCGGCGCGAGAACCGCTTCTCGAAGCTCACGAGCAGCCCGTCGTACTTCGTCTTGACGCTCGACTCCAGGTTCTTGACGAGGTCGGGGCCGCCGACCACCGGGTTGAAGACCTGGCCGATGGTGCGGCCGATGATGAAGTGCGTGCCGAAGCCGTGCAGGTACTCGGCGCGCACGACGTAGTCGCGGCCGAACTGGTGCTGGAGGCCGAGGCTCGCCTGCTGCACCATCGGGTTCTCGAGGTCGTTGTCAATGATGTTGATGCCGCCCGCGCCCGCGCCCGGCAGGACGAAGCCGGTGAAGGGCGAGGCGAGCGTCGGGGCCGGCGGCGGGAACTGCCCGCACGCCGGGTCGAAGAGGCACTCAGGCGGGATGAAGAAGATGTTGCCGGCCCGCACCTCGATGGGGAGCGCCCGCCCGTCGAGGCCGCGCTCCAGAGACTGTATCTGGAGCGTGACGCGGTCGTAGTAGATGCCGTAGCCGCCGCGCACCGAGGTGCGCGCGTCCGCGGTCGCCCAGTTGAAGCCGACGCGCGGCGCGAAGTTGTCCGCGTCGCGGCCGCGACGCCCGCGCAGGAAGGGGCGGACGAGCGGGTTGATCTCGCCGGCGCGGCTCAGGTTCTTCACGTCCGTGTCGAGTTCGTAGCGCAGCCCGAGGCTGAGCGTCAGGTCGGAGCGCACGCGCCAGTCGTCCTGGACGTAGGCGGCGAAGTGGCTGTTGTTCGCGTCGGGGATGACGAGCGGGCGGTCGGGGAAGGCGCTCCGGAGCGTGACGGCGAAGAGCAGGTCGTCGTCGTCCGTGCGGCCGTCGCCGTTGCGGTCGAAGTCGGGGAAGTCCTCGATGAGCTCGACGCGCCCGTCCTGGAAGACGCCGAGGTCGAAGTCCGAGAGCACGCGCTGGAACTCGCCGCCGACCGAGACGGCGTGGCCGCCGCGCGACATCGTCAGCGAGTCGGCGAGCTGCGCGCGCTTCTGCCGCGTCTGCTGCGGCACGCGGAACGAGACGCCGTCCTGGATGCTGGGGAAGGTGAGCTGCGGCCCGCGGGCGAGCGGCGTCGTGCGGTTGATGAAGGTGCTGTAGCTGAAGCGGAACTCGTTCACGTCCTGGGGCGAGAGGAGCCGCGTGTAGTTGGCGAGCAGGGAGTGCGCGTGGTTGCGGCTCGTCTGCCGCTGCGAGGCCGAGCCGATCGAGCGCACCAGCGTCGAGGCCGTCGTGTTCTCCTCGCGCTGCACCGAGTAGCGGAAGGTGACGTGGTCGCGGTCGGTCGGGTGCCAGTCGAGGCGGCCGGTGCCGAGCAGGTCGTCGAGCGGCGCGTCGGCGAACCCGCGCGTGATCGTGCGCCGCGCCGTGTCGCGCTCGCCGACGAGCACCGCCCCGTCCTGGTTGCGGTACTCGAACGAGCCGAAGAACCACGCCCGGTCACGCTTGACCGGGCCGCCGAGCGTGAACGAGTACTGCTGGCGGTCGAAGGGCGGCTCCTCGCCCGCCGAGCGGTCGAAGGTGGCGGGCAGGCCCTGGAGGCGCGCGTCGCGGAAGAGGCCGAAGAGCGAGCCGTGGAACTCGTTAGAGCCCGACTTCGTCACGATGTTGACGACGCCTGAGCCGGTGCGGCCGAGCCGCGCGTCGAAGCGCCCCGTGGCGACCTGGAACTCGTACACGGCGTCCTGCGAGATGTTCTGCACGGCCCCGCCCACCACGTCGTCGTTCGTGTCCGCTCCGTCCACCGTGACGCTGCCGCCGCGGCCGAGCTGCCCGGCCGACGAGACGACGACGGTGTTGGTCTTCGTCGGGTCGAAGTTCGGGGCCGGCGCGTTGCCGGGCGTCAGGAAGGCCAGCTCCAGGAAGTTGCGGCCGTTGAGCGGCAGCGTCTCGATCTCGCGCTGCCCGATGACGCTCTCGATGACGGGCGAGGTCGTGTTGACCAGCGGCCCGAACCAGTTGACGGGGACGCCCTCGTCAACGAGCTCGCCGACCGCGAGCGGGATGTCGAGCGTCTGCGTCTGGCCGACCTGCAACGAGACGCTCTCGTAGACGGCCATCTTGAACCCGGCGCGCGCCGCGCTGACGCGGTACTCGCCGACCGCGAGGTTCGGGAAGACGTAGAGGCCCTCGTCGTTCGTCACGGCCTCGCGCTCCGCGCCCGTCCCCTGGTGCACGGCCGTCACCCGCGCGCCGGGGACGACCGCGCCGTTCGGGTCGGTGACGAACCCCGTCAGGGAGGCCGAGGCCAACTGCTGTGCGTTAGGGGCGGCGGGCAGGAGCGCGACGAGCGCGCAGGCCAGGAGGGCTAAAACCTTTCTCATCCGCGGGGGATCGCCTTTCGGGGTTTTTTCTCGGCAGCGGGGCGCGCGGGTCGGGGAGTATGGCCGTATGTGGATCTCCCGCCGCCCCCTCTCCTGCCGGCGCCGAGAGATTATGATATATTCAACCTTTAGTCTAGCGCCGCAACAAAGACGCGCCGCACGCGACCCCGGAATGCTTCGAGACCGCCCCCCGGCCGACACGACACAGACGCCCCGGCCCGCCGACGCCCGCCGCCCCGCGCGAAGATTGACGCGCGAGGGCGGCCCGCGCTCTCTCCTGGCCCTGCTACTCTGCGCCGCCGCGGCGCTCGCCTCCTGCCAACGCGAGGCCGCCCCGCCCGCGCTCGCCCCGGCCGAGTACGCGGCGGCCGTCCGGGCCTTCTACGTCGGCCTCGCCGCGCTCCAGGTCGGCGACGACGTGCGCGCCGAGGAGAAGTTACAGGAGGCGACGCGGCTCGCGCCCGGAGAGCCGGCCGCGTGGGCCGACCTCGGCCTCCTCTACCTGCGGCAGCGCCAGTTCGAGCGCGCGGCCGAGAGCTTCGAGCGGGCGCGGCGGCTCGTGCCCGACGACGCGCGGATGTACGTCCTGCTCGGCCAGCTCGAAAGCGGCCGCGGCAACTACGCCGAGGCGATCAAGCACTTCCGCCGCGCGACGGAGCTCGACCCGCGCAACCTGAAGGCGCTCTACGCGCTCGCCGAAGAGGTCGGGCGCGAGTCGGGCGAGGCCGGCGAGGAAGAAGTCCTGCGTTTGTTCGGGCGCATCCTCGAAGTGCAGCCCGAAAACCTCTCGGTGCAGTTGGACGTGGCGCGCCTCGCGGCCAAGCGCGGCGACGACGAGCTGTTCGGCCGGATGCTGACGCGCCTGCGCGAGCAGTCCGGGGCGTGGCCGCCCGAGGCGCTCGAACAGCTCAAGGCCGTCGAGGCCGCGGCCGCCTCCGCCGGGACGCGCTCGGCCGCGCCGCGCGTACAGTTCCTCCGCAACGTCCTCGTCCGCCTGCCCGAATACCGGCAGAGCCGCCTCGCCGTGCAGGACCCGCCGGAGACTTTGAGCGAACCCTTCACCCGGTTCATACGCCTGCCTTCGCCCGAGCCTTCGCCCGCGCCGCCCGACGAGGCTTTGACCTTCGCCGCCGAGCCGCCCGCGGCCTTCGGCACGGACGCCTGGGCCTGGGGCGGCGCGGTCTTCCTCGACGGCGAAGGGCCGCCCGCGCTCGCCTTCGCCGACGGGCGCGAGCTGCGCGTCGGCGAAGGCGTCAAGCTGGCCTTCCCCGGCGGCCCGGCCGGCGCGCAGCCGTCGCCGCACGCCGTCGCCGCGCTCGACTTCGACTACGATTTCAAGACCGACCTCGCGGCCGCGGGCGAAGGCGGCTTCCGCCTCTACCGGCAGGAGAATCCTTCGGCCTTCGCCGACGTGACGGCGCGCGCGCGCGTCTCTCCGGCCGTCGCGGGCGGGCCGGCGGCCGGCGCTTGGGCGGCGGACGTGGAGGCCGACGGCGACCTCGACATCGTGCTCGGCGCGAAGGAGGGCGCGGCCCTGGTGCTGCGCAATAACGGCGACGGCACCTTCGCCGAGCAGAGACCCTTCGAGGGCGTCGCGGCCCTGCGCGACTTCGCCTGGGCCGACTTCGACGGCGACGGCGACCCGGACGCCGCGCTGCTCGACGCGGCGGGCCGCGTCTACGTCTTCACGAACGAGCGGACGGGGCAGTTCCGCGCGCGGCCCGCGCCGCCCGGAGCCGGGCCGGCCGCCGCGCTCGGCATCGCCGACATCAACGAGGACGGGCGCTTCGACCTGCTCGCGCTCCGCGCCGACGGCGTGCTGCGCCGCTTCTCTGACAGGGACGAGGGCGGTGGCTGGGATGCCGCGGATGTCTTGCGCTGGGAGGGCGCGCCCGGCGGCCTCTCGGCGGGCGGCGCGCGGCTCTTCGCGGCCGACCTCGACAATAACGGCGGCGTAGACCTCCTGGCCTCGACGGCGGCGGGCGCGCGCGCCTGGCTCGGCGACGCGCGCGGAGGGTTCAGGCCGCTTACGCTGCCCGAAGAGGTCGCCTCGGCGCGCGCGCTCTCGGTGGCCGACGCCGACGCCGACGGTCGGCTCGACCTCGTCGGCGCGGCGCGCGACGGCCGCGCCCTGAAGGCGGCGGGCCGCGGCTCGAAGCCTTACCACTGGCAGGTGATCCGGCCGCGGGCCGCCAACGCCACCGGCGACCAGCGGATCAACTCGTTCGGCGTCGGCGGCGAGATGGAGATACGTGCCGGCCTCCTCGTGCAGAAGCAGCCGATCACGGGGCCGGTCGTGCACTTCGGGCTGGGCGAGCAGCCGGGCGCCGACGTGGTCAGGGTCGTGTGGCCGAACGGCTCGGTGCGGGCCGAGTTCGAGCTGAAGGCCGACCAGGCGGTGCTCGCCGAGCAGCGCCTGAAAGGCTCCTGCCCGTCGCTCTTCGCCTTCGACGGCCGCGCGATGAGCTTCGTCAAGGACTGCGCGCCGTGGAGCCCGGCGATCGGCTTGCGCATCAACAGCTACCAGACGGCGCGGGTGACGCAGACCGAGGAGTGGGTGAAGATCGAAGGCCGCCAGCTCGCGCCGCGCGAGGGCTTCTACGACCTGCGCATCACGGCCGAGCTTTGGGAGACCTACTACCTCGACCGCTACGCGCTCGCCGTCGTTGACCACCCCGCGGGCACGGAGGTCTTCGTGGACGAGCGGACGGCGAAGCAGGCGCCCGCGCTCAAGGTCTACGCCTTCGAGACGCCGCGCCCCGTCGCGCGCGCCTGGGACGATACGGGCGCGGACGTGACCGAAGTGGTTCAAAAGCGCGACGGCCGACACCTCGACACCTTCGGCCGCGGCACGCACCAGGGCGTCACGCGCGACCACTTCGTAGAGGTCGAGCTGCCGGCCGACGCGCCCGCGGACGCACCCCTCTGGCTCGTCGCGCACGGCTGGCTGCACCCGACCGACGCCTCGATCAACGTCGCCATCAGCCAGGGCGGCCACCCGCCGCCGCGGGGCCTGAGCCTCGAAGTCGCCGACGGGCGCGGCGGCTGGGAGGTGGCGCGGCCCGACCTCGGCTTCCCGGCCGGCAAGAATAAGACGATCCTCGTTGACCTCAAGGGCGTCTTCCGGCCCGGCGCGCCGCGGCGGCTGCGTCTGCGCACCAACATGGAAATCTTCTGGGACGCGCTCGAATGGGCGGCCGAGGCGGAGAGCGCGGGCGTGAGGGTCGAGCGGCTCCAGCCTTCGGCGGCCGAGCTGCGCTACCGCGGCTTCTCCGAGATGCGGCAGCGGGACGCTTCCTCGCCCGAGACGCCTGAGTACGGCCGGCTCGCCTCGACGGCGCAGCGCTGGCGCGACCTCGTCGGCTACTACACGCGTTTCGGCGACGTGCGCGAGCTGCTGGCCGAGGCGGACGACCGCGTCGTGATCGCGAACGCGGGCGACGAGCTGGTGCTGCGCTTCCCCGCGAGGCCCGCGCCCGCGGCCGGCTACGCGCGCGACTACGTGCTCATCGGCAACGGCTGGATCAAGGACGGCGACTACAACTCGATGTTCTCGCAGACGGTGCTGCCCTTGCCCTCGCGCGACCGCGAATACTACACTACACCCCCGACACGTCTCGAAGACGATCCGGTCTACCGCCGTCATCCCCAGGACTGGGAAAACTACCACACCCGCTACGTCACGCCCCGGCGCTTCCGGGACGCGCTGAGGAAATGATGAATGCGGAATGCGGAATGATGAATGTCAGGCGGCCCGGATGATTTAATTCATCATTCATCATTCCGCATTCATCATTTCCTTTTAGAGTTTTTCGTTCATGCAGAAGAGTCTCATCCCCCGCGTCCTGCTCGCCGTCTTCTTCGCCGCGCTGCTCGCCGCGCCGTTCGCGCTCAGGCGCTGGCACGAGCGCGGCGAGGGGCCGGCCGACGCCGAGGCCGAGCGGGCGCGCGAGGCCGCCTTGGGCCGCCACGGCTTCTACCTGCAAGAGGTCTCGAAGGAGGCCGGCGTCCGTTTCACGCACGCCGCGCCGCGGCTCGACCCGAAGCTCGACCACATCATGCCGCAGGTCGCCTCGATGGGCGCGGGCGCGGCCGTCGCCGACTTCGACCGCGACGGCTGGCAGGACATCTACGTCACCAGCAGCGGCGAGGCGAGCCGCAACGCGCTCTTCCGCAACAACGCCGACGGGACGTTCACGGACGTGGCGGCCGAGACGGGCGTCGCCGAAGTGAACAGCCCCGAGACCGGCGTCTCGATGGGCGCGGTCTGGGGCGACTACGACAACGACGGCTTCGAAGACCTCTTCGTCTACAAGTGGGGGCGGCCCGAGCTGTTCCACAACGACGCGGGCCGCGGCTTCACGCGCGTGACCGAGCGGGCCGGCCTCCCCGCCTGGGTCAACGCCAACACGGCCGTCTGGTTCGACTACGACCGCGACTCGCGACTCGACCTCTTCCTCGGCGGCTACTACCCCGAGGACGTGAACCTCTGGCACCTGGAACACACCAGGATGATGCCGGAGAGCTTCGAGTACGCCCGCAACGGCGGCCGCAAGTACCTCCTGCGCAACCGCGGCGACGGCACCTTCGAGGACGTGACCGCCGCGGCCGGCATTGACTCGCGCCGCTGGGCGCTCGCGGCGGCGGCCGCAGACCTGCGCGGCACGGGCTACCCCGACCTCTTCGTCGCCAACGACTACGGCGTCTCGGAACTCTTCTTCAACGAGGGCGGCCGCCGCTTCCGCGACGCGGGCGAGGCGACCGGGGTGGGTTTCGCGCCCAAGAGCGGGATGAACGTCTCGTTCGGCGACATCCTCAACCAGGGCCGCTTCGCCGTCTACGTCTCGAACATCTCCGAGGAGGGCGTGCTCATCCAGGGCAACAACCTCTGGGTGCCGCGCGAGGGCACCTCTGGCGACTCCCTGAAGTACGACAACCTCGCGCGCGACATGGGCGTCGAGCTGGGCGGGTGGAGCTTCGGCGCGCAGTTCGCCGACCTCAACAACGACGGCACGCTCGACCTCTACCTGACGAACGGCTACGTCTCTTTGGAGCGCGGGGCCGACTATTGGTACGACTTCTCGAAGGTCGCGGGCGGCAACTCCGCCATCATCTCGGACGCCGCGAACTGGCCGCCGATGAACAACCGGAGCCTTTCCGGGTTCCAGCGCAAGCGCGTCTGGCTCAACGACGGCGCGGGGCGGTTCACCGACGTGGCGCAGGCGGTCGGGGCGCGCGACACCTTCGACGGGCGCGCCGTCGCCGTCGCAGACCTCTGGAACCGCGGCGTCCTGGACGTGGTCGTCGCCAACCAGCGCGGCCCGCTGCTGGTTTATAAGAACACGGTCGCAGCAGACCGGGCCTGGATCAGCTTTGAACTGGAGGGGACGGCCTCGAACCGCAGCGCCGTCGGCGCGCAGGTGCGCGTCTACTGGGGCGGGCGCGAGCAGTTGCAGGAGGTCTCCGGCGGCAGCGGCTTCTGCGCGCAGAACCAGCGCCGGCTCCACTTCGGGCTGGGGCGCGGCGCGCGCGTCGAGCGGGCCGTCATCCGCTGGCCTTCGGGGAAGACGCAGACCATCGAAGCGCCGGAGGTCGGGAAAGTTCATCGCGTCAGAGAAGCTTAGCCCGACTCCACGGCCGAGAGTTCGGTGAGTTCATTTCAACACAGAGGACACAGAGCAAGGACAGAGGGCACAGAGAGGAAGTTTCAGATTTGGTGTTCGGTTTTCTCTGTGCCCTCTGTGAACCCTCTGTGTCCTCTGTGTTAAATTCTTCGGCCGGTTAGCGACAAGCCGAGAGCCAAAGATGAGTGCCACTACCATTCCGACGGCCCCCGTCGCCGCCCCCTCGGGGGAGGCGAAGAAGCAGCCGAAGCTGTTCGGCGTAGACAGCCGCTTCGTCGCGCCGATCTTCATCACCTTCATCCTGCTCGTCGGGCAGCTCTCCTACGGCATCCTCGAAAGCTACTCGATGACGGTGCTGGCAATCGTCTCGGCCGTCGCCGTCGAGTTGGTGCTGGGCCGCGCCTTCGCCGGCCGCTGGCCGCACCTGGCGAGCGCCTACATCACCGGCATCAGCGTCGGCATCCTGACCCGCTCGCCCTACGCCTGGCCGTTCGCGCTGACGAGCGCCATCTCGATCACCTCGAAGTACGTCCTGCGCTTCCGCGACCGGCACATCTGGAACCCTTCGAACTTCGGCATCTGCGTGATGCTCCTGGCCGCGCCGTGGGCCTACTCGACTTTGAGCGTCCAGTGGGGCAACAACCTCTGGCCGGTCTTCGTCATCTGGGCGCTCGGCCTCGTCATCACCTACCACGTCCGGCGGCTGCACATCACGCTCGTCTACGTCGCCTCGTTCTTCGCCTTCGCCGCGCTGCGCAGCCTCATGACGGGCCACACCTTCGCCGCCGAGGTCGCGCCCATCACGGGGCCGATGTACCAGCTCTTCATCTTCTTCATGATCACCGACCCGAAGACGACCGTGCGGTCGTCGAAGCCGGCGCAGGCCGGCGTGGCGTTCGCCGTCGCCGCCGTCGAGATGATCCTGCGGCTCTTCGAGAACATCCACGCGCCCTACTACGCGCTCTTCATCGTCGGCCCCGCGGCGAACCTGATCGAGATGTACCTCCTCTCGCGCCGCGCCGCGCCCGCGCCCGCGGCCGCGAAGACGGCGTGAGCGCCCGCCGAAAGCCCCTGACGAGATTCGCCGTACAAGCAAGGTGGAAATCGAAAACATGCGCAACCCTCTGATCGCCCTCGTCTGCTTCCTGCTCCTCCTCTCAGGCTGCAAACAAGACCCGACCTCGCAGAACACTGCCAGCCCCCAGGACCCGGCCGCGGCCGGCGCCGCCTCCGCTTCGCCCGGCGCGTCGCCGACCCCGTCGCCTACGCCCGGCGCGGCCGCGCGCCCCTCGGGGCCGGTCGAGTTCTCGGACGTGACCGAGGCGGCCGGCCTCCGGTTCCGCCACAACAGCGGCGCGTTCGGCAAGAAGTACCTGCCGGAGACGCTCGGGGCGGGCGCGGCCTTCCTCGACTACGACGGCGACGGCTGGCAGGACATCTTCCTCGTCAACTCGACCGCCTGGCCCGAGCAGAAGGGCGGGCAGACCACCTCGGCCCTCTACCGCAACAACCAGGACGGCACCTTCCGCGACGTGACGGCCGAGGCCGGATTGGCCGTCCCCGTCTACGGCATCGGCGCGGCCGCGGCCGACTACGACAACGACGGCCTGACCGACCTCTACGTCACGGCGGTCGGCCCCGATAAACTCTTCCGCAACGTCGGGGCGGGGAAGTTCCAGGACGTGACGCGGCAGGCCGGCGTCGGCGACCCCGGCTTCGGGACGAGCGCCGCGTGGCTCGACTACGACCGCGACGGTAAGCTCGACCTCTTCGTCGCCAACTACGTCGAGTGGTCGCCGGAGCGCGACGTGCACTGCACGCTCGACGGGACGAACAAGTCTTACTGCACGCCGCAGAAGTACCAGGGGCAGGCCCCGACGCTCTACCGCAACCGCGGCAACGGCACCTTCGAGAACGTCACGCAGCGCGCCGGCCTCGCCGACCCCTCGAACAAGGCGCTCGGCGTCGCCCTGCTCGACTACAACGACGACGGCTGGACTGACCTCTTCGTCGCCAACGACACCGAGCCGAACCGGCTTTACAAGAACAACGGCAACGGCACGTTCACCGACGAGGCCCTGACGGCCGGCGTCGCCTTCGGCGAGACGGGCGCGGCGAGGGCCGGGATGGGCGTGGACGCGGCCGACTACGACGGGTCGGGCCGCCCCAGCCTCGTCATCGGAAACTTCACGAGCGAGCGCATCGCGCTCTACCGCAACGAGGGAGGCGGACTGTTCACCGACGAGGCGCAGGCGTCAGGCATCGGCAAGATGTCGGAGCAGTCGCTGACGTTCGCGACCTTCTTCTTCGACTACGACCTCGACGGCCTCCTCGACATCTTCGCCGTCAACGGCCACGTCTCCGACGACATCCAGAAGGTGCAGCCGCGCGTCCGCTACGCGCAGCCGCCGCACCTCTTCCGCAACCTCGGCCGGCGCAGGTTCGAGGAGGTGACGGCGCGGGTCGGCCGGGCGCTCGGCCGCGCGGTCGTCGGGCGCGGGGCGGCCTACGCCGACTACGACCTCGACGGCGACCTCGACCTCCTGGTGACGGCCAACAACGGCCCGGCCCGCCTCTACCGCAACGACAACGCCAACCAGAACGACGTGCTGCGGCTGCGGCTCGTCGGCTCGCGCTCGAACCGCGACGCCGTCGGGGCGAAGGTGACGGTCAGGGGCGGCGGCTTCAAGTCCTCGAACACGGTGCGGACGGGTTCGAGCTACGCCTCGCAGTCGGAGCTGCCCGTGACGCTCGGCCTCGGCCGGCCCGACGGCACCGAGCGCGCCTTCACCGTAGACATCGTCTGGCCGAACGGCGAGAGGATGACGCTCCAGCAGGTCAGAGCGAACCAGTCGCTCGTCGTCCAGGAGGGGCAGGGCGTCGTCCGCTCCGAGCCGATCATCTTCTCCCGCGCCGCCCCGGCCCCGGTTGCATCGCCGGCGCAGTAAGATGAATTAAGAATTAAGAATTGATTCGTGCCATTCTTAATTCTTAATTCTTAATTCTTAATTCTTAATTGACTCCCGCCCTCTGTGTTGAAATGATCGTGCGCTAAGCGCAACAACCCACATATGAAATTTCAACGGCGTCATCTCGTCATCGTCATCGTCATCGCGCTCGCCGCCTTCGCCGTCGCGGGCCGCCGCGCGCGAACGTCCGCGCAGGCCGACGCGCGCGAGGACGCCTACCGCGCCAACAACCTCGGCGTCGCGCTGCTCGAACAGTTCAAGCACAAGGAAGGGGCCGAGACCTTCCGCCGCGCGCTCGCGCTCGACCCGAAGCTCGCGCTCGCCCGCGTCAACCTCGCCATCGCGCTCTTCAACGTGCCCGACCTGGCCGGGGCGCAGAAGGAGGCGCAGGCCGCCGCCGCGGCCGCGCCCGGCGCGCCGCAGCCGCACTACATCCTCGGCCTCATCGCCAAGCAGCAGGGCCGGCTCGACGACGCGGCCGCCGCGTTCCAGCGCGTGCTCAAAACAGACCCGCGCGACGTGGGCGCGAACGTCAACCTCGGCCAGGTCTACGCGCAACAGCGCAAGTACGCCGAGGCGGTCGCCGCCTTCCGCACGGCCATCGCGGCCGAGCCCTACAACGGCACGGCGCTCTACAACCTCGGCACCGCGCTCCTGCGCGCCGGCCAGCGCGAAGAGGGACAGCGCGCGATGCAGCAGTTCCAGGCGCTGCGGCAGAGCGGCGCGGCGACCATCGTCGGGCAGAACTACCTCGAACAGGGGCGCTACGCCGAGGCCGTCACCTCGACCGGGGCCGAGCCGGGTCTCGTTAACAAGGCCACGCCCGAGGTCGCCTTCAAAGACGACACGGCCGCCGTCCTGCCGGCCCCCGCGGGCGTCGGCGGCGAGGCTCTCTTCGACTACGACGGCGACGGCGACCTCGACCTGTTCCTCGCGGCCGGCCCCGCGCGCCGCCTCTACCGCAACGACGGCGGCAAGTTCTCGGACGTGACCGCGCGCGCGGGCGCGCTGGCGAAGGAGGCGGCCTCGGCCGGGCGCGGGGCCGTCGCCGGCGACTTCGATAACGACGAGCGGCCCGACCTCCTCTCGCTGCGCGAGGGCGGGCTGAGCCTCTACCGCAACGAGGGCGGCGGGCAGTTCGCGGACGTGACGGCCGCGGCCAAAGTCCCCGCCTACCCGCACCCGGCCGGGGCCGCCGCCTTCGTTGACGTGGATCACGACGGCGACCTCGACATCTTCGTGGCCGGCTCGGGGGCGGACGCGCCGAACCTCCTGCTGCGCAACAACGGCGACTCGACTTTCGCGGACGTGACGGCGGCCGCGGGCGTCGCCGCGGGCGGCCGCGCGGTCGCCGTCGTCCCGACCGACTACGACAACCGGCGCGACGTTGACCTGCTCGTCGTCAACCAGGGCGCGGCCCCGAAACTCTTCCGCAACCTGCGCGACGGCACGTTCCGCGACGTGGCCGGGGAGGTCGGCCTCGACGCGAAGGGCGACTTCACGTCGGCCGCGGCCGGCGACGTGAACAAGGACGAGTTCACGGACTTCTTCTTCGGCAGCCGGACGGCGCCGGGCACGTTCGCCGTGAGCGACGGGCGGGGGCGCTTCAACATCACGCCCGCGCCCGCCCCGACCGGCGGGGCGCTCGCCGCGCAGTTCCTCGACTACGACAACGACGGCCTGCTCGACCTCGTCACGGCCGGCGCGGACGGGCTGCGCGTGCAGCGCAACGTCGGCGACGGCTGGGCCGACGTGAGCGCGCGCGCCGCGGCCGGCGTCTCTTTGAAGTCGGATGCGGCGGCGCAGACGGGCGCGACCGCGCTCGCCTCTGCCGACGCGGACGGCGACGGAGACACCGACCTCTTCGTGCGCACGGGGGCGGGCGCGCTGGCGTTCCTGCGTAACGACGGCGGGAGCCGCAACGCGTCTGTCCGGGTACGGCTCGCCGGCAAGGTCAGCAACCGCAGTGGCGTCGGCGCGAAGGTCGAGGCGCGGGCCGGGAGCCTCCGGCAGAAGCTCGAGGCTTACGCCGCCGCGCCCGCGCCCGCGCCCGCGGACATCCTCTTCGGCTTGGGCGGGCGGGGCCGGGCCGACGCCGTCCGCATCCTCTGGCCTTCGGGCGTCGTGCAGGCCGAGGCCGAGCTGGGCGTGGAGGCCAGGACGGGCGCGCCCGTCGCGCTGACGCTGCCCGTGACGGAGCTCGACCGCAAGCCCTCCTCCTGCCCGTACCTCTACGCTTGGGACGGCGAGCGTTTCGTGTTCGTCACGGACTTCATGGGCGGCGGGGAACTCGGCTACTGGGCCGCGCCGGGCGTGCGCGCCGCGCCCGACCCGACCGAGTACGTGCGCATCCGCGGCGACCAACTGCGTGAGCGCGGCGGCCGCTACGAGCTGCGCGTCACGAACGAGCTCGAAGAGGCTCTCTTTATAGACGCGCTCGAACTCGTCTCGGTCGCGCACCCCGCGGGCGTCGAGGTCTACCCGAACGAGGGCCTCGGCAACCCGACCTCGGCCTCGTTCAAGCTCTACGCGACGCGCGGCGCGCGCCCGCCCGCGGCGGCCCGCGACGACAAGGGGAACGACGTGCTCGCGCGCGTCGCGAAAGTTGACCGCACGTACCCGGACGACTTCCGCCTCCACCGCCTGCGCGGCTACGCCGAAGAGCACGCGCTCACGCTCGACCTCGGCGCGGCGTCGGGCCGCACGCTCCTGCTCCTGACGGGCTGGACGGACTACGCCTTCTCCAGCGACAACGTCGCCGCCGCGCAGCACGGCATGTCTCTGAAGCCGCCGGCGCTGCAAGTCAAAGACGCTCGCGGGCGGTGGCGGACGGTCATCGAGAACATCGGCATCCCCGTCGGTCGGCCGCAGACCGTGGCGGTCGAACTCGGCGGCCAGCTCCTCTCCGAGAGCCGCGAGGTGCGACTGGTGACGAACATGCGCATCTACTGGGATCAGATTCTGGTGGACACCTCGGCGGGCGACTCGACGCTGCGCGTCGAGCGGCTGGGCGCGGCCGCGGCCGACCTGCGCTGGCGCGGCTTCTCGGCCGAGGTGACGCCGGACGGGCGCGAGCCTTTCGGCTACGACTACTCGCGCGTCTCCCTGACCTCGCCCTGGAAGACGATGACCGGCCGCTACACGCGCGAGGGCGACGTGCGCGGGCTGCTCGCTCGAACCGACGACATGTTCGTCGTCTCGCGGCCCGGCGACGAGATCGCGCTCGTCTTCGACGCCTCGGCGCTCAGGCCGCTGCCCGCCGGCTGGACGCGCACCTTCCTCCTCTACTCCGACGGGTTCAGCAAGGAGATGGACATCAACTCGGCCAGCCCCGACCAGGTCGCGCCGCTCCCCTTCCACGGGATGCGCGAATACCCCTACTCCGCGCCCGAGAGCTACCCGGCGACGCCCGCCCACCGCGCCTACGTCGAGCGCTACAACACGCGCGTCGTCGCCGACATGATTAGTAGGTGGTGAAAAGCCGCGAATCGGAAAGGAAGTTATCAGTCATCAGTTATCAGTCATCAGTAAAGACAAAGAACTGACAACTGACGACTGATGACTGATGACTTCGATTCACGTCGGCTACCGACTGAGGTTTTATGGAACACATCCGATACTCCGTCGCGGCGTGCCAGACCGACATGCCGAACCCGGTCGAGCGGCGCGAGATGCGCCGCAACACCGACCTCGTGCTCTCGATGATAGACGCGGCCGTGGCCGGGGCCGCGCCCTTCCTGCCCGTGCGCCTCGTCGTCTTCCCCGAGTTCGCGCACGCCGCGCCGGTCTTCCCGACCGTCGGCGAGCTGCTCGACAAGCTCGCCGTCCCCATCCCGAACGAGCACACCGAGCGGCTCGAGCAGAAGGCGCGCGAGCACGGCCTCTACATCCAGTCGGGGACGATGATCGAGCGCGACCCGCGCTGGCCCGGCGTCGCCTTCAACACCACCTGCCTCATCGGCCCCGCCGGAGTCCTCTACAAGTACCGCAAGGTCAACACCTGGATTCCTTACGAGGTGCACGCGAGCCCGCACGACCTCGAAGGCTACGACGAGCCGCTCTTCCCCGTGGCCGACACCGAGATCGGCCGCATCGGCTGCGCCGTCTGCTACGACTGGCTCTTTCCGGAGGCGACCCGCCAGCTCGCCGCCAACGGGGCCGAGGTGCTGGTGCGCGTCTCGGCCTACATGGACCCGTGGGGCGCGACCGCGCCGATGGACTGGTGGACGGTCGTCAACCGCTGCCGCGCGCTGGAGAACACGGCCTACGTCGTCGCCGCCAACCAGGGCGCTTCCTTGCGCCACTACCCGCCCTACTCCTGGCCGGGCGGGAGCATGGTCGTGGACTTCGACGGCCGCGTCCTCGCCGAGGCCAGCCCCGGCCCCGGCGAGCGGATCGTCGTCGCGCCCGTGGACATCTCGGCCCTGCGCCACGAGCGCGCCGCCCGCGCCGGCCACCACATGCTCGCGCACCTGCGCACCGAGGCTTACCCCGTCTACTCCGCGCACCGCTACCCGCCGCGCGCCGAGCCCGCGGCAGAGCCGCTCTCCTACGAAGGCAACCTCCGACTCATCGCCGAGGCCAAGCGCCTTTGCGGCCCCGGCGAAAAAAAGCCCGAATAAAAAAGAGTGAATCGCGCCCCGTTTTTCGCGTTCCGTTGAGGGCGGTCTAAGGCCGCCGCTTCACGCGACGGCGGCCGCCGCAGCTTACCGGCACCCGTTTCGGGGCGGGCCGTGCCCGCCGGTTCAAGTTTCATCGCAGCTTACCGGCACCCGTTTCGGGGCGGGCCGTGCCCGCCGTCTCAAGCTGCGAT
>DASZKF010000137.1:0-7243 GCA_035947355.1 Pyrinomonadaceae bacterium | reverse complement strand
GAGTCAAAGACAAGTTCTTGACTCCAGACTTGAGACTTGAGACTCCGGACTTATTTTAGGAGTTGGCGCAGTTGGCCGACGCGGGCGTCGGGGTTGCCGTAGAGGGCGCGGTAGTCTTCGAAGCTGCGGCGGATGGTGTCGAGGGCGGAGGCGCGGTCGTAGACCTCCGCGATCTCGACGCGGCGCGGGCTCTCCTGCGGCAGTTGCTTGTAGGTGAGGAAGTAGTGCTGGAGGCGCTCGACCAGTCCGGGCGGGGCGTCCGAGAGGTCTTCGATGTGGCCGTAGGAGACGTCCTTCTCCAGCACGGCGATGATCTTGTCGTCGGCCTCGCGGCCGTCAATCATGCGGAGGCCGCCGACGGGCTTGGCGCGGACGAGGAAGCCGGCGTGGGCGGCGGGGCGCTCGGTGAGGACGCAGATGTCCATCGGGTCGCCGTCGCCGCGGATCGCCTCGTCGCCGCCGACGCCGCGGCACAGCTCGGCCACGCGGTCGCCGCAGAAGGTCTGCGGGATGAAGCCGTAGAGCGTCGGCGGGAACGAGGAGAAGCGCTGCGGGCGGTCAACCTTGAGGTGGCCCGAGAGCTTGTCCAGCTCGTACTTGACGGCGGCCGTCGGAACGATCTCGATGTAGGCGTTGACGACCTCGGGCGCGTCCTCGCCGGCCGGCACGCCGTGCCACGGGTGCGCCTGGAACATCAGCGAGAGCAGGTCGTGCAGAGACTTCTCGTCGTCGGCCATCGGCGTAGCCCTCCGAACAGGAAGTTTCGAGTTGCGGGTTTCGAGTTTCGAGTTCGTTTAGCGCTCGTTGGAGGTCAGACTCCACGTTCCCCACGCGAACTCGAAACTCGAAACCCGCAACTCGAAACTTCATTTATGTTAAAATTCCCGCCGCCTCGCGGCCGGTGCTGCGAATTATGTCCGCGCCGCCGCGCGGTGTCCACGCCCGGAAGTCTCAAATTTTCATGTCCGCCGCCACGCAAACGAACGCGCCCAGCTTGCCCGCCGCCGGAGAGGCGCGCGCGGGCGCGCTCTCGGTGCGCTGGATCATCAGCGCGCGCGAAGACCTCGTCTGGTTCATCGGGTCGGTGGTGACGAGCTACGCGCTCTTCGCGCTCTACGTCGGCGGGGTGGTGCCGCTCGTTCCGATGGTCGTGGCGTGGGCCGTGCTGGTGGACGCGCCGCACGTCTTCGGCACGCTCTCGCGCACCTACTTCGACCGCGAGGAGCGCGCGGCCCGCGCCCGGCTGCTCTGGTGGTCGCTCCTCTTCTTCGTCGTCGGGCCGCTGATGGTCCTGGCCGGCGCGGGCCTCGTCTTCTTCTTCCTCGCGGCGCTCTGGGCCTACTACCACCTGGTGAAGCAGCACTACGGCTTCATGGTGCTCTACAAGAAGAAGAACGCCGACCTCTCCGCGGCGGACAACTTCCTCGACCGAGCCTTCCTCCTGCTGGCCTTCACCTACCCGTTCGTCGCCTTCGTCGCGCGCGACCCGGAGGCGATGGAGCGCGTCCCGCCGCTGCTCCGTGGCATCGTGGGCGCGCTCGAAGCCGTCCTGCTGGCGGCGACCGTCGCGGCCGGCGCGGCGTGGCTCGGGCGGCAGGCGCAGCGCCTCTGGAAGGGGCTGCCGCTGAACCTGCCGAAGTACCTCCTGCTGGCGGCGGCGGTGCCGATGCACTGGGTCGTGCTCCTGACGCCGATGCCGCACAAGCCCATCGCCGTCGTCGCGCTCCTCACGATCTATCACAACTTCCAGTACCACCGGCTGATCTGGTTTCACAACCAGAAGTACCGGCGCGCCGAGGACGGCCGCGAGCGGCACGGCGCGGCGGCTTTTCTCAGCCGCCGGCTGCTCTACTACGTTCTGGCGGGCGTCGTCTTCGGCGTCTGGTATCAGGTGCCGCGCCAGTACGTCAACCACGCCGCCGACCCCGAAGCCTTCCTCACGCAGATGTCCTCCGGCTTCCTCTGGGGCTACGCCTTCATCCACTACTACCTCGACTCGAAAATCTGGCGCGTCCGCCGAGACCCTTCGGTCGGCAAGGCGCTGAACCTGAGTTAGAACGAAATACCGTTGAGCGTCGCGCGGCTTCATTTCAACACAGAGGGCACAGAGTTCACAGAGAAGAAGAATTGTTTTCTCTGTGAACTCTGTGCCCTCCGTGCCCTCTGTGTTGAAATCGCCTCCCGCTACGCTCGACAGTAATTCGATAAGAAACGGGCCGCCGACTCCGTCAAGAGTCGGCGGCCCGTCCGTGTAGCGCGGGTGGTGGCCCGCCTACTTCCTGTTCTCCTTGTTCGTGTCGGCGACCGACTTGAGCGCCTGGAAGGTCGGCGGCCAGAGGCCGACGAAGATCGCCGCCGACTTCTTGCCGGCGAAGAAGAGTGCGAGCGACCCGCCGATGGAGGCGAGCGTCAGGATGTGGAACAGGCTGACGCCCGTCGAAGACTTGGTCGACTCGTCTACCGTGCGCAGCGTGGACTCGATCACGTCCTTCTGGTTGCCTGTGGCGAGCGAGGTGTTGCCGCCGCCCGTCGTGATGTCGTCCATCACCCTCGAAGCTGCTGTTGCCATTCGTTCTTCTCCCTTGTTCGTACTAATTTGAGTCCAGGTCCCGGCCGGAAGCGTCGGCCCGGCCTTTCAGCACGGCCAGCCCGAAGAGCAGCGCCACCGAGAGGCCGGCGACGAGCCAGCCTGCGGCCCGCCCCGTCCGCTTTCCGTCCGTTACTTCCGACATGACCCTCTGACCTGCTAATCGCGTGCCGCGCCCTCGCACCACTCGCGCGTGACGCGGTGGCGGTACTCGAACATGCGCCGCAGCCGCCGCCCGACGAGGAGCGGCGCGGCCAGCCGCCCGAGCGGCCCGAGCGGCGGCTCGTACTCTATCTCGTCGCGCAGCAGCGCCCCTTCGGGGTGCGGCGCGACGAGGTGTCGGTGGCGCCAACTCCGGAAAGGCCCTCGGCGCTGTACGTCCTCGAACATGCGCGGCGGGTCGTAGGCCGTGTGCTCGGCCACCCAGCGGACGGGGACGAGGCCGAAGAGGCGCGCCTCGATGACGGCCCGTTCGCCGACGCGCAGGGAGGGCGCGGCCCGCACGACGCGCGCCCGCTCCCAGGGCGGGGTCAGGCGCTCCAGCGCGTCGGGCAGCTCGTGGAACGCGAAGACGCGCTCGGGCGCGGCGCGGACGACGCTCTCGTGCGTGAATCTCAAAACCCTCACCCCGATGGACGATTGCGGATTGCGGAATAAGTTATCAGTCATCAGTTATCAGTTGTCAGTGAAGGCAAAACTGAACTGATAACTGACGACTTGTCTTCCAATCCGCAATCCGCAATTGTTCTGGAGTTTCCCGCGCCGCGGATTTATCATGGCAGCCGTCGCCGCCCGTCCAAGCGTTCGGCAGTTTCGACCGGAGTCCCAACGCCATGTCCACGCTCAACACGACGCACGCCCCCGCCGGCGCGCCGCCCGACGCCTCGGGGCCGCGCCTCACGCTCGCCTCGCTCGCCGGCCGCCTCGCCGCGCTCGCCGGCTGCCCGTCGCTCGAAGAGTTGTACGGCTGGATGAACTCGGTCGAGCCGGGGCCGGGCGAGCTGCGCCCGCACGTCTCTTTCAAGGAGGCAACCTACGCGCGCCACCGCGTCTTCCTGGGTGACCACGCCGAGCTGCTCGTGCTCTGCTGGCGGCCCGGCCAGCGCACGCCCATCCACGACCACAACGGCTCGTTCGGCGCGGTGCGCGTCCTCTCCGGCGTCATGTGGGAGACGATCTTCGAGATGGACGAGAGCCGCGGCCTCGCCTACAGTCACGCCCGCGAGTGGACGCCCGGCCTCGTCACCGGCGCCGACATCCCCGACATCCACCAGATCGGCAACCCCGAGGTCAGCGGCCAGGACCTCATCACCCTCCACCTCTACGCGCCGCCGCTCACGAGCCTCAACGTCTACCGCGTCGGCCGCAGAGAATCCTACAACACGCTCTGGCTCAACTCTTGGAACCCGACCGTCTGAGGGCGAGCGGCGGGGCCGCGGGCCCGCCGGCCCGGCGCGGCGGCCTACCCGCCGCTCCCGCGCACGGCCGGGTGACCCACGACCGTCGAGGGGGCCGTCGTGTCCCGCCGGTTAAGCTCCGTCATCCAGGCTTTGTTCTCGGCCCCCAGGATGCCCTCGCATTCGAGGATGAACTGGTTGCGCTCGGTCGCGTCGGCGTCGGTCTTACCCGAAGTCTTCCAGTCGGCGCGCAGGGCTTCGAGCCGGCGCGCCGTGGCGAGGTAGCTGACGACCATGTACTGGAAGCGCCCGGCGTAGAGGTAGGCCGCCAGCGTCGCCATGACCGTCGTGATGACGGCGACCCAGGGTGCCGTCAGGTCGCTGGAGACGGCGCCGAGGACGACGGCCAGCGCCCCGAGACCGAGGGTGAGGCCGCCGACGAGATTGACCGTGCCCCGGTGGTCGCGCGCCCGACGCCGGTACCACCTCACCTGCTCGTCGAGCCGGGAAGCGATGTAGCCGTCTACCGTCAGCGGGCACTCCGGGGGCGGCTCGGCCGGCTTCGCCTCCTCGGGCGGCAGGGACTCCAGATCGCCCAGGCTCTTATTGATCTCCTTGGCGGTGTCGAGCGGGAGGCCCGCGTCGTAGGGCGGGGCGTGGGCGGCCAGCAGGTACGCCTCGCGCTTGAACGCCTCGGCGGCGGCGCGGGCGCGCACCCACTGGGCCTCCTGCTCCGGGTTCAGAACCTTCTGGGTGAAGAAGGCCGTGAGGGCGAGGAAGACGGCGCTCAGGATGCCGAGCGCCCACGGCGTGTAGCTCAGCCAACCCGCCTCCCCGGCGGGCGGCTGTTCGCCGCCGGCCAGCCCGGTGACGAACGGCTGCGTGCTGAGCGTGGCGGCCAGCGCGCCTAAGACGGCCAGCACCAGCGTCAGACGGCGCCAGAAGGAGAGCCCCCCACGCAGTTTCACCGAGGTGTTGTCCCAGAGCCGGTACTGGTTCCAGAGGTAATCGAGGGCCTCGCGGCGGGGGCTCGATTGGTGCGGGGGGGCTGCGGACATGAAGCTCTCCTTTCACACGTCGCTTCGCGGGGGGCGGGGTGGTCGGGAGGCCGCCGGCCCTGCGTGCGGGCGCGGGGCCGCTCAGTCCTCGTCATGCTCCTCGCCGTTGTAGTGGAGGCGGACGCGGTCGTCGTCGGCGATGGTCTCGAGGTGGACGGGGCGGCCCCAGAGTGTGTGGACGTGCTCTAACACCTTGCGGGCGTAGTTCATGTCGAGCTCCGCGCCCTCGTACTGGTGGCGGAGGTAGAGCTCGCGGTTGCCGTTGTAGTCGCCGTCGGCGACGACGATGTAGGGGAAGCCGAAGTTGGTCATGTTCGAGACCAGCTGGTCGCGCACCCGCTCCCAGCGCTTCTCCGTCACCGTCCACTCCTCCTCGTCCACCAGCTCGTAGACGAACAGGTCGAGCTCCTCGCACAGCTCCTCGGTCAGGTAGTTGCGCAGGAACGAGACGTCGTTATCCAGCTCCCTGACCTCGAAAATCTTCGCGCGCCCCTCGCCGCCCTTGCGCCCGAACCGCACCCGCTCCTCCTCGGTCGGGTTGTCCCACCGCCGCTCGATGTCCTCGAAAATCTTGTAGCCGAGGTAGTACGGATTCAATTGCCCCTTGTGTGGCGAGACGACGCCCGCGTGCAGCTCGGCGAACTCAAGCAGCTCCTCGTCCGGCAGGTCAAGTTCCCGCATGATCCTCGCGTGCCAGTAGCTGGCGAATCCTTCGTTCATCACCTTCGTCTGCATCTGCGGGACGAAGTATTCCATCTCCTCGTGGACCATCGCCATCACGTCGCGCTGCCAGTCTTCGAGGGCGGGCGAGTTGCGCATGATGTAGTAGATGAGGTCTTTCTCGGGGAGGCGCTCGCCGCGCGGCTTCTCGTCGGCGGGCGGGGCCTCGTCCTGCTTCGGCGCGCCGATGTTCCAGAGGTCGTCGTAGCGGCCGGGGGGCTTCGAGGGGCGCGCCTCGCCGGGCGGGCGCCGCGGCGCGTCGTGGCGGATGAAGAAGTTCGGGTCTATGTGCTCCTCGACGGAGAGGACGGCGTCGAGGAAGCGCTCGACCCGCTTGCGGCCGTACTTGAACTCGTACTCGGCCATCCGGCCGGCGTGCGTCGAGACGGTCTCGACCATCCGGCGGTTGGTCTTCGAGAAGTAGGCGTTGTGCTTGAAGAAATCCACGTGGCCGAGGACGTGGGCGATGACGAGCTTGTTCTGGACGGGGCTGTTCGTCTCCAGGAGGAAGCCGTAGGCGGGGTTGGTGTTGATGACGACCTCGTAAATCTTCGAGAGTCCGAAGTCGTACATCGTCTTCATCCGGTGGTAGGCCTTGCCGAACGTCCAGTGCGAGTAGCGGCCGGGCAGGGCGTAGGAGCCGATCTCGTACATGACGGTGGCGGGCACGATCTCGAAGCGGGTCGGGAAGGGGTCGAGGCCGAACTCGCGCGCCACCTCCCAAATCCGCTCCAGCGACTTCTCCAGCTCGCGTATCTCACGGTCTTCCATGAAGCAATCGTAGATCGTAAATCGCGAATCGTAAACAGCCGCGACAGGTGGCAAGAAAAAACAGGTCTTCTCCTGTCACCTGTCACGGCTTTTGCGGGGCCGCGGCCCGGAGCGTCTTGACGGCCTGGCGGAGGGCTTCGGCGTTCTTGTGGCCGGGGTTGGCGCGCAGGTACTTCTCCAGCTCGTCGGCGGCGCGGGCCGGCTCGCCCCGCCGCTCGTAGACGCGCGCCAGCTGCTGGTGGACGGCGGAGAGGCGGCGGTTGCTGAGTTCGAAGGCTTTGCGCAGCGCGGCCTCGGCGGCGTCGAGCGCCTGCCTGCGCTCGGCGGAAGCGGGCGCGAGTGTGACGGCGTGGTCGACGAGGGCCGTGCCGCGGAAGAGCTGGTACTGCGCCTTGCGCGGGGCGAGGCGCGCGGCCTCGGCGTAGACGGCCGCGGCGACGGCGAACTTGCGCTGGAGCATCATTACCGCGCCGAACGCGCCGTAGACGGCGTCGCCCTTGGGGTTGATGCGGCGCGCCTCGTCGAACTCCTTGATCGCCCCCTGGTGGTCGCCCGCCTTGAGGAGTTCGGCGCCGAGCGTGAAGTGCGCGACGAAGTAGTCGGGGAAGAGGCGGACGGCCTCGCGCAGCTCGGCCGCGGCCTCGCGCGGCTTGCCCTCGCGGGAGAGCTTCGCCCCGCGTTCGAAGGCCGCGAGCGCCGCGGGCGGGACG
>DASZKF010000136.1:0-13324 GCA_035947355.1 Pyrinomonadaceae bacterium | reverse complement strand
GGCCCGGACGCGACCTGCCCGAACTCAAAACTCGAAACTCGAAACTCGAAACTCTGAATTTTGGTGTACCATACCTCCGGCGGACGACTCCCCCCTGGAACGCGCGACGCCGAACCGTGAGCCGAAAGCCGATGCGCCCCTCCTTCAGCAGATTTTTTGTCGCCTCTCTCCTCGCGCACTCCCTCGCCTTCTCCCCGGCCCATTCGCGCGCGCAGGACGCGCAGACCTACACGCGCCCGCGCCGCGTCGCGCCCGCCCCTGCGGAAGAGGCGAAAGCCCCCGCCACCGAAGCCGTCGCTATTGAAAGGCTGAACGGCGAGCCGTTGATCCGCATCGGGCTGGCCGCCTCGACGCGCTCTGTTAACGTCTCGACGACGGGGCGGCTGCTCAGTCTCACTTCGCCCGGCGCGCAGCCCGCGCCGCTCGAAGTGGCGCGCGTCCGCGTCGAGCCGCGCTCGCTGCCGCCGCCCACCGAGACGAACCAGGGCGAAGGCGAACCGGCGCGCGGGACCGAAACCGCAGGCGGCCGACCCGCCGCGCCGAAGGCCGACCCGCGCGCGACGCCGTCGCTCAAGCCGACATCCTCGAGCGTCGTCAACACAACATCCGCGAAGCCGCCCGCCGGTGCGCGCCCGGCCTCGCGCAGCAGCGTCGCCGTGCGTGGCGCGGCCGTCTACGCGGCCGGCGTGGCACAGCCCATCTTCGACGCGCGCGCGCCCGTCGTCTTCGCCTCGGACGACGAGGAAACACACCCCCTGCGCTTCAACGAGAAGCCCTACCGCGGGCGGCTCGAAGTCTTCCCGAACACGAAGGGCACGCTGACGGTCGTCAACGTCGTCAGGCTCGAAGACTACGTCCGCGGCGTCGTCCCGAATGAGCTTTCGCCGGGCGGCTGGCCGCAGCTCGAAGCCCTCAAGGCGCAGGCCGTCGCCGCGCGCACTTACGCCGTCGGGAACCTCGGCCGCTTCGCTTCGGAAGGCTTCGACCTCACGCCCGACACGCGCTCGCAGGTCTACGGCGGCCGCGCCACCGAGCACCCGATGACAGACCGCGCCGTCTCGGAGACGCGCGGTCTGGTCGCTACCTACGCCGGCCGCCCCATCAACGCGCTCTACACCTCGACCTGCGGCGGGCGCACCGAGCACGCCGAGCACATCTTCGGCGGCGACCTCGTCCCCTACCTCCGCGCGCGCGAGTGCGCGGCCGAGCCGCGGCTGGTGCTGGTGCCCTACGCCGTGCGCTCCACGCGCCCGCTGCCCGACATTAAGCGGGCCGAGCACGCGACGAGCGCGCGCGACGCGGCGCTGCTCGCCGTCCACGGCTTCCCGCTCCCCTCGCGGCTCGACGACGACTGGCTCGAAGACTTCATCCCCGACGACGACATGCGCGTCCTGCTCGGCCGCGTGGCCTTGCTCGCGCGGCAGGCGGCGCCGCCCGTCAGCGCCGAAGCGACGCGGCCCGCCGGCTTCGCCACCGCCCTCCTGCTCGCGCTCGACGGCGAGAGCCGCGGCGCCGCGATGCTCAACAGCGCCGACGTGGCCTACCACCTCGCCTTCCGCGACGGCGACGAAGTGCCCGAAAGGAACCGCGCGGACGTGGCCGTCGCCCTGCGTGACGGACACCTCGGCCTCTTCCCCGACGGGATGCTGCGGCCGCGCCAGGCGATGACGCGCGCGCGCGCCCTGCGCGCCATCGCGCACGCGCTCGGGGCGCGCGGGCTGCTCAAAGTGCAGAAGGCTTCGGCCAGGCCCTCCGACCAGGGGGCGCTCATCCTGCGGCCGGCGGGCGGCAAGGGGAAGGATCAGAGTCTGAAAGTCTCGGCCGACGCCTTCCTGTTCCGGGCCTTCGGCGAGGGGCTGCACCAGGTGCGCGAGGTCAACGTCGTGGGCGGCGAGGCGGTCGCGTTCCACGTCGGGGCCGCCGGCGCGGTTGACTACCTCGAAGTCCGGCCGGCGGCGAGCGGCGCGGCCTCTGACCGCTTCTCGCCCTTCGCCACCTGGGCCGTCACGCTCACCCCCGGCGAGGTGCTCTCGCGGCTCGGCCGCGCGGCCGGCGGCGTCGGCACCCTGGTAGACGTGCGCGTGGTGCGGCGCGGGGCTTCGGGCCGCGTGCTCGACCTCGAAGTCGTCGGGACCGGCGGCACGGCGCACGTCCGCGGCGGGCGCGTGCGCTCGGCGCTGGAGCTGCGCGAACAACTCTTCGTCATAGACCGCGCCTTCGACGAAGCGGGCCGCGTCGCGCGCTACACCTTCGCGGGGCGCGGCTGGGGCCACGGCGTCGGCATGTGCCAGGTCGGGGCCTTCGGCCTCGCCCGCGCCGGGATGACTTACGACAAGATTCTGAAGAACTACTACACCGGCATCCAGCTCAGTAAGCTCTACTGATAATTTCAGGGCTTTGACGATGCGTTTTTCCCGCGCACAAATCATCGGGGCGCTCGCGCTCCTCGTCATCCTCTGGCTGGTCGTCGTCTACCGGCTCGCCTCCTCAGCGCCTTGAGCGAAAAAGTCCAGACAGGCCGCCCCGTCGTCGCCGTCGTCGGCCCGACCGCCTCGGGCAAGAGCGAGTTGGGAATCGCGCTGGCGCTCGCCGTGGGCGGCGAGGTCATCAACTGCGACTCCGTGCAGGTCTACCGCGAGATCGAGATCGCGACGGCCAAGGTCCCGCCCGCAGAGCGGCGCGGCGTCCCGCACCACCTGATAGACTTCGTCCCGCCAGGGGTCAATTACACCGCCGCCGACTGGGCGCGCGACGCGCTCGCAAAGATTGAAGAGGTCGAAGGGCGCGGCCGCCTCGCCATCCTCGTCGGCGGCACCGGCTTCTACCTGCGCGCGCTGCGCGAGCCTTTCTTCGAGGCCCCGCCGACCGACGAGGGTTTGCGGCGCAGGCTCGTCCGCCTGCGCGAGAGGCGCGGGGCCGAGCACCTGCACCGGCTGCTGCGAAGGCTCGACCCGCCGACGGCCGCGCGCCTCCAGCCGCGCGATTGGTCGCGCGTGCAGAGGGCCGTCGAGGTGCGTTTGCAGACCGGCGAGCCGCTCTCGGCGCTGCGCGAGCGCAGGCGGCCGCCGCCGCCGCAGGCCGCGCGCCTGCGCGTCTTCGCCCTCGACCCGCCGCGCGCCGAACTCTACCGCCGCATAGACGCCCGCACGGAAGCTCACTTCCGCGCCGGCCTAGTCGAGGAGGTGCGCGGCCTGCTCGCGCGCGGGGTGCCGGCGGAGTCGAGCGCGCTCGGCGCGCACGGCTACCGCCGCGTCGTCGAACACCTGCGCGGAGAGCGCACGCTCGAGAGCGCCGTCGCGCAGACCCGCCTCGACGTGCGCCACTACGCCAAGCGGCAGTTGACCTGGTTCCGCCGCGAGCCGGGCGTCGAGTGGGTCGCCGGCTTCGGCGACGACCCCGCCGTGCAGGCGGAAGTCATCAAAGCAGTAGACAGTAGTCAGTAGTCAGTAGCCAGTAGGCTCCGCATCACGATGTTGACGCTGACACTCGAACGATTAACTAGCGAATGTCTTCCTACTGGCTACTGTCTACTGTCTACTCCTGCATTTCTGGCTTTTTTGTGAACCTTGACGGAAGAACTTTGAACTTTGCAGCCGTTGGGTGTACTCTTAACAGACTTAGACTGATCGAGCTTGCAGGCAGGGCCGGCTGTGGACAGCAAATCTACCCCCCAGAACATACAGGACGCGTTCCTCAACACGGTGCGCCGCGAGAAGGACACGGTCACGATCTACCTGATGAACGGCGCGAAGCTGTCGGGCCGCATCCGCAGCTTCGACAAGTTCTCGGTGCTACTCGAATCCGGCTCGCAGGAGCAGCTCATCTTCAAGCACGCGATCTCGACCATCCTGCACGCCCGCCGGCACACAGGCGAGCACCACCGCCCCGCCCCGGTCGCCGAGTCCCCGGCCGAGTCCCAGCCGCAGCCGGCCGGGCGCGCCGAGGGCTGAAGCCCCGCTTCGACTCTCTCACTTAGGACGGAGACCTGTAGACAATTGGCCGGCGTGTTCATCACCTTCGAGGGCGGCGACGGCAGCGGCAAGTCCACGCAGTTGAGGATGCTCGCCAGCGAGCTGCGCCTGCGCGGCTACGAGGTCGTGGCGACGCGCGAGCCGGGCGGCACCTCGCTGGGCACGCGCATCCGCGAGGTGGTGCTCGACGCCGGGGAGCAGGTTGACCCGGTCGCCGAACTCCTCCTCTACGCCGCCGACCGCGCCCAGCACGTCCGCACGCTTCTGCGCCCCGCCATCGAGTCGGGCCACGTCGTCCTCTCAGACCGTTACGCCGACGCGACCGTCGCCTACCAGGGCGCGGGCCGCGGCTTCCCCGACGAGCTGATCGCCGAGGTGGTCGCGCTCGCCACCGGCGGCCTGATGCCCGACATGACGCTCATCTTCGACCTCACCGTCGAGGCCAGCCAGCGCCGCGCGCGCCAGCGCCACCGCGGCCGCGCCAAGCACGACCGGCTCGACGCCGAGGACGCCGCCTTCCACGCGCGCGTCCGCGACGCCTACCTCAAGATCGCCGCCTCCGACCCCGACCGCGTCCGCGTCGTAGACGCCGGCGGCTCCGTCCAGGAGACCCACTCCCAGGTCATGCGCCTCGTCATGCCTTTGATAGAGGCTAGGGGCTAGAGGCTAGAGGCTTGTTAAAGAAGTCGCGGGGGCTGCATGACTTTGAAACTCGGAGATCACATCACAACTAACCACAAGCCCCCGGCCCCTAGCCCCTAGCCCCTGCCTTTTATGTTTGACCAGATCGTCGGTAACGAGCGGGCGAAGGAGGTGCTGCGGCGGATGCTGCGGCTGGGGCGGGTGCCGGGCGCGCTGCTCTTCGCGGGCGAAGAGGGCTTGGGGAAGAAGCTCTTCGCGGTGGAGCTGGCGCGGGCCTTGAACTGCCGCGCGCGCAAGGGCGTCGAGGCGTGCGGCGTATGTCCGGCGTGCCTCCGCACGGGGAAGTTCGACCTGCCGCCGGCCGACGACAAGGACGAGCACAAGAAGGTCAGGTGGAGCGAACACAGGGACGTGGGGATGATCGTCCCCTACAACCGCAACATCCTCGTGGACGCCGTCCGCGACCTGGAGCGCGAGTGCAACTTCCGCCCCGCCGAGGGCGCGGCCCGCGTCTTCCTCGTCGAGGAGGCCGACAGCCTCAACGAGGCCGCGTCGAACGCCTTCCTCAAGACGCTCGAAGAGGCCCCGCCGACCACGCACCTGATCCTCATCACGTCGCGCCCGGCGGGCCTACTGCCGACGATCCGCTCGCGGTGCCAGACCGTCCGCTTCGCGCCGCTCTCGGCCGGAGAGTTGGAGGAGTTCCTCGTCAAGAGCCGCAAGCGCGCGGGCGAGGAGGCGAGGCTGGCGGCGCACCTCGCCGGCGGGCGGCTGGGGCGCGCGCTCGGCCTCAACCTCGACGAGTACCGCGCCCGCCGCGAGTGGGCGCTGGGCGCGCTCGAAGCCCTCGCCGCGGGCGACGACCGCGCGCGCCTGCTCCGCGCCGCCGAAGACTTGAGCGACGCCAAGAACAAGGACGACTTCGAGCCGCGGCTCGACGTGCTCGCGGCCCTCGTCCGCGACCTCTGGCTCCTCGCCGTCGGGGCCGGCCCCGGACGGGTCGCCAACCAGGACCTGCGCGAGCGCCTCGCGCGCCTCGCCGAATCGCTCCCGCCCTCGCGCCCCGCCCGCTGGCTCTCCCGCGTCGAAGAGCTGCGGGCGCAACTCGCCGTCAACGTCAACCGCCGCGCCGCCTCCGACGCCCTCCTGCTGGCGATGGCGCAAGACTGACGGCCCCTCGGAGTCAACGCCATGCGACGATTCCTCCTGGCGGTGGACGATTTCTACCCGGACCCCGACCGCGTCCGCGCCGAGGCCCTGCGCGCGGAGTATTTTGAGCCCGACGACCTCGTCGGCTGGCGGACGAAGCCGTACCGCCCGCCCGGCGTCCGGGCGCGCATCGAAAAACTCCTGCGCGCGCGCGTCACGCTCTGGCCCGACGACACCGAAGACATCCTGACCGGCAACGGCTGCTTCTTCATCGGCCTCTCGCGCGGCTCGCGCGCCGAGACGCCGGGCGTGCACTTCGACAACCCCGCGATCCCCGTCACGGCGGTCGTATATCTGACGCCCGGCGCGGCGCTCGACACCGGCACCTCACTCTGGCGGCACGGGCCGACCGGCCTCACCGCCAAGCCCACGCCCGCCGACGCCCGCCGGCTCGGCGCGAGCGTCGCAGACCTCTGCGACCTCATCAACCACGACGGCACGAACCCGCGCAAGTGGGACGAAATAGACCGCGTCGGCAACGTCTACAACCGCGCCGTCTTCTACCACTCCCGGCTGCTCCACTCGGCCACGCGCCACTTCGGAACCAACCTCCGGAACGGCCGAATCTACCAGACGTTCGGCTTCGCGGCCGACTTGCGCTGAGCGCGAACCTGCTCCTAAAAGAGAGGGCCGGCCACTTAGCGCGGCCGGCCCCCTTCGCTCTTCCCTTAACAAACTGCCTCTACTTAATCGTTACCAACTCCGGCGCGGCTGGCTTGGCCGCGGCGCCCTCGGCGACGAGCTTTTCGGTCTCGGCGACGAAGGCTTCGACGATGTCGCGGCCCGCGACTTTGCGCATCGGGACGCCGTCCTTGAAGATCATGCCGACGCCCTTGCCGAAGGTGATGCCGAGCTGCGAGTCGTGCGCCTCGCCGGGGCCGTTGACCTCGCAGCCCATGACCGAGAGGTGCAGCGGCTCCTCGATGTGCGCCAGCCGCCGCTCGATTTCGGTGACGATCTCGACGAAGTTCTCCACGTCCAGGCGGCCGCACGTCGGGCAGGCGACGACCGTCACGCCGCGCTTGCGAAGCTCCAGAGACTTGAGAATCTCCCAGGCGACGCGCACCTCCTCGTGCGGCTCGGCGGCCAGGCTTACGCGGATGGTGTCGCCGACGCCTTCGTGCAGGAGGATGCCGAGGCCGATGGCCGACTTGATGGTGCCGCCGAAGGGCGTGCCCGCCTCGGTCACGCCGAGGTGGAGCGGGTAGTCAACCTGTTCGGCCAGCAGGCGGTAGGCGGCGACCGTGCGGCGCACGTCCGAGGCTTTGAGCGAGACGACGATGTCCGTGAAGTCTAGGTCTTCGAGGATGCGGATGTGGCGCAGGGCCGACTCGACCATCGCCTCGGGGGTGGCCGTGCCATACTTCTTCAACAGGTCTTTTTCGAGCGAGCCGCCGTTGACGCCGATGCGGATCGGGATGGCGCGCCGCTTGGTCGCGGCGACGACCTCGCGGACGCGCTCGATTGAGCCGATGTTGCCGGGGTTGAGCCGCAGCTTGTCCACGCCCGCGTCGAGCGCCATCAGGGCGAGCTTGTAGTGGAAGTGGATGTCGGCGACGAGCGGCACGTCGGGGACGCGGCGGCGAATCTCCTTGAGGGCGACGGCCGCCTCCGTGTTCGGAACCGCCACGCGCACCACCTCGCAGCCGGCGCGCATCATCTCTCCGATCTGTTTGACCGTGCCCTCGACATCTGCCGTGTCCGTCTTCGTCATGGACTGCACGACCACGGGCGCGCCGCCCCCGATCTGCACGTCCCTGACTTTGACCGCTCTCGTTTGTCTCATAATGTTCTTAACGAACAGTTCCAAGTTCAAAGTTCCAGGTTCAAAGTTAAAGACAGGTTGCTTTAACTTTGAACCTGGAACTTTGAACTTGGAACTTATTTCGTCTCCGTCGCCGCCGGCGGGTTGGTCGCGCCGCGCCAGCGCGAGGCGACCTTCGTCACGTCGTTGATGATGACGAAGCCCATCAGGAGGAGGAGGAAGACGAAGCCGACCTGCTGGATGCGCTCGCGCACCGTCATCGAGAGCTTGACGCCGACCAGCGCCAGCAGCCCCTCGACCATCAGCATGAAGATCATCCCGCCGTCGAGGACGGGGATCGGCAGCAGGTTGAAGATGCCGAGGTTGAGGCTGAGGAAGGAGAGGATGTTGAAGACGCCCTCCCAGCCGAAGTTGTTGGCCGCCTCGGAGGAGACCTGCGCGATCTCGATGGGGCCGCTCAACGTCTCGCCGATGCCGCGCTGGCCCGAGAAGACCTGCCCGAGCGCGACGCCCGTCAGGCGCAAGACCTCCAGGTTCAGCTCGACGGCGTGGCCGGCGGCCGCCACCACCCCGACCGGCTCCAGAGGCGGCGCGGCGAAGTAGAAGCCGAGCGTCTTGTTCTCCGAGCGCCGCTCGGGCGTCTGCAACTCGACGCGGCCGCCCCCGCGGTTGACGACGATGCGCAGCCGCCCCTCCGGGTGCTTGCGGATGTACTGCTTGACCTGCTCGGTGCTGCGGGCCGTCTCCTCGCCGATCATCACGATCTGGTCGCCGGCCTGCAGGCCGGACTCGGCCGCGGGCGAGCCTTCGAGCACGCGGTCAACGGTCACGGCCTCGACGCCGAGGTCGGGCTGGAGGTCGAGCTCGCCGTACTTGCCGCCGATCATCTGCTCGCGGACGGTCGGCTTGACACGGAGTTCGACGCGCTGTCCGTCGCGGTCTACGACGAGCGGCATCTCGGCGCTGTAGTTGACGCCGGCCTCGCCGTTGATGTAACGCCAGGAGGGGTTCTCGCGGCCGTTGAAGGAGACGATGCGGTCGCCGGGGCGCAGGCCCGCGACGGCCGCCGCGCCGTTCGGCTCGACGAAGCCGACGACCGGCGAGGGCGAGGCCGGGATGCCCTGAATGAGGGCCGCGGCGAAAGGGATGGCGAGCGCCGTCAGGATGTTCATCACCGGCCCGGCCACGCCGACCAGAAACTTCTGCCAGCGCGGCCGCAGGTCGAAGCGCTCTTTGGCCGGAATCTCCTCGCCGCCTCCCTCTTCGAGGCCGGCGTTCGACTCGTCGCCGCCGAGCTTGACGTAGCCGCCGAGCGGGATGAGCGACAGCCGGTAGTCGGTCTGCCCCCAGCGGCGGCCCCAGATGCGCTTGCCGAAGCCGACCGAGAAGGTCTCGACGCGGATGCGCAGGAGCTTGGCGACGATGAAGTGGCCGAACTCGTGGAGGACGACGGCCGCGCCGAGGATGAAGATGAAGGCGAAGATGCCGGTCAGGTTCATAAAATCAACTTCTCTGGAAGACTAAGCTCAAGCCGCCAAGACGTTTAGAGGCACAGCCCCGCCGCCCGGTTGCACAGCAGTGTAACCCGTTAATTATTCCCTCATCAAATAACCGCCTTCGATATTTCCTCCGCCTTCGCGATTTCTTCCCGCGCCGCGGCGCGCGCTCCGCGGTCTACTTCGAGGACAGAGTTTAAATCGCTGACCGGGCGGACTTCGTGCGCGTTCATGACGCGCTCGATGACGCGCGGGATGTCGGTCAGGCGGATGCGGCCGGCGATGAAGGCGCTGACGGCCTCCTCGTTGGCGGCGTTCATGGCCGCGGGGAGCGTGCCGCCCCGGCGCAGGGCGCGGTAGGCCAGCCCGACGCAGGGGAAGCGCTCGTGGTCGGGCGCTTCGAAGTGGAGCGCGGAGAGCTTCGTCAGGTCGAGGCGCGGCAGCGCCGCGCAGGCGTGGCGCTCCGGGTAGGTGAGCGCGTACTGGATGGCGTGGCGCATGTCGGTGACGCCCATCTGCGCGATGACCGACCCGTCCACCAACTCGATCATCGAGTGGACGACCGACTCCGGGTGGACGACGATCTCGATCTCGTCGGCCCCGAAGCCGAAGAGCCAGTGGGCCTCGATCACTTCCAGCCCCTTGTTCATCAGCGTCGCCGAATCAATCGTGATCTTCGCGCCCATGTTCCAGGTCGGGTGGCGCATCGCCTCCTCGACCGTCGCCTCCTCGATGGCGCGCGCCGGCTTCGTCCGGAACGGCCCGCCCGAGGCCGTGAGGATCAGCCGGCGCACCTCCTCGCGCCGCTCGCCCCGGAGGCACTGGTGGAGCGCGTTGTGCTCGGAATCAACCGGCAGGAGTTCCGCGCCCGACTCCCGCGCGGCGCGCGTCATCAACTCGCCGGCGATGACCAGCGTCTCCTTGTTCGCCAGCGCCACGCGCTTGCCGGCTTCGAGCGCCCGCAGGGTCGGCACGAACCCGACGGCGCCGACCGTGGCGCTCACGACGCAGCCCGCCCCCTCGTGCGTCGCCACCGAGACCAGGCCGGCCTCGCCCGTCTCGACGCGCGGGGCCTCGACGCCGCGCGACCGCAGCTCGGCGCGCAACTCCTCCGCGCCGGCCTCGTCGCCCACGGCGACGAGCGCGGGGCGGTGGCGCTCGACCTGTTCGGCGAGTTTTTTGATGTTGCGGCCGGCGGCGAGGGCGACGACGCGGAAGCGCCCGTCGCCGAACGACTCGACCACGCTCAGCGTGTTGCAGCCGATGGAGCCGGTCGAGCCGAGGATGGCGATACCCTTGGGAGACATAAAAGCGAGTAGACAGTAGTCAGTAGTCAGTAGGAAGACAGTCGTTAATGAATCGTTCGAGTGTTAGCGTCAACATCGTCATGCGGAGCCTACTGACTACTGACTACTGACTACTGTCTACTTCCAGTAGTAGAGAGCGAAATAGTAGAGGAGCGGCGCGTTGAAGAGCAAGCTGTCGAGCCGGTCGAGGAAGCCGCCGTGGCCGGGGAGGATTTGGGCGGCGTCCTTGGCGTTGGCCCCGCGCTTGAGCGCGCTCTCGGAGAGGTCGCCGACGACGCCGAGCACGTTCATCACGGCGGCGAGCGGCAGCGCCGCGCCCAAAGAGAATTCGGGGAAGAACCAGAAGTGCGCGATGGCCGCCGCCAGGAGGCTCGCCAGCATCCCGCCGGCCGCGCCCTCCCAGGTCTTGCCGGGGCTGATCTTCGGCGCGAGCTTGCGCTTGCCGAAGGCGCGGCCCGCGTAGTACGCGCCCGTGTCCGACCCCATCAGCACGAGGAGGAAGAAGCCGAGCAGGTGCGTCGAGAGCGTCTTGTCTATGAGCCGCTCGGAGACCCAGTACCCCTCCGCGGGGGCGAAGACTTCGGGGAAGCCGGTGCGTACGGCGACGAGGAAGCCGCCGAGGAGCACGACGTAGAGCACGCCGAGGACGGTCGCGCCCGTCGAGAGGATCAGCTTGTCGAACGGCGCGCCGCGCAGCATCTCGGCCGTCAGAGCCGCGATGACCAGCGCCGGCACGACGAAGACGAGCAGCGCCGGCTCGTTGAAGAAGAAGGCGACGAGCAGCGCCGCCGCGGCCGCGTACCCGACGACCACGTCCGGCCTCGCCCCCACGCGCTTCGTCAGGAACCAGAACTCGTAGAGCGCCACCACCATCGCGGCCACGGCGATGACGACGAACAAGACCTTGAGCGGCGGGAAGACGACGGAGGCGATCAGAACCGGGAGCGCGACGGCGGCGGTGGCGAGACGGGAGGTCATGCAGTAGACAGTAGACAGTAGTCAGTAGTCAGTAGAAATACATTCGCTAATGAATCTTCCGGGTGTCGGCGTCAGTCGTCGTAGCGCGGAGCCTACTGTCTACTGTCTACTGTCTACTTTTTCATTTCGCATTCGCGACCAGCTGGAGGCCGCCGAAGCGGCGGTCGCGGCGCTGGAATTCGACGACGGCTTCGAGCAGGTGCGCGCGCCGGAAGTCGGGCCAGAGGGTTTCGGTGACGTAAATCTCGCTGTAGGCGGCCTGCCACAGGAGGAAGTTCGAGATGCGCAGCTCGCCGCTCGTGCGGACGAGCAGGTCGGGCTCGGGCAGCCCCGCCGTGTAGAGGTGGCGCTCGATGTCGGCCTCGGTGATCTCTGCGGGCGCGCGGCCCTCGGCCGGCAGCGCGGCGAGGGCGGCGCGGACGGCGTCAACGATCTCGGCCCGCCCGCCGTAGTTGAGCGCGACGCTCAGCGTCATGCCGGTGTTGCCGGCCGTGCGCTCCATCCCGCGCTCGAGCTCGCGCTGCACGCTGGCCGGGAGCTGCTCGGTGCGGCCGATGGCCTGGAAGCGGATGTTCTGGCGGTCTATCTCTTCGAGCTCGAGCCGGAGGTAGCGCTTGAGCATGCGCATCAGCGCCTCGACTTCGAGGCGCGGCCGCTTCCAGTTCTCGGTCGAGAAGGCGTAGAGCGTGAGCGCCTCGAGGCCGAGCCGCGCGCCCGTGTCTACCGAGGAGCGGACGCTCTCGACGCCGGCCCGGTGGCCCGCGACGCGCTGCTGGCCGCGGCGCGCAGCCCAGCGCCCGTTGCCGTCCATGATGATGGCGACGTGGCGCGGCAGCCGCGACCAATCGACCCGCGCCAGCAGCGCCTCGTCGCGCGACCCCCGCTCCACGACCTCCGCAAAGTTAGCGAGCATGCGACCCTTTTCCACGACTACCGACCCGACCCGCCCACGGCCCGCCGAGCATCTTAATCGAACTACTTTAAAGTTTAAAGTGCTATGACGAATTAAAAGCAGTTTCGAGTTACAGACCGCGTTCAGAAGCCCGACCGGGAGGGAGGGCGTCTTGTGCCTCGTCAGAGACATCTACAGATGACTTGAGACGCCCTCCCACACGGTCGGGCTTCTGTTCCGAACTTGAACTCAGTAGTGAACCTCTTCGAGCGTCAGGCCGTGCGCGGGCGCGGTCGTGACGGCGTGGGGGCGCTCGCCGGTTTTGATGGCGCGGCGGAGGTCGTCCTCGCTGAGCTCGCCGCGCCCGGCGGCGAGGAGCGCGCCCGCGATGGAGCGCACCATGTAGCGGAGGAAGCCCTCGGCGCTGACGCGTATCTCGATGAGGCGGCCGCGGCCCCGCCGGCTGTGGCGTTCGACGACATCGAGCCGCGTCACCTCGCGCGCCCGCGAGCGCGCGTCGGACTGCGCCGCCGAGAAGGCCGTCCAGTCGTGACGGCCGACGAAGGGCGGCGCGGCCCGAAGCATCGCGCCCAGGTCGAGCGCCCGCGCCTCGTGGTGCGAGTAGCGCAGCCAGAAGGGCGAGGCGAACCGCTCGTTGAAGACTCGGTAACAGTAAGTCTTCCCCTTCGCGTCGAAGCGCGCGTGGAACTCTTCGGCCGCCTCGCTGACCTCCACGACGCGCACGTCCCGCCCCGTGTTCCCGTTCACCGCGTCGCGCAGCTTGGCGGGCGCTACCGCGCGCGTGAGGCTCACGCTCGCCACCTGCGCTTCCGCGTGCACGCCCGCGTCCGTCCGCCCCGCCCCGTGCACAGAGACCTCGCCCCCCTCGACCAGAGACAAGGCCCGCGCCAGCTCGCCCTGCACCGTGCGCCTGTCACCTTGCGCCTGCCAGCCGTGGAACTCCGTCCCGTCGTATTGGATGGTCAAGCGGTAATTCATAAAGTTTCGGGTTTCGAGTTTGTGCCGCGTGAGTTGAAAGGCGCAATCCACGTCGCTCGAACTCG
>DASZKF010000135.1:0-1549 GCA_035947355.1 Pyrinomonadaceae bacterium | reverse complement strand
CCTTTAAACGTTCGCCGGTAAATTGCTCCGCCGGCCGCGGCCGCTACTGTCCGCCGCCCTCCCAAACGTCCTGCAGCAGCCAGGAGAGGACGGGGTGTTCGACCTCCTGGAGGTGCCGGGTCGAGAAGACGTGGTCAACGTGGCCGTACTCCTCGCGGTAGTCGAGCGTCAGCTCCGAAGAGGAGAGCAGCGCCGCCGTGTCGGTCATCCCCGTCCCGAACCCGCGCCCGCCGGCGAACATGATGACCGGCCCCGTGAAGCTGTGGAGGTTGTCCGAGAAGGTCGTCTCGCCCGCCAGCCCGCAGCTCACGTCGCGCACCGTGCGCGTCGCCACGTAGTCCACGAACCCGCGGATGTTGGCGTGCACCAGCGGCTCGTCGGCGTAGAAGAACCTGTCCTCCTCGACGCTGCCGGCGAGGAAGAAGTAGCCGGGCCGCGGCGTCGTCGGCGTCAGGGGCGGCGCGGCCATCGCGGCCACCCACGCGCGGTGGTTGGTGAAGCCCGGCGGGAAGCCGGGCAGCGGCGTCGGGCCGTCGGGGTCGGTCTCGGCCAGGTGGCTCACGAGCTTGAAGCCGGGCAGCCCCTGCCCGTCGTAGAAGACGCCGTTCGCCAACTGATCTTCGAAGGCGGCGCAGAAGTCGGCGTTGATGGCGCGCACCGCGGGGTCTCCGTCGTACAAGGTTCCGTCAATGAGGATCGCCCCGGCGTAGTCGGCCGGGTGGGCGTTGATGGTGGCTATCGAGGCGATGCTGCCGAGCGAGAGTCCGCCGACGACCGGCTTCTCGCCGGGGCGCGCGAGTTCGATCTGCTGGCGGACGAAGGCCACGTCGTCAACGATGGTTTGCAGGCCCCAGCCGGCCATCGGCGAGCAGTCGGCCGCGAGGCTCTCGCACGTCCCGGCGGCGAGCCCCTGCACGCGCTGCGAGTAGCCCCAGACGTCGAAGTTGCGACGGGCGAAGAAGCCGGCGAACGAGCGGTTGTAGTCGCCGCCGTCGCCGACCTCGTAATTCTGGAAGCCGCTGCCGAGCGGCGGCAGGAGCAGGAGAGTCCCTTGGAGGGAGCCGGCCGGCACGTCCTTCGAGACGCGCGTGATGAGGAAGCGGTCGAGGGGGTTCGTCCCGACCTGCACGGTGGTGACGGTTCGGACGAGGTCGTCGGCGACGACGGCGGTCTCGGTGCCGACGATCTGGTAGGTCTGCGCGTGCGCGCGGCCGGCGCAGAGGGAGAGGGTCAGGACGGCGAGAATTTTCAGCATCGGTTTCATGCTCACGTCTCCTTGTGGTGGGGTTTGAGGAACATGCGAGATGGCTCGGGGACGGGGCCGCGCGGGAGGGCGCGGCGGGTGCGCGAGGAGTTAAGGCTCCGGCCGGGGGCGACGGTGACAGGGGAGCCGGTTCACACTCTCGCCGGCTAACGCGCAATCCGCGCGCGAACTCAATCGCGGGGCGGAGAAAAAAGTTTCGGGTTACGAGTTTCGGGTTTCGAGTTCGTTTGGGGTGAGTTGAATGACTCAAGTTACACCCCGCGAACTCGAAACCCGAAACACGTA
>DASZKF010000134.1:0-2596 GCA_035947355.1 Pyrinomonadaceae bacterium | reverse complement strand
GATGCTGATGCGGCCGCGGCTGTAGCGGATGAGGACGCGGCGCTGGACGCGGCCCGCGGTCATCGTGACGGCGGTGCGCGGCGCGCCGAGCATCTGCGAGATGAACTCCTGAGTGAGCGAGAAGGTGTCGGCCTGGACGCGGTCGCGCGTGATGAGCAGCCAGCGGCAGAGCCGGGCCTCGACCGTGTGGAAGCGGTTGCAGACGGCCGACTGCGCGATCTGCGTGACGAGCGTGTGCGCGTAGCGCAGCATCAACTGCTGGAACTGCTCGCCGCGCGCGAACTCGGCCCGGAAGGCGCGGCCGCCGAGCGCCAGCACGTTGGTCTGGAACTGCGCCATCACGCGGAAGGGCATCCGCCCGGCGCCGAGGATGAGCGGGAGCCCGGCCATCCCCTCGCGGCCGACCATCGCCACCTCGACGGTCGAGCCGTCCTCGGCGATGGAGAGCATCGAGAGCATCCCGTTGAGCGGGAAGTAGGCTTCGTGCGCCTCGTCTCCCACGTCGTAGATAATGCGGCCCTTGGGGAACTGCGTGGCCCTCATCCGTGGGCGCAGGCGCTCGAAGGCCGGGCGCGGGAGGGCTGCGAGGAGGCGGCTGCCGCGGGGGCCGAAGACCGGAGCGTGGCGCATGAGAAGTTCTCCCGTCCGGCGTGAAGGTGAAGGCTCCGGGGCGCGCGAGCGGATACTACCACAGGCCCGCGCCCGGCCGAACGCGCCGCGACGGCCTCTTGCTAGACATTCAAACCCCTATCCATTAATCTCTTTTTTTTGAGGACGACGCCGGGGTGGTGTAATTGGCAGCCACGAAGGTCTTAGGAGCCTTTGCCGCAAGGCGTGCGGGTTCGAGTCCCGCCCCCGGCATCTACTAATGAATGCGGAATGCGGAATGATGAATTAGTTATCAGTCGTCAGTCATCAGTTTTTTGCCTTCACTGATAACTGACGACTGGTAACTGATAACTTGTCTTCAATTCATCATTCATCATTCCGCATTCATCATTTCCCGAGGTGTTTATGAAGACTGAAATCGTCGACCACTCGCAGACGCGCAAGGAGATCAAGATCGAGATCGGGGCCGAGCAGGTGCGGGCCGAGTTCGAGCGCGTCGCGGGCGAGTACGCGCGGGCCGCCACGGTGCCCGGCTTCCGCAAGGGCCACGCGCCGGTGGCCGTCGTGCGCGCGCGCTACAAGAAGGACATCCGCGCGGACGTGTTGCAGCGGCTCGTCCCGCAGGCCGTCGAGCGGGCCATCCGCGAGAGCGGCCTCGACGTGATCGGCCAGCCCGAAGTGCACCTCGACGACGAGAGCGTCGAGCGGCTCGGCGAGGGGCCGGTCTCGCTCCACGCGCACGTCGAGGTCTTCCCCGAAGTCACGCTCGGCGAGTACAAGGGCATTGAGGCGGCCCGCCGCGTGCGGCCCGTCACGGACGAGGCCGTCGAGGCCGTCGTCAACAACCTGCGCGAGGCCTCGGCCGCGCTCCAGCCCGTCGAAGACCGCGCCGCCGCCGAGGGCGACACCGTCACGGCCGACATCCAGGGCCGTTACGTCGAACCCGCCTCCGACGAGGACATCAAGGCCGACGACGTGGACGTCGTCCTCGGCGGCGACGGCGTGCTCCCGGCCTTCACCGAGAACCTTTCGGGCGTGCGCCCCGACGAGGTCAGGACTTTCACGGTCGCCTACCCCGAGGACTTCACCTCGAAGGGCCTGGCGGGCAAGACCGTCGAGTACACGGCGACCGTCACGGCCGTGCGCCGCAAGGAACTGCCCGAGCTGGACGACGAGTGGGTCAAGAGCCTCGGCGAGGAGGGCGTCGACACGGTCGAGCGGCTGCGCGAGCGCGTCCGCGAGAACCTGACGAGGAACGCCGAGGGCGAGAGCGAGCACCGCCTGCGCGACGAAATCCTCTCGCGCCTCATCGAGCGCCACCAGTTCGAGGTGCCCGAGACGTTCGTCTCCTACCGCGCCAACCAGATGCTGCAGGCCACGCTGCGCGACATGATGCGGCGGGGCCTGGACCCGCGCGGCGAGGACGTGAACTGGGAGGCGCTGCGCGACGTGGTGCGCGAGCGCGCCGGCGAGGACGTGCGCGGCGAAATGCTCCTGGAGCGCGTCGCCGAGGCCGAGAATATAGAGGTCTCGGAGGAGGAGGTCGAGGCCGAAATCCGGGCCATCGCCGAGGGCACGCGCCAGACGCCCGAGCAGGTGCGGGCCTCCTTGACAAAGCAGGGGGGCGAACGTAGCATCGCCGACAGGTTGCGCAACCGCAAGGCACTCGACCTTCTCGTCCAACACGCCATCGTCCGCGAAGAGGAGTGGCGCGACGAAGAGGCGGAGCAGGCCGAGGGCGCGGGCGCCGAATAAACCGTTCGGAGATTTGAAATTTCCAGTGTGGAGTTTCGGGTCTCCGAATTTTTGTTGCCAGTCCGGAGAGGTTTCCATGAGAGGCATCCCGGAGCAGTACATCCCGAACCCGACCGTCTTCGAGCAGACGCCGCGCGGCGAGCGCTACTCGGACGTCTACTCGCGCCTCCTGCGCGACAACATCGTCTTCCTCGGCACGCCGATCGACGACACGGTCGCGAACCTCATCATC
>DASZKF010000133.1:0-23828 GCA_035947355.1 Pyrinomonadaceae bacterium | reverse complement strand
GCGGCCGAGTCCGTCGGCCACCGGCGCGCAGTAGGTTTTCATAAGTCAGGACGGGGAAGTCTTTAAGGGAAGCGATCATCAGATGAGCACAATCGAGCTGCTGACAAACAAGGAATACAAGTACGGCTTCGTCACCGACATCGAGTCGGACGTGATCCCGAAGGGCCTGGGCGAAGGGACCGTCCGCCTCATCTCCGAGAAGAAGGGCGAGCCGGAGTGGATGCTCGAATTCCGCCTGAAGGCGTACCGCCAGTGGCTGAAGATGAAGGAGCCGAAGCACTGGCCCAACATCAAGTACCCGGAGGTGGACTACCAGGACATCATCTACTACAGCGCGCCGAAGCAGAAGGCGACGAAGGCGAGCCTCGACGAGGTCGACCCGGAGCTGCTGCGCACGTTCGAGAAGCTCGGCATCCCGCTGACCGAGCAGAAGCAGCTCGCCGGCGTCGCCGTCGACGCCGTCTTCGACTCGGTCTCGGTCGCCACGACCTACAAGGAGAAGCTGAAGGCGCACGGCGTCGTCTTCTGCTCCTTCACCGAGGCGATTAAGGATTACCCCGAGCTGGTCAAGAAGTACCTCGGCTCGGTCGTGCCCGTCGGCGACAAATACTTCGCGGCGCTCAACAGCGCGGTCTTCTCCGACGGCTCGTTCGTCTTCGTTCCCCGGGGCGTTCGCTGCCCGATGGAGCTTTCGACCTACTTCCGCATCAACAACCAGGAGTCCGGCCAGTTCGAGCGCACGCTCATCGTCGCGGAGGAGGGCGCCTACGTCTCCTACCTCGAAGGCTGCACCGCGCCGAAGTTCGACAAGAATCAGTTGCACGCGGCCGTCGTCGAACTGGTCGCCCTGGACGACGCCGAGATCAAGTACTCGACCGTGCAGAACTGGTACGCGGGCGACGAGGAGGGCCGCGGCGGCATTTACAACTTCGTCACCAAGCGCGGCGCGTGCCGGGGGCGGAACTCGAAGATTTCGTGGACGCAGGTCGAGACCGGCTCGGCCATCACCTGGAAGTACCCCTCGTGCATCCTCCAGGGCGACAACTCCATCGGCGAGTTCTACTCGGTGGCGCTGACGAACCACGCGCAGCAGGCCGACACCGGCACGAAGATGATCCACATCGGCAAGAACACGCGCAGCACAATCGTCTCGAAGGGCATCTCGGCCGGGCATTCGAACAACTCCTACCGCGGGCTGGTGAAGGTCCTGGGCGGGGCCGAGGGCGCGCGCAACTACACGCAGTGCGACTCGATGCTCATCGGCTCGAAGTGCGGGGCGAACACCTTCCCCTACATCGAGGTGATGAACAACACGGCGCGCGTCGAGCACGAGGCCACGACCTCGCGCATCAGCGAGGAGCAGCTCTTTTACCTCCAGCAGCGCGGCATCTCGCAGGAGGACGCGGTCTCCTTAATCATCAACGGCTTCTGCAAGGACGTCTTCCGCGAACTCCCGATGGAGTTCGCCGTCGAGGCGCAGCGCCTCCTCGGCCTCAAGCTTGAGAACAGCGTTGGATAAAAACGGGTTTCAGGTGCCGGGTGCCGGGTGCCGGTAGAAGCAAGCGCTTCCCTGGCACCTGTCACCCGACACCCGGAAATTTTCGGAGAAAATTTACTGTGTTAGAGATTCGTGATCTGCACGCGACAGTCGAGGGCAAGGAGATTCTGCGGGGGATCAGCCTGAAGGTGAACCGCGGCGAGACGCACGCCATCATGGGGCCGAACGGGTCGGGGAAGTCCACGCTGGCGAAGATTCTGGCGGGGCACCCGGCGTACGAGGTGACGAGGGGCGAGGTCTTGTTCGAGGGCAGGAACCTGCTCGAACTCGCGCCCGACGAGCGCGCGCGCAAGGGCGTCTTCCTCGCCTTCCAGTACCCCGTGGAGGTGCCGGGCGTCTCGAACTCGCAGTTCCTCCGCCTCGCGTACAACGAGAAGCGGAAGCACCTCGGCGAGGAGGAGCTCGACCCGCTGGAGTTCAAAGACCTCCTGGCCGAGCGCGCGCGCCTCGTCGAGATGGACGCCAGCTTCATGTCGCGCTCGGTCAACGAAGGCTTCTCGGGCGGCGAGAAGAAGCGCAACGAGATTCTGCAGATGGCCGTGCTGGAGCCGAAGCTCGCCGTCCTGGACGAGACCGACTCGGGCCTCGACATTGACGCCCTGCGCGTCGTCGCCGACGGCGTCAACAAGCTGCGCACGGCTGACAACGCCGTCGTCCTCGTCACGCACTACCAGCGGCTGCTCAACTACATCGTGCCGGACTTCGTCCACGTCCTCTACCGCGGCCGCATCGTCCGCTCCGGCGGCAAGGAGTTGGCGCTGGAGCTGGAGGCGAAGGGCTACGACTGGATCAGGGAAGAGGCCGGCCGGCAGCAGTCGGCCATCGGGGCGTAACAAGGGTTTCGGGTTTCGGGCGCTAGGTGCCGGGGAAGACAAGTTGTTTTCCCAGTACCCAAAACCTAACACCCAGCACCTTCTTTAAATACATGTCACAGGCGATTAAAGAGAAGAGTTTGTACCGCGAAGCCTTCGAGGCCGCCGGCCTCGAAGGCGAGCCGGCGTGGCTCGCTAGTCTTCGAGAGGAAGCGCTGGAGAGGTTCGAGGAGGCGGGCTTCCCGACCACGGCCGAGGAGGACTGGAAGTACACGAACGTCGCGCCCGTCGCGCGCGCCGCGTTCCTCCCGGCCGAAGGGCCGGCCGAAGACCTCGACGCCGAGTCGGTCGAGCGTTTCGTTTACGAAGAGGCGCGCCGCAGCCGGCTCGTCTTCGTGGACGGCCGCTTCCGGCCCGAATTCTCGGCGCTCGACGCGCTCCCGGCGGGCGTCGTCGCGCTCGACCTGGCCGAAGCCCTCCGGGGCGAGCACTCCGAAGCCGTCCGCGAAAAATTAGAGACGCCGCGCCGGGCATCGGCCTTCGAGTCGCTCAACACGGCCTTCACGGCGGGCGGCGCGTTCCTTTTCGTCCCCGCGGGCGCGCGCGCCGGGGTGCCGCTGCAACTGCTCTTCCTCTCGGCGCGGGGCGAGGCGGCGACGTTCCCGCGCGTCCTCGTCCTGGCCGGGCGCGGCTCCGTCCTCGACATCATCGAGAGCTACGCGGCGGCGGACGACAACTCTTACTTCACGGACGCCGTCGTCGAGGTCACGGTCGGCGAGGGCGCGCGCGTCACGCACTGCAAGGTGCAGGGCGAGAGCGAGCGCGCCTTCCACGTCGCCTCGACCCGCGCCGGGGTGGGCCGCGACGCCTACTATGACCTGACGACCGTGACGCTCGGCGCGCGCCTCTCCCGGCACGACATCGAAGTCCGCCTCGAAGACGAGGGCGCGGAGTGCCGCGTGGACGGCCTCTACATCGTCGGCGACGGGCAGCACGCCGACACGCACTCGCTCATAGACCACCCGCGGCCCCGCGGCACGAGCCGCCAGAACTACAAGGGCATCCTCGACGGCCGGAGCCGCGCCGTCTTCAACGGCCGCGTCTTCGTCCGCCGCGACGCGCAGCAGACCGACGCCGTGCAGAGCAACAAGAACCTCCTGCTCTCGGCCGAGGCCCGCGTCGACACCAAGCCGCAGCTCGAAATCTTCGCCGACGACGTGAAGTGCGCGCACGGCGCGACCGTCGGCCAACTCGAAGAGGAGGAGCTGTTCTACCTCCTCAGCCGCGGCCTCCACCCCGACCTCGCGCGCAACCTCCTGACCTACGGCTTCGCCGAGGAGATCGTCGGGAAGATCAAGTTCGACTCCATCCGGGCGCAGCTCGACGGTGCCATCCTCAACCGCCTGCACGCCCGCCTGGAAGCCTGAGAGAGAAAGCGATGATTGCGACCGAACAGACCCCGATCAAGGGCGCCGCCGGCTGGGACGTCGAGCGCGTCCGCGAGGACTTCCCCGTGCTGCGGCAGACCGCCTACGGCAAGCCGCTCGTCTACCTCGACAACGCGGCCTCGGCGCAGGTGCCGCAGATCGTCATCGAGCGCGGCGCGAAGTACCTGCGCGAGGAGCACTCGAACATCCACCGCGGCGTCCACTACCTGAGCCAGCGCGCCACCTCGGCCTACGAGGGCGCGCGCGAGAAGGTGCGCCGCTTCATCAACGCGCGGGAGGCGCGCGAGTGCATCTTCGTCCGCGGCTGCACCGAGGGCGTCAACCTCGTCATGCACGGCTACGGCCGGAAGTTCGTCCGGGAGGGCGACGAGGTCGTCGTCTCCGAGATGGAGCACCACTCGAACCTCGTGCCGTGGCAGATGCTCTGCGAGGAGAAGGGCGCGCGCCTGCGGGTCATCCCGATGAACGACGCGGGCGAGCTCGTCCTCGACGAGTTCGACGCCCTCCTGAACGAGCGCACGCGCCTCGTCTGCGTCGGCCACGTCTCGAACGCGCTCGGGACCATCAACCCCGTCAAGGAGATCACGGCCCGCGCCCACCGACTGGGCGTCCCCGTGATGGTGGACGGCGCGCAGGGCGCGCCCCACCTCCGTATAGACGTGCAGGACTTGGACTGCGACTTCTACGCCATCTCCGGCCACAAGATGTTCGCGCCGACCGGGAGCGGCGTCCTCTACGGCAAGGCCGAGTGGCTGGAGCAGATGAATCCCTTCATCGGCGGCGGCTCGATGATCCGCACCGTGACCTTCGAGCGGAGCACCTACGCCAACATCCCCGACAAGTTCGAGGCCGGCACCCCGGCCATCGCCTCGCAGATCGGCCTCGGCGCGGCGATTGATTACTTGACCGGCCTCGACCGCGCGGCCGCCCAGGCTTACGAGCAGGAGCTGCTGGCCTACGCGACCGAGAGGCTCACGGCCCTCGAGGGCGTCCGCGTCATCGGGACGGCGCGCGAGAAGGCGAGCGTCCTGGCCTTCGTCATCGAAGGCATGCACCCGCACGACATCGGGACGATCCTCGACCACGAGGGGGTCGCGGTCAGGGCCGGCCACCACTGCGCCCAGCCGGTGATGAAGCACTTCAACGTGCCGGCCACGACGCGGGCGTCGTTCGCCTTCTACAACACGAGGCAGGAGGTTGACGCCCTCGTCCGCGGCGTCGAGAAGGTGATCGAGATACTCGGCTAGTCATGTCATCACTCTACGAACTCTACGACGAGGTCATGGCCGACCATGACAAGAGGCCCCGCAACTTCCGGCCGATGGAGTCGCCGAGCGGCCGGGCCGAAGGGCACAACCCGGTCTGCGGCGACAACTTCGTCGTCTACCTGTCGCTCGACGGCGACGCGATCAAGGACATCAGCTTCACCGGCGAGGGGTGCCGGATTTCCAAAGCGGCGGCCAGCATGATGACGCAGAAGCTGAAGGGGAAGTCCAGGGCCGAGGCCGAGGCGCTCTTCGGCGAGTTCCACCGGATGGTGCTGGGCGAGCTGGACGAGGAGGCGACGCCGAACCAGCTCGGCCATCTAAAGATTTTCGCTTCGGTCAGGAATTTCCCCGTCCGCGTCAAGTGCGCGAGCCTGCCGTGGCACACGATGCACGCCGCCCTGCACGGCCAGGAGTCCACGACCACCGAGTGAGTGAGGGCACAAGTCCGGCGCGGGGGGGGCGGCCACTGGCGGCCGCCCCTTCTCTTTGGAGTTCGCTCCGGACTCGCGTTAATATCAACGGCATATTCCTTGCCGGAGTCTTTGCCCGCATGAACATCGAGCGGCTTGAGGTGCGCGAGATACGTTTGCGTCTCAGGCACTTCTTCGAGACCAGCTTCGGGCGCACCGTCGAGCGCCGCATCCTGCTCGCGCGTGTCCTCGACCGCGATGGCGGCGAGGGCTGGGGCGAGTGCACGGCCGGCGAGGGGCCTTTCTACAGCGAGGAGTGGATTGACGGCGCCTGGGAGGTGACGCGCGACTTCCTGGCCCCGATGGTCCTGGGGCGCGAGGTCGGGTCGGCCGCCGAGGTCGGCCCCCTGATGGCGCGCGTGCGCGGACACCGGATGGCGAAGGCGGCCGTCGAGACGGCCTGCTGGGACTTGGAGGCGCGGCGGCTCGGCGTCCCGCTCTGGCGCCACCTCGGCGGCGCGCGCGAGGAGATTCCGTGCGGCGTCTCCATCGGCATCCAGGACTCGCACGCCGAGCTGCTGGACAAGATCGCCCGCGAGCTGTCGGACGGCTACCAGCGCATCAAGATCAAGATCAAGCCCGGCTGGGACAGGGAAGTCGTCGGGGCCGTGCGCGCGCGCTTCCCCGACATCCTCCTGATGGTGGACGCCAACTCGGCCTACACGCTCTCGGACGCGCCGCTCTTCCGCGCGCTCGACGCGCACCGCCTCCTGATGGTCGAGCAGCCGCTCGCCTACGACGACATGTACGACCACGCGCGGCTCCAGGAGCAGATCGAGACGCCGGTCTGCCTCGACGAGTCCGTGCGCTCGCACGACGACGCGCGCAAGGCGCTCGCCCTAGGCGCGTGCCGCGTCGTCAACGTCAAGCTCGGCCGGGTGGGCGGGCACGCGGAGGCGCGGCGGGTCGAACAGGTGTGCCGCGGGGCCGGCGTCCCCGTCTGGTGCGGCGGGATGCTGGAGTCGGGCGTCGGCCGCGCGCACAACGTCGCGATGGCGACGCTCGAAGGGTTCACGCTCCCCGGCGACGTCTCGGCCAGCGCCCGCTACTGGGAGGAAGACATCATCGAGCCGCCCGTCACCGTCACGCCCCGCGGAACCATCCGCGCGCCCGCCGCGCCCGGCATCGGCCACGAGGTCAACCGCCGCCGCGTCGAGGCGCTGACGCAAAGGTTTGAAGAGTATGTCGCGGGCCCGTAGGGGCGGGGCAAGTCCGCGGCCCGCTCAACCGGCGAGTCGAATCAAGGTTGAATGTCACCCACGTCGTCCGGGCGGGGACAAGTCCGCCCCTACAGACCTGATCGCAGTCGGGCTCTAATCTGATCGAAGAATGTCTGAGCGACTGGACAATGCGTCGGCGCGGCGGCTGCTCGAACATTTCGGGCGGCGTCGTCAGCACGTTCTCTCCTTTATCCGCTCCCTTTGCGAGGTCGAGTCCCCTTCCGGCGACTTGGCCGGGAGTCGCACCGTCTCCGACCTGCTGGCGTCCGCGGCCGAAGCCGTCCCCGGCGTCGTCTCCACCGAGCGCATCGAAACTCCCGGCGGGTACGGGGTACACTTCCGCGCGCGCGCCTTCGGGGGCGCGGGGCGGCCGCTGCTGCTGCTCGGCCACACGGACACGGTGCACCCGAAGGGCACGCTCGCGGCGCGGCCCTGGCGCGAAGAGGCGGGGCGAATTTATGCGCCCGGCGTCTTCGACATGAAGGCGAGCTGCGCGGTGGCCGTCGAAGCCCTGCGCGCGTGCGCGGAGTTGGGCCTCCGGCCCGGCCGCCCCGTAGTGCTTTTGCTGACTTGCGACGAGGAGACGGGGAGTTTCAGCGGGCGGGCGCTCGTAGAGGAGGAGGCGCGCCGCGCAGAGTACGTGCTGGTTCTGGAGCCGCCCGCACCCGGCGGCCGCGCCAAGACGGCGCGCAAGGGGACGGGCCTCTTCACTTTGAAGGCCGAGGGGCGGGCCGCTCACGCCGGCCTCGACCCGGAGAAGGGCGCGAGCGCCGTGCACGAGATCGCGCGGCAGATCGGACGCGTCTGCGCGCTGGCCGAACCCTCGCGGGGGACGACCGTCAACGTCGGCGTCGTCCACGGTGGCACGCGCGCCAACGTCGTCGCCGAGCAGGCGTCGGCCGAGATAGACGTGCGGTTCGCCACCGAGGAAGAGGCGCGCCGCGTCGAGCGGGCGATCCGCGGCGCGCAGCCCTTCGACCGGCGCGTGCGGCTCGCGGTCGAGGGCGGCATCAACCGGCCGCCGCTCGAACGCACGCCGCGGGTCGCCGAGCTGTTCGAGAGGGCGCGGGCGGCGGCGGCCGCGCTGGATTTCGAGCTGGGGGAGGCGAGCGTCGGCGGGGCCTCGGACGGGAACTTCGCCGCCGCCTGCGGGGCGGCCGTGCTCGACGGCCTCGGCGTTGACGGCGACGGTGCGCACGCGGCGCACGAACACATCGAGGCCGAAGCGGTCGTCCGCCGCGGCGCGCTGCTCGCGGCCCTGGTCGCAACCCTGTAAGGTGCGGGCGTCATGGAGTTGATACAGGCAGAGTCGGCCGCGCAGGTGGAGGAGGCGCGGCGGCTGTTCGAGGAGTACGCGGCCGCCACCGGCGTTGAACTCTGCTTCCAGAACTTCGAGGCCGAGTTGCGCGGACTGCCCGGCGACTACGCGCCGCCCGACGGCCGGCTGCTCCTCGCCACGGAGGGCGGGCGGCCGCTCGGCTGCGTCGCGCTGCGGAAGATTGACGAGGCCGTCTGCGAGATGAAGCGCCTTTACCTGCGGCCGGAGGCGCGGGGGACGGGCGCGGGGCGCAGGCTCGCCGAGGCGATCATCGGCGAGGCCCGCGCCATCGGCTACGAGCGGATGCGCCTCGACACGCTCCCCTCGATGCGCGAGGCCATCGCCCTCTACCGCTCGCTCGGCTTCCGGGAGATAGAGCCCTACCGCTTCAACCCCGTCGGCGGGAGCCTGTTCATGGAGCTGAAACTGTGAGGTGAAGGCCATGCGGTCGAGACAACTCGTCAGATTCTTTCTCGCCCTCGTCCCCCTCCTCGCGCCGGTCGCGCCCGCGTCGCGCGCGGCGTCGCGCGAGCCGGTGCGCGCGCGGCGGGGGATGGTGGCCTCGACGAGCAAGATCGCGTCGCAGGTCGGCGTGGACGTGCTCAGGCGCGGCGGCAACGCCGTGGACGCGGCCGTGGCCGTGGCGCTGGCGCTGGCCGTGACCTACCCTTCGGCCGGCAACCTCGGCGGCGGCGGGTTCATGATGATCCGCCTGAGGGACGGGCGCGCCACCGCGATTGACTACCGCGAGATGGCGCCGGCCGCCGCGCACCGCGACGTCTACCTCGACGCGCGGGGCGAGCTGATCAAGGGCGAGGGCTCCTCGACGCTCGGCTACCGCGCCTCGGGCGTGCCCGGCACGGTCGCCGGGATGGAGCTGGCCTTGAAGAAGTACGGGTCGGGGCGCTTCACCTGGCCGCAGCTCGTCGAGCCGGCGCGGCGCCTCGCGGCCGAAGGTTTTACAGTGCCCCACAGCCTCGCGCGCTCGCTGCGCGGCAACAGCGAGGGCCTCGGCCTCTACCCCGACTCGAAAAAGATTTATCTCAACAACGGCCGCTTCCACGCGGAGGGCAGCCTGTGGCGGCAGCCCGAGCTGGCCCAGACCTTCGCCCGCCTCCAGCGCCTCGGGCCGCGGGAGTTCTACGAGGGCCGCACGGCCCGCCTCATCGCCGAGGACATGCGGCGCAACAACGGGCTGATTACGCTCGAAGATTTGAAGAACTACGTCGCCAAGGAGCGCGAGCCGCTGCGGACGACCTACCGCGGCTTCGAGGTCATCTCGATGCCGCCGCCCTCCTCGGGCGGGGCCGTCCTCATCGAGATGCTCAACATCCTCGAAGGCTTCGACCTCCGGAACCTCGGCTGGTCTTCCTCCGAGCGTTACCACCTGACGGCCGAGGCGATGCGCCGCGCCTTCGCCGACCGCGCCGAGTACATGGGCGACGCCGACTTCGTCAAAGTCCCCGTCGCCGGCCTCATTGACAAGGGTTACGCCGAGCGCCAGCGCCGGAGCATCCGCCGCGAGCGGGCCTCGACGAGCGAGGAGGTGCGGGCGGGCCGCCCCGCCGGGGCCGAGTCCGAAGAGACGACGCACTTCACGGTGGTGGACGCCGCCGGCAACTGCGTGTCGAACACCTACACCTTGAACGACGGCTACGGGTCGAAGGTGACGATCCGCGGCACCGGCATCCTGATGAACAACGAGATGGACGACTTCGCCGCGAAGCCCGGCACGCCGAACCTCTACGGCCTCATCCAGGGCGAGCGCAACGCCGTCGCCCCGCGCAAGCGGCCGCTCTCGGCCATGACGCCGACCTTCGTCTTGAGGAAGGACGGGACGCTGTGGTTCGCGGTCGGCTCGCCGGGCGGGCCGACGATCATCAACACCGTGCTGCAAGTCATCACCAACGTCATAGACTTCGACATGAACATCCAGCAGGCCGTGGACGCGCCGCGCATCCACCACCAGTGGCTCCCGGACGAGATCGTCTACGAGCCTTACGGGATGAGCGCCGACACCTTCCGCGCGCTCGAATCGCGCGGCCACCGCATCACCCCGCGGCCCCGGTACATGGGCGACGCGCAGGCCGTCATGATCGAGGAGGGCACCGGCGTCCGCCTCGGCGCCAGCGACCCGCGCCAGGCCGGCGAGCCGGTCGGGTATTAGGGGTTTTGGCAAACGAACGGCGAGGGCTGTACGGTCAGCGAGCCTGCTCCGCAGGCTCAAATTTACATGGCGTCTGATTCCTATTTCCGGAGGACTTTTTCTTGAAACTGTACGCAAGGCTCGCCGTCATCATCCCGGTCTTGGCGCTGTTACTCGCACCCCCGGTTTTAACTCAGGGAGGCGCGGCGGCCGTCGCCTCCGAGACGCCGGCCATACGGCCCGCGCCGCCCGCGCCCGTCTTCACGGACGAGGAGCGGCAGGCGGAGTTGAGGGCGCGGCGCGGGCGGGTCGCCGCCGAGGTCGGCGCGAAGGGCGTCGCCGTCTTCTTCAGCGCCGAGCCGCGGCTCTACACGAACGACGTAGACTACGAGTTCCGGCAGGAGAACAACCTCTTCTACCTGACCCACCTCAACCAGCAGGGCGCGACCCTCGTCCTCCTGCCCGGCAACACCGGCGCGCGCGAAATCCTCTTCCTGCCGCGCCGCAACCCCGCGCGCGAGGCCTGGGACGGTTACATGTACTCGGCCGAGGACGCGCGGCGCATCTCCGGCGTCGAGGAAGTCTGGGACGCGCGCGAGTTCGAGCCTTTCGCCGGGGCCGTGCGCGCCCGCCAGCCCTACCGCCCCGCGGCGGAAAACGTCCTCCTGAGCCCGAAGGCTATCGTCCCGGCCGACCTCTTCGGCCCGCTCTACGCGGCGGCCGCGGCCGGGGAGGCGACGCTGCACCTGCTCGTGCCCGAGCGCGACGCCGCGTCGGGCCGGTTCGGCGAAAGCCCCGAGTGGCGGCAGGAGCAGCGCTTCGCCGGAGAGTGGGCGCAAGGACAGTCAGGCTACAAGGTGCGCAGCCTGATGCCGCTCTTCCGCGCCATGCGCCTGCGCAAGTCGCCTTCGGAGATCCGCCTCATGCAGCACGCCGTGGACATCACGGCCGAGGCCCTGGGGCGCGCGATGGCGGCGGCCGGCTCGGCCGGGTGGGAGTACGAGGTCGAGGCCGAGGTGGACTACACCTTCCGGCGGCGCAACGCCGACAACTGGGGCTACCCTTCGATCGTCGGTTGCGGCCCGAACGCGACGACGCTCCACTACAACGCCTCGCAGGGGCGCGTCCGCCCCGGCGACCTGATCCTGATGGACGTGGGAGCGGAGTACACGCACTACACGGCCGACATCACGCGCACCTTCCCCGTGAGCGGCAAGTTCACGAAGGAGCAGGCCGACATCTACAACTTGGTGCTGGCCGCGCAGGAGGCGGGCATGCGCGCCGTCCGCCCCGGCGCGCAGTTCACCGACGTTAACGCCGCCTCGGTCGAGGTCGTCAAGGACGGACTGCTCCGGCTCGGCCTCATCACCGGGCGCGACGCGACGCTCGAAATAGACGGGAGGCCCGTGCCGCAGTACCGCCTCTGGCTCTTCCACGGCACGACCCACTGGCTCGGGATGAACGTCCACGACGTGGGCGGCGGCAACGAGCGGCTGGAGCCGGGCATGGTCTTCACGAACGAGCCCGGAGTCTACGTCCGCGCCGACGCGCTCGACTACCTTCCGAAGACGTCGGAGGTCTCGAAGTTCGTCGCGGCCGTCCGCCCCGCCTTCGAGCGCTACAAGAACATCGGCGTCCGCATCGAGGACGACGTTCTCGTCACGCCCGAGGGCAGCCGCAACCTCTCGGCCGCCATCCCGCGCACGCTCGAAGAGGTCGAGTCCTTCATCGCCCGCGCCCGCCGCGAGCTGAGCGCGAAGAAGAATTAGCCACAGAGGCACAGCGACACGGAGATAAGAAAAGGAAAAACAAAACCCTTGCCGGAGACTTGAGCGGTGGATGCAAAGCTCAAGTCTCCGGCAAGGGTTTTATATTTGCTTTTTCTCTGTGTCTCTGTGGCTGATTTTATTCGTAGCTCAAAGCTTCGACCGGGTCTTGCCGCGCGGCCCGCAGGGCCGGGTAGAGCGCGCCGAGCGTGCCGCCGAGCAGGCCGATGCCGAGCGAGATGAGGAGCCACCGCGGCTGGATGTCTACGGTCAGCGTGGTGGCGCTCATCACCAGGAAGCGCGCGCCGAGCGTGAGCAGGACGCCGAGCAGGACACCGAGCACGCTGACCAGGAGCGCCTCCTGCTCGATGATCCACGCCACGCCCGCGTTCGACATCCCCAGAGACTTCAGCACGCCGATCTGCTTCGTCCGCTCGGTGACGGTCGTGTACATCGCTAGCAGGATGACGAGCATGCTGATGACGGCCGCCACCCCGACCACCACGCTGATGAAGACGTTTAAGGCCGGCACGCTCGCCGCGTACAGCTCCGGCAGGTCGCGCGTGAAGAGGATTTGATCCTCGGGGAACGCCTGGTGGATGCGCTCGGCCACCTGCTCCTGCTCGGCCGGGTTGTGGCACGAGACCAGGACGCTGGTCGCGAATCCCTCCTCGGCCCCGACCTGCTGCTGCATCGTCCGGAGCGGAATCTTGATGCGGCCGCCGCCCGGCGGCTCGTAGACGCCGACGATGCGGAACTCCCGCTCGAAGAGTTTCACCGCGTCCCCGACCTTCGCCTTCCGCGTCTCCTTCCAGATCGGGTCAACTATCGCCTCGTCGCCGGACCCGGACAGGCCGCGCCCCTCGACGACGCGTATCCCCGTCAGGCGCGCGTAGCGGTCGAACTCGATGCCGTCCACGACGCGCATGCCGAAGCCGGTGTCGCTCGTGTCGGTCTTCTGGCCGACGGCCGCGGCGGCGCGCACCCCGGGGATGCGCTCGATGTCGTCGGCGCGCGAGACCGGGAGCGTGAAGCGCTGCGTGCCGCCCATCCCCACGGAGCCGGAGGCGCGCACGAGGATTTCGGCCCCGACCTCGCCCTCGCGCCGCGCGCGCTCGCGCAGGACGCCCTGCGCCAGCCCGACCGTGAAGACGACGAGGAGCACGCCGACCGCGACGCCGAGGACACTGACGAGCGTCCGGGCCGGGCGGTGCGTCATGTTCGAGAGAACCAGGTTGTCCATAGCCTCACGCAAGCGGGGGTGGCGTTCGAGCACCTTCCGGGCCGCGCCCGGCGCGGTGTGGCGCACGAGCATCAGCAACCCCGCCGCCGCCCAGACGATCATGCCGGCCTTGCGCACCAGCCCGAGCGTCACGCCCGTCGCCGCCGCGTAGCCGAGCGTGTGCAGGATGAAGCCGGTGCCGCCCTCGTAGACGCCGATGGTGGCCGGCACGAAGCCGAAGACGAGGTTAATGACCTTCGTCAGCGAATCAATAATGTAAGCCACGCGCGCCGTCGGCTCAAAGCCGAGCCAGCCGAGGACGAGGAAAACTTCCAGCACGGTGGTCGCGTGCGCGAGGAAGTCGCAGGCGAACATCAGGAAGAAGGCGCGCGGCCGCCGCTTGTAGAAGTCGTAAACGTCCGCCTCCAGGGCGCGAACCTTCTCGCGCTTGCCCGAGAGCTTGCGCCGCTTGACGCCGGCGCGGATGAGGAAGTCCACGGCGGCCGTGAAAGGCATCCGGCTGCTCGTGACCGCGGCGACGATGGCGACGACGACCGCCGCCATCCCGGCCGCGATGACGACGAGCGGGTAGCGCGCCGCGTCCGGCAGATCGTACGTGGCGAGCATGACGAGCGCGCCGCCCGAGACGAAGAGCGCGACCGAGAGGTTGTAGAGCAGGTTGTCGACGACGAGCGCCTGGACGCCGGTCGAGAGCGGGACGCGCTTGCGGAGCAGGGCCGCCTTCGTCGCCTCGCCGAGGACGGGGCCGGTGAAGGTCAGGAAGGTGATGGTCTCGCCGGCGAGCCGCGTCGAGTACGCCTCCCAGAAGGTGAAGCGGCGGTGCTCGGGCGCGACGGCGAGGCTCATCGAGGCGGTGCGGAAGACGTGGCGCGCGCCGGTGATGGCGAGGATGACGAGGAAGCCGAAGCCGACCTGCCGCAGCGCCTCGGCGATGGGGCCGACGCCGATGCGGTTGACGACGTAGGCCAGAAGCGCCGCGCCGAGCGCGAAGGCCGCCGCGTGCAGGTAGAAGAGCCAGCCCCGGCGGCGCCCGCCCTCGTCGCCGGTGTCGGCCGTCAGGTGTATCTCGGCCTCGAACAGGTCGAGCGGCTCGACCGCGGGGGCTTCGCGCGGGACGGTCTCGTCGCGGGCCGGTGTCAAGGCGCGGCCTCCGCTGGCGTGTTGGCGGCGACGGGCGCGGGCCGCTCTTCGCGGGCCTCGAAGATCTCGCGGATGAGGCGGCCGGGGAAGCGCCGGTAGCCCATCCGCCAGAGGGCCGGGACGGGGCGCGTCGTGCCGTCTTCGAGCTGGCCGGTCAGGGCGAGCAGCGTCGGCATGAAGCTGAGGCTGTCGTAAGGCTCCTCGACGGCGAGGCCGCGCGGGACGCCCGTCCGGTCTCCGCCCGCGAGCATCAGCGTCGAGTGGGCCGAGACGCGGAAGAGCGAGCCGTGGTTGCCGCCGGGGTTGAAGCCGCGCACGTCGAAGTTCCAGTGGTCGTTGGCGAAGATGAGCAGGTCGGTCTCGACCAGCTCGCGCTGCCGGCGGCGGAAGCGGCGCAGGAGTCTCTCGTCTTCGGCGAGGCCCGGCGACGTGTCGTCGGCCGCCTCGGTCGGGTGACGGCCGAGCTGTTCGTGGAGGCCGACGACGGCGTTCGAGTATTGCGTGCGGTGGGCCGCGCGCAGCCATTCGAGGTCGGTGTGCCAGCCCGACAGCCACCCCTCACGGTCGGTCCCGTTCGGAAGGCTCAGCCGCGCGTCCTCCCAGAGCTTCAGGGGCAGCCCGGGCCCCCAGGCCGCGCGCCCGAGACGGACGCGCCCGTCCGCGCCCTGCCGCAAGTCGGAGACGGGAAGGTAGCGGAGGCGCAAGGCCCCTTCCGTGCGCGCGAGGATGAGCGCCTGCCGCTCGCGCCCGCCGTAGAGCCAGATGACTTCGTCGGCCCGGAGGTCTTCGCCGAGGGCCTCGCGGACGGCCTCGGCCGGGACGCGGACGGCGACGAAGTCCACGGGCCGGCTCGCGACGCCGGGCTGCACGTTGTTGATGACCGAGAGGCGGCCGAGGAGGTCGAAGTAGTTGACGCGGCGGAAGCTCTGCTCCATGTCGAGCGCGCCGCCGGGGCCGAGCGCGAGGCCGCCCGCGGCGGGGCCGACGACGTAGTTCTGGAGCCCGTGGATGGTGTTGGCGTCGCCCATCGCGCCCGGCGCGAAGAGGTCTTCGGCGCGGACGCGCGAGGGCTGGAAGCGCGCCGGGTCGAGCGCGAGCAGGTTGGCGAGCTGCCGCGCGTAGGCCGCGTACTTGCGCTCGTCGGCCTCCCAGGAGTCGAGCCGGGCGAAGTGACGCCGGGCCTCCTTGTCGCGGCCGGCGTCGCGGTCGGCCTGCGTGAACTTCTTCGGCTGCGACTCGACTATCTGCCGCTGCCGCTCGATCAGCTTGCGCAGCGCGCCCAGCTCCGCGCGCAGCTCCTCGAACGTGCGCCGCCACCGGGGCCGCCGGCGTTCGAGCGTGGCGAAGAAGGCGTCGCGGGCGGCGCGCCTGAGCGGCTCGGGGAGGCGGTCGCGGCGGAGTTCGAGGAGGAGGATGTGCAGCAGGTTGAGGTCCGAGTCGCGCAGGTGAACGGAGGCGCGCTCGTTGCCGTCGAAGTCCACGAGGGCCGTCGGGTAGGTGGTGCTCCGGCCCTTGAGGTAGAAGGACTCTTCGGTCGTCGTGTAGATCAGCGGGATGAGCGGGTAGATGCCCTTCAACGCGTAGTCGTTGAGGAGCCGCCGCTTGGTGACGACGTGGTGGCCGCCGCCCCCGGCCGAGCCGAGCAGCTTGACGAGGTTGTAGCCCTGGCTGTAGACGCGCTCGTCGGTGTTGGTGCCGTGGTCTGAGACGACGACGAGCGCGGTCTCGGCCGCCTGCGGCGTCTCCTGGATCGCCGCCCAGATGCGGCCGACGAGCGCGTCGAGCTCCTTCAGGGCGGCGAGCTGCGTGGCGCGGTCGCGGTTGTGGTGCGCGGCGTGGTCGAAGTCGGTGGTGTAGAAGTCGAGGTAGCGGACGCGCGGGTCTCGCAGCTTCTCCATCAGCTCGCGCTCCTGCTGCGCGTTGAGGATGTCGCGGCCGCCGACGCCGACGGTGTTCCACTCGTCTATGAAGTCGCGCAGGCCGCGCGAGGAGACGGCGTTCTTGAGGCCGCGCTGGAGGGTCGTCCAGCGGTTGCCGCGCTGGTAGAGCTGGAAGCTGACGAAGCGCTCGTCGTAAGGGTACGCGTCGGCGAGGAGCGGGATGCCGAGCTCGTCGAGGAGTTCCGCGCCGGGCATGTCCACGCGCCCGCCGCCGGCGTTGGCGATCCAGAAGGGGATGAAGTTGAGGTAGTCGTAGGAGTGGAGCGTGTAACGGTCGAACTCGACGTTGCCCTTGATCTGGAGGTGCTGGCCCGTGTCGAGCAGCGACCAGGAAGGCCCCGACAGGCTCATCCCGCGCACGTAGAAGTTCGAGAGCCGCGTCCCGCGCTCGTAGAAGACGTGCTCGAACCACGGCAAAACGCTCTTGCCCGTCCGCCGGTCGCGCTCGCGCACGAACCGCTCGACGGCGGAGTGCGGCAGCCCGTCAACCTTGATAACAACAACACGCTTCGCCGCCGCGACAGCCGGGGAGGAGAAAAAGAGAAGCGATAGAAGGAGGAGAACAAATTGCGGATTGCGGATTGCGGATTGCGGAGTTAGCGAGGCCCGCTTCGTTAACTCCGCAATCCGCAATCCGCAATCCGCAATCCGTTTCATCCCCTTCATCTCCCGACGGCGGCGAGGATGGCGCGGGCGTCCGCGGGGGCGATGCGCTGCTCTTCGCGGAGGGCGTCGCGCAGGTATCGCTCGGTCACGGCCCGCAGCTCCGGGTCGAGGTCGGGGCGGCGGTAGATGGCGAGCATCTCGCGCTTGGCCGTCTCGTTGTTGATGCGGTAGAGGCTTTCGAGGCAGAGTCGCCTAGTCTCGGCGTCGTTCGTCTGCGAGAAGATGCGCGCGGCGGCCCGCGCCGTCGAGGCCCCGGCCCGCGCCCCCGACTCGGCCACGAAGCGCAGCGACCGCCGCACGTCCTCGACGTTGTAGACGACCTCGACGAGCGGAGTCGTCTTCGCGACCTTGCGCAGGAAGCGGCCGTGGTAGGCGAGCTTGCGCTCGCGGCCGAGCGCCGCGCGCACCTCCGACCGGGGCGCGCCCTCGCGGTGCTTGTAGAGGCCGAGGCTGAGGGCGGAGGCCGTGCGCAGGAGCACCCGCTCGGCCCGGCCGTGCGCGAGCGGGACCATCTCGGCGCGGCGGTCGCGGTCGAGGCGCGCGGCCAGCCCGTCGGGCCGCGCGGCGTAGGCCAGCAGCGCCTCGTACTGCTGGCGCGCCAGTCGCGCCTCGGCTTCGAGGTCGTTCTCCAGCGGGTTGAGCGAGACGCGCTCGATGCGCTTGGCGATCTCGGCGCGCAGGTCGCGGTCGAGCGTCGCGTCCAGAGAGAGCAGGAGCTTGAGCTGCGAGTAGGCGCGCAGCCGCGTCGGCTGGTTGATGTCCATGCCGCGCCGGCTGGTGACGAAGTCGAAGACGGTGCGGCCGAGGAAGTAGTGCAGGTCGCCGAAGCGCGAGAGGGCGAGGACGTGGCGGGCCACGTCCTCGATGACGCGGTGCGACATCTCGCGCCGGCGGGGGTTGCCGCCGTCGCGGAAGTCCACGAGCAGGGAGGGAATCTTCGGGTGGTCGAGGCCGTAGAGGGCGAGCGGGATCAGCTCGACCCTGCGCGCCCCGGCCGTGCCTTCGGGGACGGGGCGGTTCTCGGCGTCGTAAAACCTCGTCTCGGTGTGGCCGTCCCAACGCTCCAGCCTCCGGTCGCCCCACGGCCGCGCGATGTTGAGGAAGCGCTTCTCGAATTTCCGCCCCCGGTTCTTGCCGAGGTCTTCGCGGGCGACCCACACGAGCGCGTGCGTCGGCTCGCCGTCGGGCAGCACCAGCGGCTCGAAGTAGAGGCCCTCGGCCTCGGCCCGCTGGCGCAGGAGTTCCCAGTTGTGGCCGCGCGTGTCGAGCCACTGCGAGTGCTGCTTCTGGTAGACGCGCTCCAGGTAGGCGTCGTCCAAAAGCCCGCCGAAGGTCTGGTCGGCGAGCATCAGGCGGGCCTGTATCTCCTCGGCCTCGGTCTGCGTGAAAGGCGACTTCTCGCCGGTCTCGGCCTCGTAGAGCGAGAGGATGGCGAGCGCGCGCAGGATGTGCGCCTGGCGGTAGCGCGCGGAGTTGGCGCGCAGGGCCGAGGAGGACGACTTGGCGGCGACGCCGTAGGGGTTGATGAGGACGTTCTGGAGCGCGAGCCACATGAAGCGGTGCCAGACGTCGCGCTCGGGCGCGGCGAGGTCAATGACGGCCGGCGGCATGCCCTTCGTGCTCGCCTGCTTGCGGCCGCCGACGCGCCCGTAGAGGAAGGGCACGGCCGAGGCGACGCGCTGCCAGGCGGTCGGCCGCGTGTAGGTGAGCATCCAGACGTGGCGGAGGCGGTCGTTCTCCGGGTCTTCGTCGCCGAGCGTGTCGCGCAGGATGCTGACGAGCGGGACTTCCCCGTCCGCCCCCGCGGCCGGGCTGGCGCCGCCGAGCGAGCCGAAGACGGTCAGCAGTTCGCCCTCGCTCCCGACCGCGGTCTTCTCCATGCGGAAGAGCGGGGTCGAGCGGCCGGGCCGCGGCAGCAAGTCCTCGTCGGAGGCGGCGACGCTGGCGATCTGCGCCGAGGCCATGCGGAGCGGGGCGGCCGGGGTGAGGGCGAGGAGGGCCAGCGCAAGTGAGAAGACCTTTCGCGCAAACCGTTTCGGGGTAACGTGGGTCATATTCACCGTGGCTTACTGCCTCACGAAAGCGCTCCTGTTGGAGCGAAATGTATGCGCCGCGTGGCGCGGCCGTACAGCCATAGGCGCGGCCCGCGCGGGGCCGTTAACGGCGTGCCCCTCCCGATGCAACGCCCGTTCCGCTGGTACTACCAATCTACACGACGCGCGGGAGAATTCCTACCTTCTCAAAGGCTTCGGGTCAGGGGCGGCCGACGGTCGCCGCTGCGATGTCCCGAAACTCAGCCGCCGTTGTCCGAAAAATAACTCGCGGCCCGCCACTCGGCGTTCATAAACGTGTAGGGGCAGGGGCAATCCCGACCCCGGATACAGTCATCACGAAAGCAACGTGATTTCAACGACCGGCCGCGTCCGTCACGGTCTCTACATTCTTCGCGTCGAGCGAGTAGACGCGTGCGGCGGGCGTCTCGCCGAGGCGGATGTCGGCCGCCGGGGCGGCCCGCGTTTGGAGCCGGGCGGTGAGCTGGTCGTTGCTGAAGTAGCGCCGGCCGCGCGCGACGACGATGAGGTCTCCCTCGCCGAAGGCCCGCAGCGCCTCGCGGTCCGAGAGCGAGACCGAGCGCAGGTCTGTGCGGCCCGCGAGCCGTAGGTAGTGCGCGAGGAGTTCGGGCGTCTCGCTGGCGACGGCCGCGCCTCCTCGCGCCAGTCGAGCGACCGCCTCGGCCGTCTCACGCGTGGCGGAGTCGTAGAACTCGTCGTGCGGGAAGTAACTGCCGGCGGCCGCGCGCCCGCCGCCGAGCGCGTTGGTGTAGAGCCGGAAGTGCGGGGCCGCGGAAGCCGAGGCGTAAGCCGAGAAGGAGATGGCGACGAGCGCGACCGCCGCGCGCGCGTAGCCCCTCGCCGACCGGCCCGCGCCGCGCCGGGCGAGGGCGCGCGAGACGAGCTGCGCCGCGGCCTGCACGCCGACGGCCGCCGTCAGCATCACGGCCGGCAGCGCGAACGTGAAATAGCGCGTGAATTTGCCGCCGAGGAAGGTGAAGGGGAAGAACCAGAAGAAGAGCCAGAAGAGGAGGAAGTAGCGGCCGTCGCCGAGCCGCCTCGTGAAGAGTAGCGGCAGCCCCGCGGCGAAGCCGACGAGCACCGGCACCGGCAGCTTGACGCCCATGAAGACGTAGTAGAAATACCAGGGCGAGCCTTGCAGCCAGAGCGACATCTGGTTGCGGTAGAGCGCGCCCATGAACTCGTAGGCGTCGTGCCCGATGCGCTTCTCCCCGGCGAACGTCCGCATCTCGTGCCAGGTGCCGGGCAGGAGGATCGTCGGGTTGCAGACGACGAAGGCCGCGCCCGCGATGGCGAAGAAGACGAGCCACTTCCGCTTGCCCAGACGCCAGCGCGTCCGCTTCACGCCCTGGAAGATGTAGTAGTAGCCGGCGCTGATGGCGAAGAAGTGCGGCACGTACTTCGAGGCCATCATCGCCCCGAAGCAGGCGGCGGCCACCCAGTAGAAAGGCTCGGGCCGCGCGCGCCCCTCCTCCGCCACGCGCCGGCCGCGCAGCCAGAAGACGTTCATAAGGAGGAAGAAGAAGACGAGGAACGTGTCCTCTTTGGCGATGCGGTTGAAGCCGGAGGCCGTGGGGCCGAGCGCCCAGAGCGCGGCGGCGACGAGGCCGACCTCGGCGCCGAACAGCTCGGCCGCGACGAGGTAGATGAGGACGGAAGTGAGCGCGCCGAGCAGAGCGCCGGGCAGCCGCGCCGCCGCCTCCGTGGAGATTTGCCAGGACGGGTTCTCCCGCGCGAGCCGCGTCGCGTTCCAGCCCTCGGCCGCCGAGATGCTGACGGTCAGCAGCGCCTTCATCAGGAAGGGGTGCTCGCCGTTGGCCGGCGTCAGCCCGCGCTCGCGGTACTCGGCCACGGCCCGCACCTTGTTCAGCTCGTCCTCGCTGAGGCTCTCGGCCCCGAGCCGGTAGGCGCGGAAGCCGAAGCCGACGAGGACGAGCAGGGCGAGCGCCGCGGCGACGAGGGCGCGGCTCAACGAGCGCGTGGTCTGCTCGGGGAAGAGTTCGGGCCTGGTGCTGGCGGTCGTGACGGTGGCGGCCGGTGCGGACAAAACTCGGTCAACTCTCCATGAAAGCTTAACTACCCGAAGGGGATACGAAGCCCCCTTCGAAAAAAGCAAGGTTAGCCGACAAGCCGAATCCTGTCAAAAACGGCCCCGCGGACGATTGCGGATTGCGGATTGCGGATTTGTGATTGATGAGAGCCGCGTCCGTCTTGAGTGACAATGTCTGTTACTCCGCAATCCGCAATCCGCAATCGTTAACGCGGCTTGATCTCGTTCGCCGCGGCCCGCGGGTCTTTGGCGGGGGCGTTGGCGTTCGAGTTGGCGTTCGAGTTGGCGTCGGTGTCGGCCGGCTCGGGCGACTTCCAGCCGGCGCGGGCGAGCAGGGGGAGGAGGAAGCGGACGGGGACGGCGTAGTTCTGGTCGGCGAGACCCGTGAAGGTGGCGAAGTTGACGCCGATGACGCGCCCCGACTGGCCGAAGAGCGGCGAGCCGGAGCCGCCGACGGCGTTGCGCGCGTCGTAGACGATGGTGCGCCCTTCGAGGTCGGTGATGTGTCCCTGCGTGGTGAGCGGCTTGATGTAGTTGCGCTCGGCCAGGTAGGTCAGGAGTTGCTCGACCGACGCGCCGTAGCGCTGCATGATGCTGCGCGACTCGGCCTCGGGCAGCGTCGCCAGCAGGCGCTCCTCGCCGCTCGGGTAGCCCATCATCACGACCGACTTCCCGATGCCCTCGGCCCCCGAGTCCCTGTCGAGCGGCAGGGCCGGGACGCCCTTCGGCAGCGCCGCCGGGTCAACCTGGGCGACGGCGATGTCGTCGCGCGCCGAACTCTGCCGGACGCGCAGCACGAACGGCTGGCGGTGGCCGGGGAAGAAGGCGACGATGCGCGTCAGGCGGAACTGCCCGTGGACGCTCTCCGAGAGGGTCTTGACCTCGTCGTTGGCGGCCCACGGCTCGACGACGAGGTGGCGGTTGGTGACGACGAAGCCGCCGCCGACGTGGAAGCCCGTCCCGACGAAGTCGGCGATGAAGGGAGGGCCGTTGCCCTCGGGCGTGAGGATCGGCTGCTCGTCGGCGCTCTGGAGCGCGGCCCCGTCCTCGCGCGTCTGCGTCTCGGGGTAGCGCATCGGCCGCGGCGTCCCCGGCTCGAAGAGCATGTAAGAGCCGGCGATGAGACAGACGCCCTTGCCGTACTCGTCGAAGAGGCGCGGCGCGAGCGAGAGGCTGTTGATGATCTCGCGGTTGCGCTGATCCACCTCGCCGAACTGCTGGTTGACGCCCTTCAGCTGGCCCTGGAGCTGTTCGAGCTGCGCGTTCTGCTTGTCTATCAGGTCGCGGCCGCGCCGCATCTCGGTGTAGACGGCGTGGCCGAGGTAGAGGACGCCGCCGACGAGCGTGGCGGCGATGAGGAAGGTGACGATCTTGACGGGCAGGCTGATCTCGCGCAAAAGCTCGCGCGTGAACTCGCGCAGGAAGACCTTGGCGTCGTCGCGCCGCGCCGTGGTCGCGGCCTCGAGGGCGGCCTGCTCGATGAAGGGCGCGACGCTGGCGCGGCGGTGCGCGACGACGGCCGGCAGCGCGCCGACGGGGAAGAACTGCATCGAGATGTCGAAGGCCGCGAAGCGCAGCTCGTCGCCGTCGTCAATGGCCGCGCCGCGGGCCGGCGGCTTGCCGTTGAGGGTGATGCCGATCTCGGGGTCGAACTCGGCGATGCGGAAGTGGCCGTTCTGGCGGGCTAGCTCGACGAAGATGCTGGAGTCGGTGAGGAGGTCGGAGCCGAGCCGGATGTGGCAGCCCTCGCCGGGGCCGATGAGGACGCGGTCGTGCGGGAGCACCTCGGTGTGCCGCTGCTGCCCGTTCGTGATGTGGACGACGAGACCGCCTGACATGGGAAAGCCGCGACCCTCGACAAAGACGCCGATACTACTTTGGCGACCCGCTCGGCGCGCGTCAACTGCTCCCGCACGGCCTCCGCGTGATCGCCACGCAGGCCATTTTATAACAAGCGGGGAAAAAAGAGTAGACAGTAGAAAATCCGCGGCGGAAGCCCGACCGTGAGGGAGGGCGTGTTAAGTTTCGTCAGCGGCCCGCCCGGCTAACTTGCGACGCCCTCCCTGACGGTCGGGCTTCTGACTCGCTCTCCTGCTGTCTACTTCGACAAATCCGAATCCGGGCGGGGCCGCGTATGTCTCGTTGAAAAGGGCGAGCAGGGGAGTGGAAATTTATTGAAAAAGGAGTCTCGACGAAATGGCTGAGCAAGACAACGTGCGGGTGGTGCAGGACGCCTACGCGGCCTTCCAGAGGGGCGACATTCCGGGGCTGCTCGAAATCCTCTCCGAGGACATAGACTGGTGGACGCCCGGCACGCCGGGGCAAATCCCTTACGCCGGCCGCCTGCGCGGGCGCGACGACGTCAGAGGGTTCTTCGACCGCCTGTCCGCCACGGAGGAGATCACGCACTTCGAGCCGGGCGAGTTCATCGCGCAGGGCGACAAGGTCGTGGTGACGGGCAACTACAAGGGGCGCACGCGGGCGGCGGGCCGCGACTACGACCTCGACTGGCTCCACCTCTTCACCGTCCGCGACGGCCGCATCAGCGCCTTCCGCGAGTACGTCGACACGGCCGCCCTCGCCGAGGCGCACCGCGGGGCCGCCGCGCAGACCGCCTGAAAGAGAGAGACAACCGCCGCCGACGGCAATTGAGTCTAGCGCGCGGGTTTCAACACAGAGGGCACAGAGGGCACACAGAGGGCGCGGAGAAA
>DASZKF010000132.1:0-9770 GCA_035947355.1 Pyrinomonadaceae bacterium | reverse complement strand
GCTCATGCTTCCGCCCCGAGTGTTGCGGCCGCCCGCGCGGGCAGGGTGACGCGCGCGAGCGTGCCGCGGCCGTCGTCGGCCGCCAGTTCGATCTGCCCGCCGTGGGCCGTGACGATGCCGTAGCAGACGGCGAGGCCGAGGCCCGCGCCGGCCGGCTTCGTAGTGAAGAACGGGTCGAAGACGTGCGCGAGGTGTTCGGGCGCGATGCCGTGCCCGGTGTCCGCGACCTCGACGACGACCTCGCCCGCCCCCCGGTCGTAAAAAGTCTTCACCGTGAGACGGCCGCCCTCGGGCATGGCGTCGCGCGCGTTGAGCAGGAGGTTGAGCAGGACCTGCTGCAACTGGTCCGCGTCGGCCGAGACGACGGGCGCGCCCGCGTCGAACTCGGTCTCGACCCGCAGCCGCTTGAAAGCCTTGTCGAAGCTGGCGAGCCGGAGGCTCGACTCGACGGCGCGGGCGAGGTCGAGCGGGGCGCGCGCCGGGGGGCGCTGGCGCGCGAAGTCGAGCATGTCGCGCATGACCTGCGTGATGCGCGCGACCTGCGTCTGGATGAGCCGCAGCATCTCGCGCGTCTCGGCCTCGTCGCCCGCCTGCCGGGTCTGCAGAATCTGCACGAGCGAGGAGATCGAGGCCAGAGGGTTGTTGACCTCGTGCGCGACGCCGGCCGCGAGCGTGCCGGCCGCGGCCAGCTTCTCGCTGCGCAGGAGCCGCTCGCTCATCGCGCGCAGGCGCTCGATGTCCTCGGCCATCTTGCGGCTCATCTCGTTGAAAGAGGCGGCGAGCAGGCCGACCTCGTCGTTGCTCCGCAGCTCGACCTGCGTGCCGTAGGCCCCGCCGGCCACGTCCACCGCGGCCTCGGTCAGCCGCCGCAGCGGCCGCGAGATGATCCGGATGACGAGGGCGACGAGGACGAGGTTCGGGACGAGAGCCGTCACGACGCTGAAGACGAGGTAGCGCCTCCAGGCTTCCGGGGTCTGCGCCGTGAAGCTCCACCAGACGACGGGAATCTGGAAGAGGATGAAGCTCAGCACCGCGACCGCGGCGATCGAGAGCGCGACCTTGTAGGCGATGGGGAAGAGGCGGAACTGGTCGAGGGCCGACTGGAGCGAGAAGAGTTTGAAGTTCGTGATGGCGTAGGCGTAGATGATGACGCCGACGAGGACGAAGACCGAGCCGACCGGCAGCAGCGCGTAGACCCCCAGGAGCGGGAGCACGACGTTGGCCGCCGTCTTCAGCACCGCCGTCACCGCCAGCGCCCAGAGGATCGCCCCGAGCTGCTGGCCCCAGAGCCCCTCGCGGTAGCGCCGGTATTTCTTGTAGAGCAGCGCCGAGCCGTAGGCGAACAGGCCGTAGATGTAGATGCCGAAGGCGTAGGCCAGGGGCGTCAGCTCGATGCCGAACCGCCCGCCGCCCGCCTCGATTCGCTCCCACATCATCCCCGCGAGCGCGGCCGGCACGAGCACCGCGCCCGGCGCGAACAGGACGGCCGCGCGCCGCACGGGCACCGGCCCGTTCTCGGGGAAGACCCAGGCGAAGACGACCAGCGAGTATTGCAGCAGCAGCCCGAGCGCGAAGCTCGTGCTCGCCCACCAGCGCGCCAGCTCCGGCCCGCCCCCGAAGCCCCACATCACGATGTCGTTGACCGTCCACAGCGCGAGGCACGCGATGAAGGCCGCGAACGTCTGGTGCGTGCGGCTGCCCGGCGCGGCCACGAAGACGTAGAAGCCGAGCAGCACCAGCGTGAAGAGTGACAGCAGGAGGAGCGCGAGCAGCATAAGAAGGAAGTTTCGGGTTGCGGGTTGCGGGTTTCGAGTTCGGGCGGCGCGGGTTGAATCTTTCAACTCACGCGACACAAACTCGAAACTCGAAACCCGCAACTCGAAACTGCGTCTTCGCTCAGTCGAAGACGTGCGGACTCAGGATCAGCGCGGCGATGGCGCCCGCGACGCCGAGGGCGAGCGGGCGGAGGTGGCGCGCCTCAATCATACCACCGTGCGAGAGCAGGCGGTGAAGCGGCGCGAAGACGGTGAAGCCGGCGAGCGCCACCGGCACGGCCAGCATCACCCCGGCCACCGCGCCGATTCCGAAGACGATCACGCCGCCCGACGCCCCCGTGATGACGCCCCAGATCAGGCCGCCGAGCAGGGCGACGAAGGGCAGCTCGTAGCACGTGCGGCCGCGCGGGTCGCCGACGCGGCCGCCGAGCCACGAACCCATCACGCGCCCCACGACGCAGCAGATGACGTTCATCACCACGCAGAAGGCGAGCGGCGCGAGCCACTCCCCATGCCCAGGCTTGAAGGAGGAGAGGAAGCGGCCGAACATCGCGGCCGGCGGCAGGAGACCGAGCAGCGTGCCGAGCGCCGCGTAAGCCTGCGCGCTCGTGCGCGGGGACTGCATCGAGAGGGCGAGCGCCGCCTCGCGGTCGCGCCTCGCCGCCGCGCGCGCGTCGCGGCCGCGCGCGAGTTCGGCCCTCAGCCAGCTCAGGCGCGCGTAGATGTTGTAGTCGGGAGCGTGCGCGTAGCAAACGCTCTGTGTGCCGCTGGTGTCGTACATGGTTCGCCTCCTTCCGGGGCGTGGGCGCGCGCGCCGGCCTCCAGCCGCCGCAGGCGCGCGCACTCGGCGTCGAGCAGACGGGCCGCGCCCAGCGCCGCCTCTCGGTCTTCGAGCAGCGAGAGCAGTTCGACGGCGCGCGCGAAGGTCTGGAGCAGCGCGCGCGAGACCGCGCGGGCGGCCTCTTCGTCGCGCCGCGTCGCGTCCGCCAGTCCGTCCGCGAGGCCGCGGACGGCGGCGAGGGCCTTGGAGAGTTCGGCGCGCGCTCGCTCGCGGTGCGCGACGAGGCGCGTGACGTTGCGGCGGTGGAAGCAGCGGCCGGCGACGAGCAGGTCTTCGCCGGCGCGCCCGGCGAGCCGGCACAGCTCCATCTCGCGCTCGGTCGGGGCGGCCGAAGGGCGCGCGTCGGCGCAGGCGAGCGCGAGCCCCGCGTAGCGCTCGACGCACTCGCGCGCGGCGAAGAGCGCGTGGCGCGAAGCCTCGTCGCCTAACAGACCGGCGCGCCGCATCGCCTCCTCCGCGTCCCGCAGAGAGTTGACCGTCTCGCGCCGCGCTCGCTCGACCCTCCGCCCGTCGCGCAGCTCCGACTCCTCCGCCGTCCCGCCGCGCCCGGACAGTAACCGCGCCGCCGCCACGGGCCAGACGAGCGCCAGCCCCGCGGCCCTCGCCAGCGCAAGCGCGCGGCCCCCGCCGCGTTCTTGTCTGCGTATGAAGAAGGCGACGCCGAAGGGCGCTGCCGTCGCGAGGTAGATGATGGCGAGTTCGCTCAGACGCATGACGACCCGCGGAGGGGCAACGCCCATGCCAGGTGACTTTGACAGAGGTGCGCGGCGTCGCGGAATCCGTTTACGCGTCTGTAACGTAGATTTTCCCTGGGGTGTCTATAAGGGTGGAGGGGAGGGGCGGGCCGGCGGCGGCGCCGGACGGTTTGGCAAAGGGCGCGGCGCGCGGGGCGCGCTTGGCATTCTGCAAAACGCGCGCGCCCGCCGCCGCCCTGTACGCATTGAGGCCACGCGCGCGGCGGCGTGTCCGACGCCGTTGCGCCGCGCCGCGGAAAACGTTCAACACGCGGCGCGAAAATTCCGGGCAACGGCAACCGGGCGCCGCGCATCTCTAATGGCGCTCCCACAGAAACCTTCCGCAAAGCCTCGCGCGCGTGCGGCCCTTCGGCGGCCAGTTGTCAAAGATTTGTTGCGGCGGTCTGGCGAAGACGGGGCCGTGTCGCCCGCCCGCGGGTGTGGCCTTCGATTTGCTCAAAGGTATCGCGCCGCGAGTCGGCAGACGGTAATCGAACGAACGGAACTTTCCACCCGCCGCGTTCGTCTAATGAGGAGCGAGTAGTCATACGGATCACGGACTAAAGGTTATGAAGAAGAAGAAAACCCCGATCAAGATCATCAAGCGCGACGAGAGGAACCGCCAGCCGCAGCCGGCGGCCGAAGAGTCCGCGCCCAAGAAGTCCACGCAGGAGGCCGCGCGCGACATGGTCGCGACCGTCTCGCAGTGGGTCAACGAGTTCCAGCAGAAGCGCCGGATGGAGACGGCGCAGGCCATCAAGACTCTGCTCACCGACACCGCGCCGCAGACCAGCAAGGCGTAAGCACCACACCGGAATTGAAGGGCGAGGGGCGGGGGTGAAACACATTCACTCCCGCCCCTCGCCCTTCGGCTTTCGCCTTTCGTGTTGACACGGGGGCGCGTGCGCGCATAGCATCCGCAGCCAGGATACTCACTGCGGAGAAGCCGATGAAGAAGAACGTCAGCAAGCAGTCGCCCAAGCGGGAGGCGCGTTCTCTATTCTCCACGACCCGCAAGCCGGTGGCGCCCCCCGGCCACCCGCTCACGCGCGCCAAGCCCGAGGAGCGCGCGCACCCGGCCGAGCGCAAGGTCAAGCACAAGCGGCGGCCCGACGGCGCCGAGTGAAGGGAAGCGAGATGGACGAACTCGCGCGGGCCTTCGTCGCCGAGGCCCGCCATCACCTCCTCGCCGACTACCTCCCGAAACTCGAGCGCTGCCTCGAGCGCCTGACCGACGAGCAGGTCTGGTGGCGAGCGGGCGAGCGCTCGAACAGCGTCGGCAACCTCCTCCTGCACCTCGAAGGCAACGCGCGCCAGTGGCTCGTCGCGGGCCTCGGCGGCGCGCCCGACCGCCGCGCGCGCGACCGCGAGTTCGAGGAGCGCGCGGGCGTCCCGGCCGCCGAACTCCTCGCGCGCCTCCGCGCCACGCTCTCGGAGGCCGACGCCGTCCTCGCCGGCCTGGACTCCCCGGCCCTTTTGGAGCGGCGGCGCATCCAGGGCCTCGACGTGACGGTGCTCGCCGCCGTCTTCCACGTCGTCGAACACTTCTCGATGCACACCGGCCAGATCATCCTCCTCACGAAGATGCTCACCGGCCGCGACCTCGCCTTCTACGACTTCTCTGACGGCATCCCCAGCCCGAAATGGCAGAAGGCAGTAGACAGTAGACAGTAGTCAGTAGCCAGTAGGCTCCGCGCCGCGGTCAGTGACGCCGTCACAACAACAGTTCGGCGGCGGCGGACGCTTTTCTACTGACTACTGTCTACTTTTTTCACTTTGCATTCCGGCCGGTTCGTGCTTATTATCGGGCCGTAGTGACACCCCTTGATTGTCGGCGCAGCCGCACCCGCGGGGCGCGATTCCGGACGTGCCTGGCGCCGCCGTCGTCATTGCAAATCCTAAGGAGGCGAGTCTAATGACGTATGTCGTTTGCGAACCGTGTGTGAACTGCCGCTACACAGACTGCGTGGTCGTCTGCCCCGTCGAGGCCTTCCACCTCGACGACAATGCCGTGTGGATCAACCCCGAGACCTGCATAGACTGCGACGCCTGCGTCCCCGAATGCCCCGTCGAGGCCATCTTCGCCGAGGACAAGGTGCCGGAGCAGTGGGCCGAATACACGGCCATCAACGCCGAGAAGTCACTGAGCGGGCTGCCGATCATCAGCGAGAAGCTGGAACCGCTCTGCTAGGCCGGCGAAGCCCGGCCCCGGAACACGGGCGCGGGCGGGCCGTGTGGCGCGCGCAAGCTCCCCTCGCGGGCGGTCGGACGCGGGGCTTCTTACGCGCGCCTCTTTTGCGGGAGGGGCGCGGATGGCGAGACGAAGGCGGCGTTGGTTAGGGGCGCTGGCGGGGCTGGCGGGCGTCACGGCCGGGGCGCTGGGAGCGGCCGTCGTCCTGCGTCGGCGAAGCTCGGCCCGCGAGAGGAAGTCGCCCTCCCCGGAGCACAAACGCGGCGCGGCCGACCGCTGGGCGCGGCCCGGCATGAGCGTCACCTTCCGCGCCGAACTGATGCCGGGCCGCAGCCGGTCGGAACGCACCTTCCGCGTCGCCGAACTCCTCCCCAGCAACCGCGTCACGCTCGAAGGCTTCACCGGCGAGCACGGCGAGACCGAGTTCGAGCCGCCCCGCTAGCCCGCGCACGCGGCCCCGGCGTGCGGGCCTCACGTAACCCTCAAAACTCTCCGGCCTCTAGCGGCCTCCCCTCGGCGGCAGCAAGGCCCAGCCGAGCACCACGCCGGCGGCGAAGGCCACGCAGGCCGCGACCGCCGAGACGGCGCCGGCCCCGCGCTGGTGCGCGAGGGCGCCGCCCGACTCGGCGCCGCCGAGCGCCTCCGTGAGCCGGCCGATCTCGGCCTCGTAGTACTGCGCGTCGTTCTCCACCCTCATCAAGTCGTGCGCGAAGTGTTGCTCCTCGACATCGTGCTCGTCGGCCTTCTGCCGCAGCGCCTTGGCGTACGCTCTGAGGTTCCGCAGCTTCTCCTGCATCTCCGACCGCCTGTCCTCCAGCATCGCGCGTTGGTCCTGCATCACGTTCCTCCGTCGTTCATCGAGTCAGGGCTCACCAGGCGTACTCGCGGCCGGGCTCCATCGCGCTCAGCCGGGGGAGGCCGAGGTCCGCGAGTTCGCGGACGAGCTGCTCGCGGAACGAAGGCTTGAGGTGGACGGCGAGGATGTCCAGGTCCTGATGTTTGAGCTTGCGCAGCTCGGCGCCGAGCGCCTCGGGCGTGAGGTGGCCGGAGACTTCGGCGAGCTTCGAGAGCGAGTTGGGGAACGACGCCTCGATGAGGAGCGCGTCCACGCTCGCGGCGCGGTTGACGAGGTGCCAGAACTCCTCGGTGGCGGAGGTGTCGGAGCTGAAGGCCAGCGTCGTCCGGCCGTCGGTGAGGAGCATCCCGACGGTCGGGACGATGTGGTTGACGTGGACGGCCGTGACCGCAAGGTGCGCGACGCGGAACTCCTCGCCGGGGCGGAAGGGGACGAACTCCAGGACGCGCGTGTGCTCGTTGCTGTACTTCTGGAAGGGCGGGTAGACGGTGCCGTTGAAGACGTCGCGCTGGATCATCTCGCAGACGTCCCGCGTGCCGTGGATGCGCACCGGCTCGGTCAGCGAGCCGAAGAGGTCGTCTATGAAGATCGGCAGCGTGGCGATGTGATCCATGTGCGGGTGCGTGACGATGATGTCACGCACGGTGCGGCGCTGCGCGTCGGTGAGCGCGATGGCGATGCTCCCGGCATCTATGGTCACGCGGTCGTCAATGAGGAAGCAGCTCAGGCGCTGCTCCGCGGTCGCCCGCCCGCCGGCGTCAATCGTGCTCGGGAGGAGTTTGATCTTCATCGAGTAGACAGTAGTCAGTAGACAGTAGCCGGTAGAAATACATTCTCTTGCGAGCGGTTCGCGTGTCGTCGTCAGCAGTCTTAATGCGGAGCCTACTGGCTACTGACTACTGACTACTGGCTACTGCTTTCGCGTAAGTTCGTAAATCTGTCGCAGATACTCGGCCTCGCGCTGGGCGTCGCGGCCGTCGCGGGCGGCGACGCCTCGCGACAGGCGGTGGCGCTGGAAGGCCAGCTCGCTGGCGGCGCGGTGGAGCCGGCGGCGCTCGCGCCACGCCGCCACGCCGCGCCGCGTGAGCGCGCCCAGCGACGCGCCCGCGCGCGCCCGCAGAGAGCACAGCCGCAGGTATTCCTCGTGCGTGAAGAGGCCGCGCTCGCAGTCGGCGCGCAACTGCTCGCGCAGGATGCGCCCCTCGCGCCGGAGCGCGAAGAGGACGACGGCGAGCAGCGCCAGAAAGGCCGGCACCATCACGACGAAGTAGGAGGCGACCATGATCAGCCCGTTCTCGGTCGCGCCCGCGAAGAAGGCCGAGGCGTTCCACGCCGCGTGGAGCGCGACGGCCCCGGCCAGCCCCAGCGCCGGCAGCACGAGACGCGCCGCGCGCCCGCGCGCGTGGGCCGCGAGCCCCAGCCCGATGCCCGTCATGCTCGTGAACAGCGGGTGCGCGAAGGGCGAGAACAGGCCGCGCACGACGAAGACGCCGAAGGCGTTCTGCTCGACGACGGCCTCGCCGTAATACTTCACGTTCTCCGTCATCGCGAAGCCGAGCCCGACCATCGCCGCGTAGACGATGCCGTCGAGCACGCCGTCGAACTCCTCGCGCCGCCAGAGGAAGAGTCCGAAGAGCGCGAGCGCTTTGGCCGCCTCCTCGACGAGCGGGGCCGAGATGACCATCCCGTAGAAGTTGCCCGCGCCCGTGCCGAAAGCGCCCTCGACGACGAGGACACCGAGCGAGTTGACGACGATGGCGAAGAAGACGGCGACGAGCGCGCCCCAGCAGAAGCTGGTCGCGAGGAGCCACGCCGGCTCCGACTCGTAGCGGTCGAGCCAGAGGACGAGCGTCAGGTAGACGGGGACGGGCAGGACGGCGATGACGAGGCCGGCGAGGAAGGGCACCACCCCCGTCTCGTAGCCGATCATCCAGAGCGTGAGGAGTCCGGAGAGCAGCGCCAGCCCCGAGGCCAGAAGCGCCGCGGCCCACCGCAGCACGCGGCGCCTCCCGCGGGGGAAGGCCGGCGCGTCTGCCACCCGGGGGTAAGGTGGTGCGGTGAACTGATCCATAAGGTGTCTTTCGGTTCGGCGGCCGGAGAACGCCACCCGCCGGGCGAGGGAAGCGCCCGGCCGCGGGCGGCTAGGTCGAGCGCAGCAGGATGAAGAGCACGAGCAGGCCGACCGCCCATACGACAAAGCCGATGTGTGCCTCGACCGAAAGCCCGGACGGCAGCCAAGTATAAACAGAACGTCGCGCGAGAGCCAGCAATAAATGTCGCCGGTGCGGCGGAACTCCTCCATAGACTGTGCCGCCGAGAATGTCTATAATCCTCGCTCTGCCGCAGGCGGCCAGCAGCGCCCGGAGCCCCTAACAACCGACCCGCCCGAGGCCAGCCCCGTGGGGCGGAGACCGCGCGTCCTTTTCGCCGGAGGCATCGCCTTTGCCGACCCGCTCAGCCGAACCCGCAGCCACGCCCGGCCCGCGCGCGCCCCGCCGCCGCGGCCAGACGCACCCGCGCATGCCCTCGACGGTCGGCTACATGGTCGTCTCCGGTGGGTTCTCCTTCGCGCTCTTCCTCCTCATCTGGTTCTGGCTGCGGGCCGACGGCGACGAGGCCCCCTGGATCCCGGCCGGGCTGGCGGCCGGCTTCGTCGTCCTCATCGCGGCGGCCGCGCGCGAGATCGTGATGCGGCGGGCGTGGGCGCGCTACACGCGCGAGATGGAACTGGCGATGGGCGGCGACGCCATGCGCCCGGCGCTCAAGCCTGCCGCCGCGGGCGGCCGCGCCGGCGCGCCGGCCCCGGTCGCGGCCCTGCGCGCGCTGCAACAGCGGCTCTCGGAACTCGACGGCGCGGGGGCCGCGCCCGAGGCGCACCTCGAAGCCTATCGCCTCTGCGAGCAGTACCTGGCCGGGGCCGACGGGGCGGCGCGCGTCGCCGGCCCGGCCGAAGTGCGGGCGGCGCTGCGCGCGGGGCAGGAGCGCGTCCGGGCGCTGCAAAGAAAGCACCTGCTGGAGTGGGCGCGCGGCGAGTCCACGCGCCTCACACAGGAGGCGCAGCGGCGCGTGCGCGCGGCCGACAAGATCGAGTCGGCCCAGCGCGCCCTCGAAGTTCTCGGCGAAGCGCTCAGGCTCTACCCGGACGCGGCCGCCCTGCGCGACTCGTCGGCCGCCGTCCGCGACTTCATCGCGTCGGTCAAGGTCGGGCAGTGGGTCGAGATGGCCGAGCGGGCGGCCTTCCGCGGCCGCTACTCGCGGGCCATCGCGCGCTACCGCGACGCGCTCTTCTACCTTTCGCGCGCCGACATGGGCGAGGCCGCGCGCGACGAGGCCGCCACGCGCATCCAGCGTGAGATCGAGCTGCTACGCGCGC
>DASZKF010000131.1:0-4792 GCA_035947355.1 Pyrinomonadaceae bacterium | reverse complement strand
CGTCGAGGACGAGGTCGTGCAGCCCGTCCGAGGAGAGCAGGTAGAAGTCGCCGGGGCGGACTTCGAGCGGCTCGACCGCGGAGACCTCGACCTCGGGCGTGGTGCCCAGGGCGCGCAGGATGACGTTCTTGTCCTCGTGCGTGCGCGCCTGCTCTTTGGTGAGCAGGCCGGCGCGCACCATCTCCATGACGTGCGAGTGGTCTTCGGAGAGCTGGTAGACGCCGCCGTCGCGCAGCATGTAGAGGCGGCTGTCGCCGACGTGCGCGGCGAAGGCCGCCGCGCCGCGGAGCGCCAGCGCCGTGCAGGTCGTGCCCATGCCGCGCTTATGCTCGTCGGCCTCGGCGGCGGCGAAGATGCGGCGGTTGGCCTCGGCGACGGCGGCCGTCAGGGCGGCGGGCGCGTCGTCGGTGCGGGCCTCGTAGTAGAGGCGGCTGACCAGCTCGACGGCCATCTGGCTGGCGACCTCGCCGGCCGAGTGGCCGCCCATCCCGTCGGCGACGACCATCAGCGCGCCCTTGTTCTGCAAGAGCGCCGGGTCGCTCGGCCGCACGAACCGGCCCGCGTCCTCGTTGACCTCGCGGACGCAGCCCTTGTCGGTGCGGACGCTGGCGACGATCTCGAACCCCGGCTCGCCGCCCGCCACCTCGACCGCCCTCGTTCTCTTCACCATGCTCATCCCTTCCGGTATGAAAACTTTTATTAAGTTTCGAGTTTCGGGTTTCGGGTTTCGAGTTCGTCCGGCGAATGCCGAGCGCCGGCGCCAGAGCTGAGCGTTAAGGAATGAATCGTCTTTAACTCGAAACCCGAAACTCGAAACTCGAAACTCCCTTAGTTGGAGCGACGCGAAGCTTAACACAAGGCGGGCCTTTACGGTGTCGGAGAATTTATTTTAAGATGTCTGACGACTTCAACTTCCCCCGCCCCGACGCCCCTTGAAGTCCTGCCCCGGCCGCCTCCGGCCTCAGCCGCGGAGCGCGAAGCACACATCCAAAGTGTCGGAGGGCGCGCGGCCCCGCCCGCGCGCGGTGCGGTCTATGACGCCGGAGCAGACGACAGAGGCGGGCGCCGCACGCGCCCACGCCGAACCCCCGCCCGTGATCCTCGTCGCCGACGACGAGCCGGTCAACCTCGCGCTCATCAAGCGGCGGCTGGAGTGGGAGAGCTACCTCATCCACACGGCCGAGAACGGCGGCGAGGCCGTCGAGGTGGCGAAGGCGGTGCTCCCCGACCTCGTCATCCTCGACGTGATGATGCCCGTCCTCGACGGCCTCCAGGCGTGCCGCCTGCTCAAGGAAGACCCCTCGACGCGCGACATCCCCGTCATCTTCCTCTCGGCCCTCGACGACACGGCGACCAAAGTGAGCGGCCTCGCCCTGGGCGCGAACGATTACATCTCGAAGCCGTTCCGCGTCGAGGAGCTGCTGGCGCGCGTCGCCGTCGCCATCCGCCTCAAGCGCGAGCGCGACGAGCTGCGCCAGACGACCGAGGAGGCGCGACGGCGCGCCGAGGCCGCCAGCGAGATGTCGATGACCGACCCGCTGACGGGACTGCTGAACCGCTACGGCCTCCAGCGCTCCTTGCAGCGCGAACTCTCCGAGGCCCGCCGCTACGCGCGCCCGCTCTCGTGCCTGCTCATGGACCTCGACTACTTCAAGCAGGTCAACGACACCTACGGCCACGCGGCCGGCGACACCGCGCTGATGCAGGTCGGGCGCGTGCTGACGGACGCCGTGCGCGGCTCGGACGTGGTCTGCCGCTACGGCGGCGAGGAGTTTTTGGTGCTCGCGCCCGAAACGGGGATTGAAGGCGCGCTCGCGCTGGCCGAGAAGATAAGGCTGACGGCCTCGGCCCGCCTCTTCGGCGACGGCGAGCGCGTCTTCGGGCTGACGCTGAGCGTCGGCGCGGCCCAGCTCCTCCCCGGCGAGTCCGGCCACGACATGATCGCCCGCGCCGACCAGGCCCTCTACCAGGCCAAGCAGGCCGGCCGCAACCGCGTCAAAGCCGCGGCATAAAGTTTCGAGTTACGAGTTTCGAGTTTCGAGTTCGGGAGGCGCACGTTGAGCCATTCAACTCACGCAGAACAAACTCGAAACCCGAAACCCGCAACCCGCAACTTAGTTCGGGGGCGGGACGGTGAAGCCGTGGCGGGTCGCGACCTGAACGATCTTGGCGAGGTCTTCCGTCGAGCCCCCGGTCTCGCGGTCGAGCTCGGCGAAGAACTCGGCCGCGCCCGACGGGCTGGTCACGACGATGAAGCGCGCGGCCTCCGAGAGCACGCGGTAGGAGTGGAGCGCGCCGGCCGGGATGTTGACGAAGCAGCCGGCAGTCGCCTTCCGCGTGCCCCCGTCCAGGAGGATTTCGGCCTCGCCTTCGAGCATCACGTAAGCCTCGTTCCAGGGGTGGGCGTGCGGGGGCGGGCCGCTCCCGCGCGGGCCGCTCAGCTCGAATATCTCGTACGCGCCGCCCGTGTCGGGGCCGGCGGCCAGTACGCGGACGGTGTCGCCCACGATGCGAAGGGCCGGGCCTTCGCCGGGGCCGACGAAGATGGTCTTACCTGTCATGGCGTTCTCCTCCAGAAGGTCGAGTCGGGCTCAGGTCACGACGTTGGAGATTACGCAGGAGGCCGCGGCCGCGGATTTCGGCCCGCGCGGCCTGAAACTTTCGCCGGGCCGGGCGCGTTCATTACCGGGAACCCGAGACCGCGGACGCTCGCCAGCAGTCCCGTCACTCTACAAACTGACCGCAAAGGAAATCCGCAATGAAAAGAGTCATGTCGTTTGTCAACCCGGCCGGCGCGCGCCTCGCCGCGCTCGTCGTCGCCCTCTCGGCCCTCGCGCCCTCGGCCGCCACGGCGCAGCTCGGCGGGGGCGCCGGGCCGTCGAAGGCTCCTGCGCCGCGGGCCGTGCGCCGCTACACCATCGAGCAGTTCATGGACACGGTGCGCATCGGCGGCTCGTCCTTCTCCGAGGACGAGAAGCAGGTGCTCTTCCACAGCAACAAGACCGGCATCTTCAACGTCTACACCGTGCCGGCCGCGGGCGGCGAGCCCCGGCAGCTCACCAACTCCGAGAAGGAGAGCACCTACGCCGTCACCTACCTGCCCGACGGCCGCTTCATCTACGCCTACGACCGCGGCGGCAACGAGAACACGCACCTCTACCTGCGCGAGGCCGACGGACGAGAGCGCGACCTCACGCCGGGCGAGAAGACGAAGGCCAACTTCCTCGGCTGGGCGCAGGACCGCAAGTCGTTCTTCTTCTCGACGAACGCGCGCGACCCGAAGTTCTTCGACGTTTACGAGATGGCGCTCGCCGACTTCAAGCCCGTCCTCCTCTACCGGAACGAGACCGGCTACCAGGTCGGCGACATCTCGAACGACAAAAAGTTCATCGCCTTCGGGAAGCCGAACACGACCGTGGACGCCGACATCTACCTCTACAACACGGCGACCAAGGAGATGAAGCACCTGACGCCGCACAAGGGCGACGTCAACTTCTCGCCGCAGAACTTCAGCCCCGACTCGCGCCACCTCTACTACCTGACCGACGAGGGCGGCGAGTTCCGCTACGTCGCCCGCTACGAGCTGGCGACGGGCAAGACCGAGCCGGTCGAGCGCCCTTCGTGGGACGTGATGTACACCTACTTCTCGCGCCACGGCCGCTACCGCGTGACGGCCACCAACGAGGACGCGCGCACGGTCATCAAGATTTACGAGGCGAAGACCGGCCGGCAGGTGCCGCTCCCGAAACTCCCCGACGGCGACATCACCGGCGTCAACATCTCGCCGAGCGAGGCGCGGATGGCCTTCTACCTCAACGGCGACCGCTCGCCCTCGAACCTCTACGTCTACGACTTCGCGACGAAGAAGGTGACGCGGCTCACCGAGAGCCTCAACCCGGCGATTGACCCGGCCGACCTCGTTGACTCGAAGGTCGTCCGCTACAAGTCTTTCGACGGGATGGAGATTCCGGCCATCCTCTACAAGCCGCACGGGGCGACGGCGCAGAACAGAGTCCCGGCCGTCGTCTTAGTCCACGGCGGCCCCGGCGGGCAGGCGCGCACCGGCTACAAGGCGCAGGTGCAGTTCCTCGTCAACCACGGCTACGCCGTCCTGGACGTGAACAACCGCGGCTCCTCCGGCTACGGCAAGACGTTCTTCACGGCCGACGACGGCAAGCACGGCCGCGAGCCGCTGTGGGACGTGGTCGAGGCCAAGAAGTTCCTGAAGTCGCTGGGCTACGTTGACGAGAAGAAGATCGGGATCATGGGCGGCTCCTACGGCGGCTACATGGTGCTGGCGGCGCTGGCCTTCAAGCCCGAAGAGTTCGCCGTCGGCGTAGACATCTTCGGCGTCTCGAACTGGGTGCGGACGCTGCAATCCATCCCGCCCTACTGGGAGCCGATCCGCAAGGCGCTCTACAAGGAGATCGGCGACCCCTCGACGCAACTGGAGATGCTGCGCGCGACCTCGCCGCTCTTCCACGCGGATAAGATTACGAAGCCGCTCCTCGTCATCCAGGGCGCGAACGACCCGCGGGTGATTAAGCCCGAGTCGGACGAGATCGTCGAGGCCGTCCGCAAGAAGGGCGGGGTGGTCGAGTACGTCGTCTTCGACAACGAGGGCCACGGCTTCACCAAGAAGGCCAACGAGCTGCGCGCCAACAAGGCCATCCTCGACTTCCTCGACAAGCACCTGAAAGGGGCGTAAGGAGGTTTCGAGTTTCAGGTTCCGAGTTTCAAGGTAGAAGCAACGAGCGAAGCGCCGGCCGTGAAGTTTGGCTTCACGGCCGGC
>DASZKF010000130.1:0-6806 GCA_035947355.1 Pyrinomonadaceae bacterium | reverse complement strand
CTACCTCAAGCGGGCGACGGTCGAGGCGTTCGGCTTCGACCGCATCACGGTCATCCCCAACTTCATCTGCGCGCACGACTACAGCCGCCGGCCCTCACCCGAGCTGCGCCGCGAGCTGTCGCCGCACGGCGAGCCGCTGCTCGTACACGTCTCGAACTTCCGCCCCGTCAAGCGCCCCGTAGACTGCGTGGAGATTCTGGCGCGGGTGCGCGCGGACGGGGTGGGCGCGCGGCTCGTGATGGTCGGAGACGGCGCGGAGCGTTCGCGGGCCGAGCACCGCGCGCGCTGCCTCGGCGTCGAGAAGTTCTGCTCGTTCGTCGGGAAGCAGCCGCGCATCGTTGACTACCTCTCGGCCTCGGACGTGCTGCTGCTGCCTTCGGAGCAGGAGTCGTTCGGGCTGGCCGCGCTCGAAGCACTCGCCTGCGAGGTGCCGGTCATCGCCTCGCAGGCCATCGCCTCGAGCGCGGCCAGCCCGAAAGACTCCTGCTCCGAGGGCAGCAGCAGCACGTCCGAGGCCGAGAGGTAGTCGGAGATGCGCGGCTGCTTGCCGACGAACGCGCAGTAACGCTCGACGCCGAGGCAGCGCGCGCGGTGCTCGGCCCGCGCCCGCTCGCTGCCGTCGCCCACCATCGCGAGCCGCGCCCCGACGCCGCGCGCGCGCACCCGCGCCAGAATCTCCACGCAGTCTACGGGACGCTTGACGGGGCGGAAGTTCGAGACGTGGACCAGGAGCGGCTCGCCGTCCGGCGCGAGCTCGCGGCGCAGCTCGGTCGAGGGCCGGCGGCTGTAGTCGTGCGCGCAGATGAAGTTGGGGATGACCGTGATGCGGTCGAAGCCGAACGCCTCGACCGTCGCCCGCTTGAGGTAGTGCGAGACGGCCGTGACGCCGTCCGACTGCGCGATGCCGTAGCGCGTGATCGGGAGGTAGGAGCGGTCTGCGCCGACGAGCGTGATGTCGGTGCCGTGCAGCGTCGTGATGACGGGCAGCACGCGCTCGGGCCGGAGCGACTCGCGCGCGAGGATGGCGCTGATCGAGTGCGGGATGGCGTAGTGGACGTGCAGCAGGTCGAGGTTCTCGGCCGCGGCCACGTCGGCCATCTTCGTCGCCAGCGCGAGCGTGTAGGGCTGGTGCTCGAAGAGCGGGTAGGACATCATCTCGACCTCGTGGAAGCGGACGCGCTCGCTCAACTGCGTGAGCCGCGTCGGCAGCGAAGACGAGATGAAGTGGACGGTGTGCCCGCGCTCGGCCAGCTCCTTGCCCAGCTCCGAGCCGACGATGCCGCTGCCGCCGTAGGTCGGGTAGACGGTGATCCCTATGTTCATAACGAGAAAGAGGCTAGGGGCTTGAGACTAGAGGCTTGTTCGACGGCAGTCGCGGACGCTGCTTGAAGATGAACTCCGCAAGTAGCCTCCCCGCTCAACCACAAGCCCCCAGTCTCTAGCCCCTAGCCTCTGGATATAGCAAGAGGCAGACGACCCTCGCTATCGTCTGCCTCTCGTCTCAACTTGTCTCACCTGCGAAAGGGGGGACAAGCGAGGGCTTTGAATATACGCCTAGTTTCTGATTTTGACAATTTAAATTTCGCGAAAAATGAAATTTTCTTGATACTATTCCGCATGCCCGCCCGGCGTGGGGAACAAACCATGCAGTTGCAAAGTTTACGCCGGCCGAACGGCGACTGCGAAATCGCCTCTCCGGCCGGGGAAAGTTCCTTCGAGGGCCGCGCGGGAGCGGCGTCGGCCATTCGTCTGCCTCCGGAGCCTGCGCGGGCCGCCGGGGGCGCGTATAATGCATCAAAGTTTGATCCGATTCAGGTGTTCATGTAGATACCGGCCGGCGTGAGTTTTCATACAAAGCCGGCGACGCGGTCTGGAGATTGAGATGCCGAAGATTGACAACATCGAAGAGACGCCGAACCCGAACGCCGTCAAGTTCATCCTGAAGGAGCCCGTCACGAACGGCACGACCCGCTCGTTCCACAGCGCGGCCGAGGCCGCCGAAGACCCTCTGGGCCGCGCCCTGTTCGAGGTGGGCGAGGTCGCCTCGGTCTTCTACATGGACAGGATGATTACGGTCGAGAAGCGCGACGAGGCCGACTGGGACGACCTCCTGCCGCGCCTCGCCGTGCCGATCCGCGCCGCCGAAGCCGTCACGGCGAACGGGGGCGCGGCCCCCGCCGCGGCCGGGGTCGGCGGCCCGCTCGGCGCGTTGATGAATGACGACCCGCGCCTGCTCCGCATCAACGAGATTCTCGACGAGCGCATCCGCCCGGCGCTGGCCGGCGACGGCGGCTGGCTCGAAGTGCTCTCGCTCCAGGACAACAGGCTGACGATCCGCTACCAGGGCGCGTGCGGCAGTTGCCCCAGCTCGCTCAGCGGCACCCTCATGGCTATCGAGGGCATGATCCAGCAGGAGGTTGACCCCGACATCGAGGTCGTCGCCCTTTGATAGAGGCTGAAGACTTGTAAAAGAAGGTCTCACGAAAGGTTAACAAGTCTCCAGCCCCCAGCCCCTGGCCTCATAGTGTTGGAACCCGCCTGTGTCCGCGCGCGTTTACGCCCCATCTCAGTTTGAGTCCGGGTCGTAGCCTGCCCGGCCGCCCGCACCCGGAGCGGAAGAAGGGCGCGAGTCGGCCCGCGGATAAAAAAGATGGAACCATCGTCGGCGCGGCGGGCAAGATAGAGAGAACGGTAGGGCCGTAGTCGGCAACCCCCGCGCCCGTGCGGGCGACGCCGACGCCTGAACTACTCGCCGACGAGAGTTTTTTCTGCCGCCGCCGACCGCCGTCCGCCCTGTAAGGAGAGAGATGATGCGACTCCCCCGCCCGCTCGTGCCCGCGCTGTGCGCGCTCGGACTGTTGACCTCTTCGCCGGCGACGGTCAGCGCGCGGCAGGAGCCGCCCCGGCAGACGAAGGCTTCGGCGAAGAAGCCGCGTGCCGCCGAGGCCGACCCGATGGAGGAGGTGCGGCGCGCGACCGCCGTCTCGCTCGTTAACGCGCTGGCCGACGAGGCTCGCACCTTCCGCGAGCCCGCCTTACGCTCGCGCGTGCAGGCGCGCGCGGCCGACGCCCTGTGGGGGGCTGACCGCGAGCGCGCGAGCGAGCTGTTCCGCCGCGCCTGGGGCGAGGCCGAGTCGGCCGACGCCGAAACCGACCGCCGCTCCGCAGAGGAGCGCCGCCGCCAGGGGCGGGGCTTCGCCGGGCGTGCGCCGCAGAGCCTGCGCGCCGAAGTCCTCCGCCTGGCCGCGCGCCGCGACCGCGCGCTCGGCGAAGAGTTCCTCGCGCGCCTGGACGCGGAGCGGAAGGAGACCGCGGGCGCGACCGAGAGCCTCGCGCCCGCCCCTTCGGGCGGCGAGAACGAGCGCGAGACGAGCGGCCCCGCGCGCCGCCAAGACCCGACCGCCGCTCCGCCCGCGGCCGCCAAGCGGCTCCGGCTCGCCGTCCAACTGCTCGAAGAGGGCGACGTGGAGCGCGCCCTCCAGTTCGCCGACCCGGCGCTCACGGCCGTCAACGCGCCGGCCCTCGAATTCCTCGCGCGCCTGCGGACGAAGAACGCGAAGGCCGCCGACGAGCGCTACGCCGCGCTGGTCGCGCGCGCCGGGGCCGACCCGGCGGCGGACGCCAACACCGCCTCGCTGCTCTCCTCTTACCTGTTCACGCCCGCGCTCTACGTCACCTTCGACGCCGAGGGCGGGTCGAGCGCGGCCCAGTGGTCGCGCGACTTCCCCGCCCCGACCGACGTCCCGCGCCAACTGCTCGCCTCCTACCTCAACACGGCGGCCGCCATCCTGCTCCGCCCCGTCCCGCCGCCCGACCAGGACCGAACCTCTACGGGCCGCTCGGGCTGGTACATGGTCATCGCGCGCCTGCTCCCGATCTTCGACCGCCACGCGCCCGACAAGTCCGCGGCCCTGCGCGCGCGCCAGGCCGCGCTCGCGCCGGACACGCCCGAGGGGATGCGGCGCGGGCCGAACAACGCCGTCACGCGCGGCGTCGGCCCCGAAGACCCGGGCAACGAAAATGTCGGCGATGTCCTCTCGCGCCTCGAAGGCGCGCAGTCGCAGGCCGAGCGCGACGCCGTCTACGTCGACGCGGTCTTCTCGGCGAGGCGTCAGAAAGACCCGCGCGCCGAGGAGTTTTTGAACAAGATCGAAGACCCGGATTTGCGCAAGCGGCTGCGCGCCTTCCTCGACTTCGAGTCGGCGCAGGAGGCCGTCCGCGAGAAGGAGACGGGCGAGGTTGTGCGGCTCGCGCGCGGCGGCTCGCTGACGCCGATCCAGCGCGCGTGGGCGCTCACCGAGGCGGCCAAGCTTTCGGCGAAGGCCGAGCCCGCGCGCGCGCTCGAACTGTTAGAAGAGGCCCTCACGGAGGCGAAGGAGCGGATTGACCCGGCCTCGCCCGAACGCGCCAGCGCACTCGTCGCCATCGCCACGCAGCTCGTCGAGCTCGACCGCCCGCGCGCCTGGGAGGTGACGCTCGACGCCGTCAAGGCCGCCAACGCGGCCGCCGGCTACACGGGCGACGACGGCCGGCTCAACGCCCGGCTGGAGGCGAAGAACATGGTCATGGCGACGACGAGCAGCGCGCCGAGCTTCGACCTCACGGGCATCTTCTCGACGCTCGCCCGCGAGGACCTCAACCGCGCCGTCGCCCTCGCACGCAACTTCGAGGGCGAAGGCCCCCGCGCCGTCGCAACCCTCGCCATCGCCCGCGCCGTCCTCGACCGCGGCGAGAAGAAGTAGAGGGATTTTAGAATTTTTGATTTTTGATTTTTGATTCTCAAGCGGCAGAGACGGCGGCGCCGTCTTTAATCTAAAATCAACAATCGGAGATCGAAAATTCTAAAAGGGCGGGGCGGTTCTTATGGTCAAGAAGACGAAGTGGGTCGAGCGGCGGTTCGAGTTTAACCTCCCGGTGGGCGTCTTCCCGTGCGTGCTGGAGCGGCTGCGCGGGACGCCGGCGCGCCTCGAAGAGATGGTGAGGGGCCTCGCGCCGCAAGTCCTCACGGAGAAGGTCGGAGGCGCGTGGTCTATACAGGAGCAGGCCGGCCACCTTTTAGACCTGGACGAGCTGCACGAAGGCCGCCTCGAAGATTATGACCGGGGGCTGGCAGTCCTGCGCGCGGCCGACATGACCAACCGCAAGACGCACGAGGCCGGCCACAACGCCGCGCGTCTCGAAGACATCCTCGCCGCCTTCCGCGAGGCCCGCGCGCGCTTCGTCCGCCGGCTCGAAGAGATGGACGAGGAGGGCGCGGCCCGCACCGCCCTCCACCCCCGCCTCCAACAGCCGATGCGCGTCATAGACCTGGCCCTCTTCGTCGCCGAGCACGACGACCACCACCTCGCCAGCATCACCGAGATCAAAAAAATGATGAATGCGGAATGATGGATGATGAATGTGACGAGGGTTGAATGATTTAATTTATCATTCCGCATTCCGCATTCATCATTAAAAAAAGCCGCCCGGCGCGTCGTCCCACGCCGGGCGGTAACCACAGGAGAACCATCCACTTACCCCGGGCCGCATCCCCACGCGCGGCCCGTCGGTAACGCTATGCTGACCTTCGGATGCCGGCGGCTCGCGCCCGCGTTGCTCAAAAAAGTTGTCAGTCGTCAGTTATCAGTCTTAAGTCGGTTAGCCGAGGTGGTGTCGGAGACCGTCGAGCGAAGACGGGTTTCACTGATGACTGATAACTGACGACTGACAACTTTACCTCTCGTACCGAAACACCAACCCGTCGCCGCCGACGGCCCAGCCCGTCTTCTTGTCGAAGAAGAGGGCGTAGAGGTTCTGGCGGGTCTTGCTCTCCTGCTGCACCCAGGTCTGGCCGCCGTCGCCCGTGCGGAGGATGACGCCGCCGCGGCCCACGGCCCAGCCCTCCTCGTCGTTGACGAACTTGACGCTCAGGAGCGTCGTGCGCGCCGGCGAGCGCACGGCCGCCCAGGTCTCGCCGCCGTCCGTGGTGCGCAGAATCGTGCCGCGCTCGCCGACCGCCCAGCCGCGCTCGTCGCCGCGGTAATCTACGTGGTAGAGCGTGGCCGTCGTCCCCGTGCGTTGCAGCGTCCAGGTCTCGCCGCCGTCGCGCGTGTGCAGCACGCGGCCGGCCGTGCCGACGATCCAGCCGCGCTTGTCGCCGTCGAAGTCGAGGTGCATCAGCTCCTCGCGGACGGGCACGCGCTGGCGGTTCCAGCTCTGGCCGCCGTCGGTCGTCTGGAGCACGAGGCTGTCAACGACGTTGTCGCCGCGGCTCAGAGAGCCGACCACCCAGCCGCGCCGCTTGCTGGTGAAGCGGACGCTGTAGAGGTCTGGCACGGCCCCGCCGAAGGTCTCGGGCAGGAAGCGCGCGGCCATGCGCCAGGTCGCGCCGCCGTCCTCGGTGACGAAGATCTGGTTGCCGGCCAGAAGGTAGCCGTCTTCCTTGTCGCGGAAGACGAGGTCGCTGACGCCCTGCTTCGTCTCGATCTGCTGACGTACCCAGTTGCGGCCGCCGTCCTCCGTGCGCAGGACTAACCCGGAGTCGCCGCCCACCCAGCCGCGCTTCGAGTCGGCGAAGTAGACGGCGTTCAAGTCCTTGCCGGCCTGCCCGCGCCGCTCCGAGACCCAGCCCGCGCCGTCCTGCGCCCGCGCCGCGGCGGACAACAACAGGGCCGCGCACAGGACGAGCGCGGCCCGCCGACGATTCCGCTTCCTCACAGTCATTTGCGAATCAACTCTCCGGCCGTAAGAGATTCCCCCTCGCGCGCTGTCACACCACCTTTGTACCTGATTCGAGTTCGGAACGGAAGCCCGACCGTGAGGGAGGG
>DASZKF010000129.1:0-3955 GCA_035947355.1 Pyrinomonadaceae bacterium | reverse complement strand
CGCAGGCCCAGGCGAGGAGCAGCTCGTCGGCGCGCAGGGCGTCTATGAACTCCGAGACCTCGCGCGCCGAGGCGTCGGGCCGGTGGCGCAGCAGGTACTTGTCGAGCGACGCGCGCACCCGCGGCGCGAGCGACTCGGGCGTAGCGCCGCGGGCCTCGCCCGCCCGCGCCACGAGCCGCGCCGCGCCCTCGCGCACCAGTTGTTCGACCTGTGACGACATCCGTCCGTTAGAGACCACCGAAGACGCCCCTATGCTACCACGAACCGCCGCGCCCCGGCGGGGGCATGGTATAGTAAATAGTAGACAGTAGTCAGTAGTCAGTAGTCAGTAGAAAGACAGTCGCTAATGAATCGTCCGCGTGTCGGCGTCAGCGCCCGTTAAAGAACCTACTGTCTACTGACTACCGTCTACTGACTACTTCTTCTATGCTCCGCGTCACCGAAATCTTCCGTTCGATTCAGGGCGAGTCGTCGCACGCCGGACGCCCGTGCGCGTTCGTGCGCCTGACGGGGTGCCCGATGCGCTGCACCTGGTGCGACAGCGAGTACACGTTCACCGGCGGCGAGCGCGTGTCAGTCGAGGATGTGATGCGGAGGGTGCGGGGGTACGGTTGCCGGCTGGTCGAGGTGACGGGCGGCGAGCCGCTGGCGCAGCGCGAGGCGTTCGAGCTTATCCGGCGGCTGTGCGAAGAGGGCTTCGAGGTCTTGATCGAGACCGGCGGCTACGTCTCGACCGAGGGCGTGGACGAGCGCGCCAAGCTGATCCTCGACGTGAAGTGCCCGGCCTCCGGCGAGGCGGAGCGCAACCACTGGCCGAACCTCGCGCGGCTGCGCGCCGACCGCGACGAAGTGAAATTCGTCGTCGCCGACCGCGCCGACTGGGAGTTCGCGCGCGCCGTCATCGAGGAGTACGACCTCGAACGCCGCGCGCACTCCATCCTCGTCTCGCCCGTCTGGGGCGCGACCGACCTGCGCGAGCTGGCCGACCTCGTCGCCGCGAGCGGCCTCGCCAACGCGCGCATGCAGTTGCAGCTCCACAAGTACATCTGGGGGCCGGAGGTGCGCGGCGTCTGATGGGCGGCTCACCCGACGACAAAGAATTTCTCGACGACGATGAAGGCCGCGCTGGCGAAAAACCATCACCAGACTCGGCCGCCGAGTCTAGCGCCGACGCGCCCCGCCACGACCCATCACTCATCACTCGTCACTCATCACTCGCCGTCTGTCTCGTCTCCGGCGGCATGGACTCTTGCGTGACGGCGGCCCTGGCGCGCGCGGAGAACGACGAGCTCGCCTTCCTCCACGTCTCCTACGGCCAGCGCACCGAGCGGCGCGAGCGGCGCGCCTTCGAGGAGCTGGCCGAGCACTTTGGCGTCGCCCGCCGCCTCGCCGTCTCCATCGAGCACCTCGCGCGCATCGGCGGGTCGTCTTTGACTGACACCGCCCTGCCCGTCGCCGCCCCGAACCTCGACTCGCGCGAGATTCCGACCAGCTACGTCCCCTTCCGCAACGCGCACCTGCTGGCGATCGCGACGAGCTGGGCCGAGGTCGCCGGCGCGCGCCGCGTCTACATCGGGGCCGTGGCCGAGGACTCGTCCGGCTACCCCGACTGCCGCCCCGAGTTCTACGCGGCCTTCCAGCGCGCCGTAGACCTCGGCACGCGGCCCGAGACGCGCGTCGAGATCAGGACGCCCGTCATCGCCCTGCGCAAGTCCGAGATCGTCCGCCGGGGGGTCGAGCTGGGCGCGCCGCTCGGCCTCACGTGGTCCTGCTACCAGTCGGAAACTCTCGCCTGCGGGCGCTGCGACTCGTGCGCCCTGCGCCTGAGAGCCTTCCGCGAGGCGGGCCTCGAAGACCCCCTGCCGTACGCCTGAAAGGTTCGCAAAAGCGGCGGTTTTGCACTATGATACTCATTCCGAGACGACAACTGACGGGGTCGCGCCGGCATCATAGCGGCGGCCTCCGCCCGAGCCAGCGAAGCCACCGACTTACCAGTGAGCAGGAGACCACTACCATGTTGAGCAAGCCATTCTTTCGCACCGTCGCGGCCGCCCTCGCCCTCGCCGTGTGCAGCGTCGCCGCCTCCGCGCAGGTGACGAGCGTCAGCGGCAAGGTGACGCTCAAGCAGGCGGACGGCACCGAGGTGCCGGTCGCCAACGCGGTCATAGAGATCTACCGCACCGACATCAAGCAGCAGTTCCAGGTCAAGACCGACAAGAAGGGGACCTACATCCACGCCGGGCTGCCCTTCGTCGGCACCTACACGCTCGTCGTCAGCGCCCCCGGCGCGCGGCCGGCCTACGCCTCGGGGCTGCGCTTCACGCAGGTGCAGACGCGCGACTTCGTCCTCGAACCCGGCGACGGCTCGAAGCTGACGCTCGAACAGATCAGGCAGTTCGAGGCCTCGGCCGGCGGCCCGGCCTCGGGCGGCGCCGCGCCCTCCGCCGAGAGCAAGGAGGCGCGGGCCGCGCGCGAGGAGCGCGAGCGGAAGGTTAAGGAGATTGAGGCCAAGAACGCCGAGATCACCAAGTCGAACGAGGTCATCTCCCGCACCTTCAAGGCCGGCAACGAGGCCCTCCAGGCCAGCCGGTTCGACGAGGCCATCACGCTCTACAACGAGGGCCTCGCCGCCCGCCCCGACGAGCCGGCGCTTCTGACGAACCTCTCCGAGGCCCTGCGCCGCCGCGGCGTCGACCGCTACAACGCGGCCATCAAGGCCATGGACAACGCCGCCAGGACGCAAGGCGTCGAGGCGGCCAAGAAGGACTGGACGGACGCGGCGGCTCACTCGCTCAAGTCGCTGGAGCTTATCAAGGCCAAGACCGGGGCCGACGCCGACCCGCAGCAGGCGCAGATTTACATGCAGAACCGCGTCTCGGCCCTCTCCATTCGCGCGCAGGCGATGAGGCTCGTGGCGACGAAGGTTGACCAGGCGCAGGCGCAGGCCGCCTGGGACGCCTACCAGGAGTACCTCGCCGCCGAGGCCGACCCGGCCAAGAAGGCGAAGTTTAAGGCCGAGGCGTTGCAGATGCTCTTCGACGCCGGGGCCATGGAACTGGCCTCCGCGGAGGCCCGCAAGGCGCTCGCCGAAGACCCGGACAACGTCGACGCCAATCGCATCCTCGGCCTCGCGCTCTTCGCCTCGGGCGACAAGGCGAAGTACCAGGAGGCGGCCAACTTCCTCCAGCGCTACGTGGACAAGGCCCCGGACACAGACCCTTTGAAGGTCTCGGCTAAAGAATCGCTCACCTATCTGAAGGAGAACGAGAACGTCAAGCCGACCTCTTCGGGGCCTTCGCGCCCGGCCCGCCGCCGCCCGTAAACTATCTTGGTTTAAACAACTTAAGGCCGCGCCCGGATCGTCTCCGGGCGCGGCCTTTTGCTCTCCGCGCGGCCCGCTCACATTCGTCTTGACAGTCTAAAGTTTAAACAGTACCATGCTAATGACAAACGGCGTTTGCCCCGCCGTTGTCCTGATGCCGAGCGGTGCCCTCGGCTTCCGGTTTGCTCGCACGGCTTTCCGGCCGCCCCGCCTTTTGCAGTTCTCAACCGTGGAACCACTCCGACGATGTCAGCCAAACTAGGCGAAATCCTTGTCCGCGAAAATTTGCTGACCCCGCAACAGTTGCGCGAAGCGTTGGAATTCCAGCGCGAGCACGGCGGTCGTCTCGGCTTCAACCTCGTCAAGATGGGGATGGTCTCGGACGACATGATCACGGCCGTGCTCTCGCGGCAGTACGGCGTCCCCTCGGTCAACCTCGAACTCTTCGACGTTGACGACTCGGTCATCCGCCTGATCCCGCGCGAGGTGGCCGAGAAGTACTCGGTGCTGCCGCTGTCTCGGGTCGGCGCGACGCTCACGCTGGCGATGGTTGACCCGACGAACGTCTTCGCCATGGACGACATCAAGTTCATGACGGGGCTCAACATCGAGCCGGTCGTCGTCTCGGAGGCG
>DASZKF010000128.1:0-8570 GCA_035947355.1 Pyrinomonadaceae bacterium | reverse complement strand
TAAAGCGGGGCGGGTGCGGCATGCGCGCCTCCTTGGGGTCCGAGGGCGGGCGGCGCGCGAAGGCGTGGGCGGGGAGTCTGTGGCCCTAGCCGGCGCGCAGGGTGCGGATGATGGCGTCGCGCAGGCGCTGGGGGGCGGCGGCCTCGGCCCCCTTCTGGGGGTCGCGCCAGTTGTCGAGGATGGCGACCTTGTGGGCGCAGGCGACCGTGCAGAGCGGCGCGCACCACTTCTCGGCGTGGTACTCGCGCTCGAAGTCCTTCATCGTGTACTGCGCGAGCGGGATGCCGGGGAAGCCGCGCTGCTGCGAGCAGTGGTGGACTAACCCGTCCTCGCAGATGTAGAGGTAGCGCGCGCCGGCGCGGCAGCGCCAGTTGTTCGGCTTGCCGGCCGCGAGGTTGTCCTGGAACCAGCCGAGGCGCGCGTACTCGCTCTTCGAGAGCCGCTTCAGCTCGTCGTAGACCTTGCGCTCGCGCTCGGCCAGGGGCTTGAGGATGCCGTGACCGTCGTGGATGACGCCGACGGTGGTCGAGAAGCCCAGCTCCTTGGCGCGGCGCGCGATGACGAGCGCGTCCTCGGGGCGCTTGATGCCGCCGCCGATGACCGAGTTGATGTTGACGTGGAAGTCGGCGTGCGCGGCGAGGTTCTGGAGCTTGCGGTCGAGGTTCTTGAGGCTCTTCTTCGAGACCTCGTCCGGCTCGACGTTGTCAATGCTGATCTGGAGGTACTGGAGGCCGGCCCGGTTCAGGCCCTGGATGCGCCCCGGCGTCATGTAGTAGCCGTTCGAGATGAGGCCCGCGATCATCCCGCGCCGCCGGATGTGGGCGATGATCTCGTCGAGGTCGGGGTGCATCAGGGGCTCGCCGCCCGAGATGGTGATGACCGAGGTTCCGAGCTCGGCCAGCTTGTCGAGCCGCCGGCGCATCTCTTCGAGCGGGACGGGGTCGGAGGTCTTGTCGAACTCGTTGCAGTAGGTGCAGGCGAGGTTGCAGCGGCGCATCGGAATGACGTGCGCCAGCACGGGGTGGTCGGTCCGAAGCAGGGCGCGCGTGATGAACCTCGCCTCGCTCAGCTTTAACTTGAGGTGCGTGCTTCTCTTCATCGAGCTGTCGGTGTCTCGCTTCGGGGCGCGCCGCGGGAAAGCTCAAAGACGTGCGCCGCGGGAACTCTCGGGGAAGTCCGCTAGACAATACGCAAAGAGTGGCGGCGAAGCAAGTGCCGGGCCGCGGGGGCGGCGCTTGACAGAACCCGGCCCGAAAACGGCGGAGGGTTCTGACGGGGTAGGCGCGCCAGAACCCTCCGCGTGACCGGCCCTGTAATGACCCTTAGCCCTTGACGATCTTGACGCCGGGGCCGAGGCTCAGCGAGAACGCCGAGGAGTCCACGCGGGCGTTCTTGTGGAAGTTGACGAGGCGGACGGTCGTGAAGTCGTTGTTGCGCTCGACGACGCGCGTCTGCACGGGCATCCCCGAGCCGTCAACCCAAATCTCGGCGTACTTGTAGCCGGCCGCGCCGCGCGGCGTCAGCTTCAGCTGCGTGACGTGCAGGTCGCCGTAGAGGATGCCGTCGCCGACCAGCTCGACGTCGAACTTCGACTTGAGCTGCGCGCCCGAGATGTTGAGGCCGAAGCCGAGGACGTTGTTGACCTTGGTGTTCTTGCCCGCGCTCTTGGTGCTGCCCTGGTAGGCCATGTTGAGGCGCGGGCGGAAGAGCGTGTACTGGCCGCCGGAGATGGCGAGGTGCTCGCGCGCCGGGCGCGACCAGTCGACGCGCAGCTTTACGTTCGCGCCCGAGCCGGCGACGTACTGCAGCTCGCCCTCGTATATCTCCTCGGTGCGGATCTGCGCGTTGTACTTCTGCATGATGACGCCCGAACGCAGGCTCTGAAGCTCGCGCCGGTTGCGGTCCATGCGGTTAAGGATGGAGCTGACGAGGCCGGGGCCCTGCGCCTGCGCGTTGCGGGGGACGGAGGCGAGGGCGGCGACGAACATCAACCCGACGAGGGAAAGCGTGACGACTTTCTTCATGCTGACTCCTTGCGAAAAAACTTTTGGGAGACTCCCGCACGGTTCGGAAAACCGAGCGATTCTGATCGAATGATTACTCTATGTCAACCTCGTAGCCGACCGTCCGCCCGTCCGTGCTCCGCAGCTCGCGCCAGCCTTTGACCCGCAAATCCGGGCGCTGCGTGACGGCGCGGGCGCACCGCTCGATGTCGTGGGCGTCGGGTTCGGCGGGGGCCGCCCCCGTAGAGCGGATGAGCAACTTCCGGGCCGCTCCGAGGCCATTTTGATGCGCCGGGGAGCAGGCGAGTTTACCCCTCTCGAACCAACTTTTTGGCGTCAGGAAGATGAAGGCGAGGATCAGGACGCAGAGCACGTCGTACTGCCAGGTCGTACGGCCGTACGACCAGAAGGCGATATTTTTTAAGACGCGCCAGAACATAAAAAACGGGTGCCGGGTGCCGGGCTTTGATTTCCCGGCGCTAGATTTTAATTTCAGGAGAAAGCCACTTTATTCCAGCACCTAGAACCCAGCCCCTAGCACCCTCTGCATTATATCTGTACACGTGCGGCGGGTTCAACGATTTGGCCGTCGCGCATGTGGATGATGCGGCGGCACATGGCGGCGGCCTCGGGGTTGTGAGTGATCATGATGATGGTCTGGTTGAAGCGGTAGTTCATCTCCTGGAACATGTTGAGGACGATGGCCGAGTTCTCGGTGTCGAGGTTCCCCGTAGGCTCGTCGGCGAGGATGAGGGCCGGCTGGTTGACGACGGCGCGGGCCAGGGCGACCCGCTGCTGCTCGCCGCCGGAGAGTTCCAGGGGCTTGTGGTGCATCTTGTCTTCGAGCTGCAGGAGGCGGAGGATTTCGCGGCGCCGCGCCGGGTCGCCGCCTTTCCTGTCGCCGCCGCCGTGGATGCGCTCGGCCAGCTTCAGATTGCCCTCGGCCGTGAGCGTCGGGAAGAGGTTGAAGCGCTGGAAGACGAAGCCGATCTTGCGCCGCCGGATGTCTGTGCGGCGGGCGTCCGTAGCGGCCGTGAGGTCTTCGTCGTCAATCACGATGCGCCCCCGCGTCGGCGTGAGCAGCCCGCCCAGGAGGTGCAGCATCGTAGACTTCCCGCACCCCGAAGGCCCCATGATGGCGAGCAGGTCGCCCTCCTCGACCTCCAGAGACACCCCGCGCAGCGCCGGCACGTCCACCGTCCCCACCCGGTAGACCTTCTCCAGATTCTCCGCGACCAGGATTTTTCGCATCGGTCAGAAGACAGTAGACAGTAGTCAGTAGTCAGTAGAAAAGCATTCGTCAACGAGTCGGCCGGGTGTCAGCGTCAGCAGACTTAATGCGGGGCCTACTGTCTACTGACTACTGTCTACTGTCTACTTATTCATACGCCAGCGCGTTCACGGGGTCTAAGTTCGCGGCGCGCGCGGCCGGGTAGAGCGCGCCGAGGGCGCCGCCCAGGAGGCCGATGAGCGCCGCGGTCAGGCCCCACGACCAGGTGTACTCGAACGGGAGGCCGTAAGCCTGTCGGATCAGGTAGCCGGCGAGGAACGAGGCGGCGAAGCCGGCGACCAGGCCGGCGAAGCTGATTAGAAGCGCCTCCTTCTCGATCTCGCCGACGATGTAGCCGCGCGACGCGCCGAGCGCCTTCAGGATTCCGATCTCGCGCGTCCGCTCCGTGATCGTCGTGTACATCGCCAGCATCACGACGAGCGCGCTCACCACGGCCGAGAGGGCGACGAGCGTGCGGAGGAAGACGCCGAGGTACGGGATGCTCTTCTCGATGTTGGTGATGATCTCGCGCGTGAGCTGGAGCTTGTTGCCGGGCAGCGCCTCGTCAATGGCCCGCGCCGTCTCGACCGCGCGCGCCGGGTCTTTGACCTTGACGTAAATCCACGTCGCCTTGCCCGGCGACTCCAAAGCGTCCTGCATCGCGGCCAGAGACATCTTGACGCGCGGCCCGGCCTCGGGCGTGTAGACGCCGGTCACGGTGTAAGGCTGGTTGCCGAAGAGGTTGATCGTGCTGCCGACGCGGAGGCCGTTGTTCTCGGCCTTCGTCTCGTCCACGACCACCTCGTCGGCGGCCGCGGGCGCGCGCCCCTCGACGAGCCTCATCCCGTTCATCGCGGCGAACTCCGCCCAGTCCACGCCCTCGACCTGCTCGAAGCCGAAGCCCTTACTGCCCTGCGAGACGTAGCGGATGGCGGGCACGGCCATCTCGACGCCTTCTATCTTCCGCAGCTCGTCGGCGTACTGCACGGGGAGGTTGGCCGTCGTGCTCATCAGCTCGGTGCCGCCCGAGCGGGCGAAGATGATCTCGGCCCGGATGTTCTGCGAGCGGCGCTGCAAGTCCTCCGAGAGCCCGCGCGCCAGCCCCGTGAACAGCATCACCAGGCAGACGCCGAGCGCGACGCCGGCCGCGCTCACGACGGCCCGCACCGGGCGCTGGCGCACGTTGGCGGTGACGAGACTGTCCATAAGAAGGGTTCCGGGTGCCGGGTCTTGGGTGCTGGGTTAAAAACAACTCGTCTTCACCCAGCACCTAACACCCGGCACCCAACACCTATTTTTTCCTCGCGTCCAAGTCCACTTCCGGCAGATTCGACGAGTTCCGGAGGGCGAAGATTTCGGCGTCGCGGGGGGTATCCACCTCGACGGCGGCCGGCTCCTGGAAGGCGACGCGTATCGAGTAGCGATCCTGCGGACGGGTCAGCTCGATCTGCGCCGGGAGCCGGCGCGCGGCCGCGCCCTCGCCGAAGGTCTGCTGGTTGCTCAGGAGCACGTCGGTGACGAGCTGCCCGCGCTCGTTGTAAGTCTGGACGCGGGCGAGCCTGATGCTGCCGACGCGGTCGAACCAGAAGCGGCGCAGCACCCGCGCCCGGTTCGGCCCCTCCGGCTCCAGCTCCGACAGCACGTAGTAGCCGCGCACGACGCGCGCGCCTTTCTTCGCGCCCGCGCGCACGTCCGGCTCCTCCTCGAACGTCTCGGCGACGGCGTAGAGCAGGCTTGAGCCCTCGGCGGCGACCGGCGGCACGAGCAGCGCGTCGGTGAAGTGCTGCGGGCGCAGGGAGGAGAGCGCGCTCACGGTGGCGCGCTGCATGGCGGCCTCGCGCCGCGCCCCGCCCTGCCGGCAGTCGGGCGACTGGCCGTTGGGTTCGAGTTTCTCGTACTGCGCGCGGTTCGTGCCGGTCACGAACCGCCGGTACTTCTCGTCGCCCTGGTAGACGGCCGCCCAGAAGCGCTCGCCGTTAGAGCTCAGCTCGGCGATCTTCGTTCCGATGAGCGGGGCCTGTATGAGCAGGTAAATCTGGCCGGGCCGCTGGACGATGAGGCGGCCGTCGGCCGTCCGATACTTCTCGGCGATGCCGCACTCGGCGAAGCTCGTGTCGAGGAACTGGATGTCTACGCGGCCGTGGAGCGAGCGCACCTCGGCGAGGCGGTTGACCTCGGCGAGCAGGCGGTTTATGTCGGCCTCGCCCAGCGGCGTGAGCGGCTGCGGCACGCTGATCTCCCGGCTCGCGCGGAAGACGCCGCATCCCGCCGCCAGAAGGGCCGCGGCCAGCACCAGCGCCAGCCGCACAGACAACACACTTCGGGGGTGATTCGACTTGAACATCAACGGCAAACGGCGCCCGCGCCCGCCACGTCCCGGCCCTGGAAGTTTCGGCAGATCAATTAAGGCAAGCTAACAAACGCCTTCCGGCCTTGTCAACAAAGGCATAACTGACAACTGATAACTGACGACTGATAACTTCGATTCACGGTTCACGGCTGTTGATCCAAAAGCAGCGGCGGGCGGCTGAAGCGCGCGCGGAGCCGGTTGATGGCGTGGAAGACTCGGGGGCGGCTGACGAGCTTGACCTCCAGCTCGCGCTTGCCGGGGAAGTCGAGCAGCATGATGCCGAGCAGGATGGTCAGCACGCCCTGGCCGGGCACGCCCGGCAGCGACATCACGATGCCGAAGCCGACCAGCACCAGCCCCAGCAAATTCTTCAGGAAGACGCCGACCAGGCGGAGCACGGGGTGGCGGTCGTTCAGGAACTCGCGGTCGTGCGACGAGTGGAAGTAGTTGGCCGGCAGCTTCACCAGCACGAACGTCACCACCATGATGCTGCCCGCGAAGGTGACGACCGAGATCAGAGCCCCGACCAGCACCTGCCCCCACGTCAGGCCCCAGGCCTCCAGAGTCTGCGACAGCCACTCGATCATCTTCGCTTCGCTCAGAGTTTCAAGTTCAAAGTTTCAAGTTTCAAGTTAAAGCAACTGTTCTAACTTGAAACTTGAAACTTTGAACTTGAAACTTACTTCCCCTCCCTCTCGCGGACGAGCGAGGCGAGCGCGTCGGCGACGACCTCGCGGGCCGGGCCTTCGAGGCCGAAGTCGCGTCCGGCCGCGCCCTCCCAGAACTCCCCGAGGCCGCGCGCGCCGGCCCGCTCGAACATCAAAGCCTGCGCGAGCAGGTCTATGATGTCGGCGGCCTTGACGAGCCGCGCCTCCAGGCTCCCGCGCTCCTCGTAGTCCTCGTGCAGCTCGGCGTAGACGGAGGCGCGCGCCGCGCCGAGCGGCCGCATCACGTCGTCGAAGGCCGCGCGCTCGGCCCGCCGCCTCGCCTCCCGGCCGTAATACTCCGCGACCGTGCGCGGCAGGTCGCCCGTCCGCGTCTCCTGCAAGTCGTGCAAAAGCGCGAGCCGCAAGACCCTCTCCGCGTCCACGCGGACGCCGCGGGATGCGACCTCGTCGGCCAGGAGCATCGCCGTCAGCGCCACCCCGTAGGAGTGCGCCGCCACCGACTCGGCCCCCGGCGGCAGCCCGCGCAGAACCCACCCCGCGCGGTCGAGCCGCTTGAGCCGCTGAAGTTCGAGAAGGACGCTGAGCATAAAAAGCAGTAGACAGTAGACAGTAGTCAGTAGCCAGTAGGAAGACTTTTCTCTCGAATCGTTCGCGTGTCAGCGTCGGCGGCCATAAAGCGGAGCCTACTGGCTACTTACTACTGTCTACTGTCTACTTCTTCCACGAACATCTTGCCGGGGTTGAGTATGCCGCGGGGGTCGAGGGCACGTTTGATGCGGCGCATGGCCTCGACGGTCGCGGCGTCGAGCGCCATGTTGAGATAGGGGGCTTTGACGTAGCCGATGCCGTGCTCGCCGCTGATGGTGCCGCCGAGTTCGACGGAGGCGGCGAAGGTCTCGGCGACGGCGGCGCGGGCGCGGCGGACGGACGCCGGGTCTGCGCGGTCGCACATGAAGTTGACGTGGATGTTGCCGTCGCCGAGGTGGCCGAAGTTGACGACGAAGGTCTCGTGGCGGCGGCCGATCTCCTCGACGCGCGCGACCAGCTCCGGCACGCGCGAGCGCGGGACGACCACGTCCTCGTTAATCTTCAGCGTCCCGTACTTCTTGAGCGCCGGCGAGATCGCCCGCCGCACGTCCCACAGGCGCTCCTCTTCCTCGCGCGTCTCCGAGCGCAGCACGTCGTAGCCGCCCAAGTCTTTCAACACCTCCTCGACGACGCGGGCCTCGCGCTCGACCTCCGCGGCGGGGCCGTCCACCGAGACGAGCAGGAGCGCGCCGGCCTCGGCGTCGAGGCCGAAGGCGTACTCGGCCTCGACCGCGCCGATGGACGCGCGGTCGAGCACCTCGACGGCCACGGGCGTGACGCGCGCGCGGGTGAAGGCCGGCGGGCAGGCGCAGGCCGCCGCCATCGTCTTGAAGGTCGCGCGCACGGTGCGCGTCGCCTCGGGCAGGGGGAGCAGGCGCAGCGTCGCCTCGGTGATGATGCCGAGCATCCCTTCCGAGCCGCAGAGCAGGCCCGTCAGGTCGAAGCCGACGACGTTCTTGCTCGTGCGCCCCCCGGTGCGGACGACCTCGCCCGTCGCCAGCACGACTTCGAGGCCGAGGACGTAGTGCTTCGTCACGCCGTACTTGGCCGACCGGATGCCGCCCGCGTTCTCGGCGATGTTGCCGCCGACGTAAGAGTCCTTGTAGGAGGCCGGGTCGGGCGGGTAGAAAAGCCCGCGGGCCTCGACCGCCTGCTGCAGCGCGTAGGTCGTCACGCCCGGCTCGGTGACGGCGTAGAGGTTCTCGACGCTGATCTCCCTGACGCGGTTCATGCGGTCGGTGCCGACGACGATGCCGCCCTCGACCGGCACGGCCCCGCCCGTGTAGCCGACGCCGCCGCCGCGCGCCGTCACCGGGAACCCGCGCTCGTTCGCCAGCCGCAGAATCTTCGAGACCTCAATGGCCGTGCGCGGCAGCACGACCGCCTCGGGCGGGAACTTCTCCTTGAGCGCGTCGCCCGCGTAAGGCTCGACCTTCTCCTCGTCAACCAGCACGTTCTCCGCGCCGACGATCTCGCGCAGGGCGGCGCGCACGCCCTCGTCCGACGCGGCTGTTCGTGCGCGCACGCCGCTGTCGGCGAAATGAATCGAACGGCTCATGCTCCGGGCTCGTCTCCTTCCGCACTACTTTATCGCGCCGCCCGCCGACTCTTCAACGCGCAAGAAGAGTTTCGAGTTACGAGTTTCGGGTTTCGAGTTCGGGCGGCGTGAGTCGGACGGCGCTGGCGTGCGC
>DASZKF010000127.1:0-1907 GCA_035947355.1 Pyrinomonadaceae bacterium | reverse complement strand
TTCAACTCACGCGGAACAAACTCGAAACCCGAAACCCGCAACTCGAAACTTTTTATCCGCCGACATGTACGGAGGGGCGGCGGTCGGGGTCTTCCTCGACCTGGCGGAGGATTTCGCGGGTGACGGGGGCGGTGTCGCCCTCGCCGAAGGCGATGTAGCGGAGCAGGTACATCAGGGGGTTGCCCTCGCTCCAGCCGAAGTAGATGTGCGGGATTTTCCCGGTCGTGTCGCGCAGGTGGAGGAGGAAGGCCGCCAGCGCGTTCGGCACGGCCGGGCTTTCCGAGCGCAGCACGTGGTAGCCGTCCACGTCCACGCCGCGCACGCGCAGCTCGCCGGCGAACTCCGAGGCGTCGCCCGGCGTGACCTCGAAGAAGAGGACGGGGTCCCGGCTCGGGATGTGGTTGTCCTGCCGCTTCTCGCGCTCCTTGAACTGGTACTCGGCCACGTCGCCCACGTCGCGGCGGTTGGCGACGATGCGGATCTCGCAGCCCTGCCGGATCAGCTCGTTGATGTAGCCGCGGGCGGTGTCGTCGAGCTCGACCCGCTCGACCCGCAGCTCGGTCGTGCGGTAGGCCCTTGAGATGAGCGACGTGAAGATGATCGCGCCGATGAAGAACGAGGCGATCTTGAGGCCCGACGGCTGCTCGACGACGTTAATGAACGTCGTGTAGGCGAAGACCAGGGAGATCAGGAGGAAGGCCCAGCGCGTCCAGCCGCCCTCGCGCCACACGGCCAGCGTCACCGCCACGGCGGCCGACCCCATCAGCACGAGCACGCCGGTCGCGTAGGCGCCGGCCTGCGCGTCCACGTCGGCCTTGAAGAGGATCGTCACGACGAACGCGATCAGCGTGTAGACGATGACGAGCGGCCGCGTCGCCTTCGCCCAGTTCGGGGCCATCCCGTAGCGCGGCAGGTAGCGCGGCACGATGTTGAGGAGGCCGGCGAGCGCCGACGCGCCCGCGAACCAGAGGATGGCGATGGTCGAGAGGTCGTAGGCGGTACCGAAGATGTCTCCGAGGTAGCGGTGCGCGAGGTAGGCGAGGGCGCGGCCGTTGGCCTTGCCCGGCTCCTCGGTCTCCGTCCCCTCGCGGAACTCCTCGGGCGGGATGAGCAGCGTCGTCACGAGGCTGCTCAGGATGAGCATCACGCTCATGATGGCCGCCGCGCCGGTCAAAAGTTTCCGCGTGTTGCGGATGCGCCCCGCCGGGTTCTCGTGCGTGTCGCCGGGGTCGCCCTTGACGAGCGGCATGACGACGACGCCGGTCTCGAAGCCCGAGAGGCCGAGCGCGAGTTTCGGGAAGAGGAAAAGGGCGACGCCCACGACGAGCAGCGGGTTGCCGCCGACCTGCGGGCGCGTGAGCATCGCGCCCCGCCAGTTGGCGAAGACGCCCGGCGTCTGGAAGATGTGGTAGAAGCCGACGCCGATGGTGATGAGGTTCAAAAGCAGGTAGACGGCCACGATGCCGACCGCCAGCCCGATGGCCTCCTTGAAGCCCTTGAGGAAGACCCCGCCGAGCAGCGCGATGAGCAGGAGCGTCAGGGCGATGGGGTGCTTGAGCGCGGGCGCGTAGTGCTCGACGTAAGGGTTCTCGATGACGTGCGCCGTCGCGTCGGCCGCCGACAAAGTGATCGTGATGATGAAGCCGGTGGCCGCGAAACCCAGGAGGACGAGGACGAAGAGTTTCCCCTTCCAGCGCGACAGCAGGTGCTCGAGCATCGAGATCGAGCCGTCGCCGTGCGGGCTGGCCTCGGCCACGCGTTTGTACATCGGGAGCGCGCCGAAGAGCGTGAGGAGGACGAGGACGAGGGTCGCTATCGGAGAGAGCGCGCCGGCCGCGAGGGCCGCGATGCCGGGCTGGTAGCCGAGCGTCGAGAAGTAGTCCACCCCCGTCAGGCACATCACCTTC
>DASZKF010000126.1:0-2131 GCA_035947355.1 Pyrinomonadaceae bacterium | reverse complement strand
CTAGAGGCTAGGGGCTGGGGGCCGGGGGCTGGTTGAAAGCGGCCACGCGCGGCTCTTGAATATGAAAGCTGCAAGTTGCGATCTCATTCAACCACAAGTCCCTAGCCCCCAGCCCCTAGCCTCTAGCTTGCAACCTTGCCGCCCGTGCGCTCATCCATTACACTACACCGACCTGCCTCGTCGGCGACGGGCAGTCACCCGAAACGCGCAGGACACGCGGCCCCGCCGGGCCGGTTCGCACCGAAGTGGTCGGCTTTAATTAGAGGGTTTGTCTCCGTGAAAAAGAGAATTTCCACCGCGCTCGCGACGCTCTCCCTGTTCGCGCTCTCGCTCCCCGTCCTCGTCTTCGCACAGCAGAGCAGCACGCAGCCGCCGCCCCCGCCGGCCCCGCGCCGCGGCGACGCCGGCCGCCCCAACGACACCGCCCCCGCGCCCGCGGGCCGCGCCCGCCGCCAGCCCCGCATCGAGGCCACCGAGGGCATCGAGGCCGACGTGGCCGAGGCCCTCACCGTCATCCAGGAGCACCACGCCGACGGCAACAAGCTCGACTACAACGGCGTCTTCAAGTCCTCGATCATCGGGATGCTGCGCTCGCTCGACCCGCACTCGAACTTTTACGACGCGAAGGAGTTCGAGGAGCAGCGGGCCGACTGGCGCTCGGAGTACTACGGCATCGGCGCGACCATCGGCGACCGCAAGGTCGGGGCCTCGACCGACACCTACATCCTCGCCACCTTCGAGGGCACGCCGGCCTTCCGGGCGGGCCTGCGCTTCGGCGACAAGATCGTGGAGATCGACGGGCAGTCGGTGAAGGGCAAGCCGTCGGGCGAGGTGCGCGACCGCCTGCGCGGGCCGCGCGGCACGACCGTCCGGGTGACGGTCGAGCGGGCCTCGACGGGGCAGAAGGAGACGGCCGAGATCACGCGCGACGCCGTCGCGCAGCCGACCGTGCCGGACGCCTACTTCCTGCGCCCCGGCGTCGGCTACATAGACATGACGCGCGGCTTCAACTACACGACGGCCGACGAGTTCGTCCACGCCCTCGAAGAGCTGCGCGCCCGCGGCATGCAGGGCCTCGTGCTCGACCTGCGCGGCAACGGCGGCGGCATCCTCGACCAAGCGGTGAGGGTCGCCGAGCGCTTCCTCTCGAACGGCCAGCTCATCCTGACGCAAAGAGGGCGCGGCGCGCGCGGCGGCGGCAACCGCCCGTACCAGTCCGAGAACCGCAACCCGGACGCGACCCCGCTCGTCGTCCTGGTCAACCGCGGGACGGCCTCGGCCAGCGAGATCGTCGCCGGCGCTCTGCAGGATCACGACCGCGCGCTGATCGTCGGCGAGACCTCTTTCGGCAAGGGCCTCGTCCAGTCCATCCTGCCGCTCGAATACGGCACGGCGCTGACCCTGACGACCTCGAAGTACTACACGCCGTCGGGCCGCCTGATCCAGCGCGACTACTCGAACACCGGCTTCTACGACTACATCTTCCGCGGCGGCATCGGCGCGGAGGAGCCGGAGCCGGCGGCCGAGCCGCCGAAGGGGCCGGAGTCGAAGACCGACACGGGCCGCACCATCTACGGCGGCGGCGGCATCGCGCCCGACGAGGCCGTCAAGGCGCGCACGCTCAACCCCGTGCAGATTCGGATCATTGACCCGGTCTTCGCCTTCGCGCGCGAGCTGGTCAACGGCCGCGTCGCGGGCCTCACGGACTACAAGGTCAAGGGCATGCCCGAGTTCGAGCACAACCTTGAGGCGACCGACTTCGTGGTTGACGACCGCGTCTTCCGCGCCTTCAAGGAGTACGTGGCGCGCAACGGCGAGCACTACAAGCTGACCGACGCGCAGCTCGACCGCCAGCGCGAGTACATCGCCCGCCAGCTCCGCTACGACATGGCGACGGCCGCCTACGGCTCGGTCAAGGCCACGCAGGTGCTCGTCGGCGACGACCCGCAGGTCTCGAAGGCCGTCGAGCTGCTGCCGCGCGCGCGCGAGCTGGCCGCCGCCGCCCAGCGCGGCCGCAACCCGCAGACGAAGTCCTTCGAGTAAGACGTTCAAAAGTCAGAAGCCCGACCGTGAGGGAGGGCGTTGAGCTTGACGACAGCCTCAACGCCCTCCCTCACGGTCGGGCTTCTGA
>DASZKF010000125.1:0-6228 GCA_035947355.1 Pyrinomonadaceae bacterium | reverse complement strand
GCGTCGAGCTTTACGCGAGCCTCGACGCCCTCCCTCACGGTCGGGCTTCTGATCGGAACTTTTTTTACTTGAAGCGGACGCCCGTCAGTTCGAGGCGGAGGTCGGCCGGCTTGTTGTCCTGCGGGAAGTTGACGCTGATGGCCGGGGTGTAGACTTTATTCGGCCCGATCTCCTGGTGCGTGACGAAAGTCCGCTCGCGGATGACCTTGCCGGAGAGGTCGAGGCCGGCGGCGCGGAACTCCAGCCCGTTGACGGTGCGCCCCGTAAAATTGCGCACGACCGGCCGCATCGTCACGGCCCAGGGGCCGAGCGCCGTCGGGCCGATCTCCGCGTTGTCGTCCGGCTTGAACTCGACCATCAGCTTGTCCGGGCCGGGGAACTCGGGCGAGCCGGGGCGGATGGCGTCGGCCAGGTGCTCCTCGCCCGGCCGCGCCGCCGGCCGCGAAGCCCACCACGCCAGCCCTGCAACCAGCAGCGCCCCGACCAGCGCGACCGCGATGAAGATGGCGCGCCGAGACTTGTCCGGCTCCGCCGGCCGCCGCTCGAAGGGCGACGCGGGCGCGGGCGTCGGCGGCCCCGTCCGCGCCTCCTCCGCGGCCCCGCCACGCCTCTCCGGGGCCTCGGCCTGCAAGGCCGCCCCGGCCTCGGGCGAAGACTGCGTGGCCGCGGCCTCGGCGGCGACCGAGACGGGCTTGCCGCAGTGCGGGCAGAAGTTGCGCCCCTCCTCTACCTCCCCACCACAGTGCTGGCAGCGAATCACGTCTCCTCCAACAAAAGTTTCGAGTTACGAGTTACGAGTTGAAGAACCTTCGAGTCCGGCGTTTCGAGCTTCAAGACGCGCGGCCGCTCTTAACTCGGAACTCGGGACTCGGGACTCGGAACTCCTCTTCGGCCGGCGGCGCTTGCAGCTCGCGCGGGTGGACGAGCGAGCCGGTGCCGGTGCGCGGGCGCGCCTCGCGCGGCCAGGTGATGCGGAAGCGGCTGCCCTCGTTCTGCCGGCTCTCGACGGCGATCTCGCCGTCCAACAATTCGACGATGCGACGCGTGATGGCGAGCCCCAGCCCGACCCCGTTGTAAGACCGCGTCAGGCGGTCGTCCACCTGCCGGAAGTCGTCGAAGATGTAGGCCAGCGCGTCGCTCGAAATGCCGATCCCGGTGTCGGTGACCTCAATATACCACCGATCCGCGCCGGCCGGCCCGGCCTCGACCGCGACGCGGCCCGCCGAGGTGAACTTCAGCGCGTTCGAGACCAGGCACGAGACGACCTGGGTGAGCTTGCGCCGGTCGCTCCGCACCCGCCGCAGCTCGGGCGAGACCTCGACGCTCAGCTCGATGTTCTTCTCGCGCGCCTCCGCCTCGTATTCGCGCGCGACGCCGCGGATCACCTCGGCCACGTCGAGCGTTTCGAGCTGGAGGGCCGAGCGCCCGGCCTCGAGCCGCGAGTAGTCGAGCATGTCGTTGACGAGTTCGAGCAGCGCGCGCGCGTTGCGCTCCATCCGCACGACCGCCTCGGACTGGAGCGGCGCGAGCGGCGCGGCCGGGTCGCGCGCGAGCAACTGGCACAGGCCGATGATGACGTTCAGCGGCGTCCGCAGCTCGTGGCTCATGTTGGCGACGAAGGCCGACTTGAGCCGGTCGTGCTCGCGCAGCCGCGCGTAGGCGGCGAGCAGTTGCTGGTGCTGCGTGACCTCCTCGGTGATGTCACGGAAGACGACGACGACTCCCTCGGAGCGCCCGCCCTCGCCGTGCAGAGGCGTCGCGCTCACCGCGAGCACGCGCTCCTCGCCGCCGCGCCGCACGACCTTGCACTGCTCGGCCGAGACCTGCTCGCCGCCTTCGAGCGCGCGGCAGATGGGCGTCTCGCCCGGCGCGAGGATGCGCCCCTGCATGTCGCGCAGGCTCATGTCCACGATCAGCGCCTTGACGCCGTCGCGGAACTCGCCGGGGCGTCGGCCGAGGATGCGCGCCGCCGACGGGTTGATGCGGTAGCGCCCCTCGGCGTCAACGATGACGACGCCCTCGACCATCTGGTTGATGACGCTGGCGAGTTCGGCCGCGCGCGCCTTCTCGGCGGCGAAGGCGGCCGTCGCCAGCCGCTCGGCCCGGACGCGCTTCGAGACCTCCGAGAGGATGAGGATTAGATCGCCGCGCTCCTCGCTTTGTTCCATCACGGGCCAGACGATCACGTCCCAGAACCTCTGCGCCTCTTCGGGGCCCGTGCCGCGCGGCGCGGCCAGCTCCAGCGCCAGGCTGTAGCCGACGAAGGCCCGCCGCGTCCGCCGCACGTCCTCGATCACCTCGCTCAGGGGGGCGACGCCCGCGGCCGCCTCGTAGAGGCCGCGGCCCGTGAGGCGCTCGGCGTCGCGGGCCGTCGCCTGCGCGAAGGCCGCGTTGACCTTGCGCACGATGAGGCGCGCGTCGAGGACGACGACCGCGAGCGGCAGGCTGTCGAGCACCTCCCCGATGAAGGCGCTCTGCTTCTCGACGGCGTCGAACTTGGTTTCGAGGCTCGCGGCCATCGCGTTGAAGCCGCGCGCGAGGGTGCCGACCTCGTCGTCGGTCTCGACCTGGACGCGCTCGCCCAAGTTCCCCTCGCCGAGGTTCGAGGCCGAGGCGGCGAGCCGTTCCAGCGGCTTCGTGAAGCGGCCGACGGCCCAGACGGCGATGAGGCTCGACGCCAGGAGGGTCAGCGCCCAGGTCGCCGTCAGTGTCACGACCGAGCGGCCGGCCGGCGTGTTCTCCGGCGTCGGCACGCCGGCCGCCACGCTCCAGCCCGAAGGCTCGGCGCGCGTCACGCCGGTCACGCGCCTCTGGCCGTCGCTCCAAAGCTCCGGGCGGATGCCGGCCGGGAGTTTCGCGGGGACGGGCACCGCGGCGCCCGTCTGCCAGGAGACGGGCCGCCCTTGCGCGTCGAAGACGACGAGGGCGGTCTGCGCGCCGGGCGTCGTCCGCCGCTTCAGTCGCGCATAGAGTTCGCTGGCGAGGTCTGGCGGGAGCGGTTCGGGCGCGGCGGCCGCGGCCGGGTGGGCCTCGACCCATGATTCGAGCGCGCCGGCCGCCGCCGCCGCCTCGATGCGCGCGATAGCCGCCGCCTGCTCGTTAAGGCTCTTCTCGTAGCTGTGAAGTTGGAGCAGGCTGATGATGAGCAGGGGCAGGGACAGGACGGCGAGCATCACCAGGAGCTTGGTGCGCACGTCGAGTGTGTTCTGCGTCTGGCCGCCCGGCCGTCTCATTCGCATTCGCCCCCGCCGGCTACCTGCGTCTCCGCGGCGGCGGCCAGACGGCGTCGCGCGTCGGCACCAGCGGCCGCAGGCTCGCCGCGTAGATCAGAACCGCCTGGGTTATCAACTCGTCGAGGAAGCGGTTGGCGCGCCGGAGCGCCGCCGCCAACTCGTCGAGGCCGCCCAAAGCCTCCGGCAGACCCTCCCGCCAGAGGAATTCATTTATGACCTCACGCAGGAGACTCAACTCGCGTGCCACTTCATCAACGAGCACGCCCTGCTGGAAACGCGTCTGGGCGTGGGCGCGCTGACGCCGGGCCGCCGCGACCAGCTCGCCGTCGGTCGCCTCGTCGTCTATCAGGCGCGCCGCCTCGTCGCAGATTTCCGGGACGAAGGCGACCAGCTCGCGGAACGAGAGCAGGTTCGGCAGGTCCGTGCGCCGCTCGGCGTAGACTTCGTCAACCCACGCGCGCGTGATCGAGTCGAGGCGGCGGCGGAAGAGAGGCCCGTAGACGGAGGGCATGGGGAGCACTCGGGTGAGAGACAATTAACGGCCGGCCGCGGGGCCGGGCCACTTAGCGACGATTCTTAACTGACGGCCGATAAATGATGACCGGCAACTGCTAGGCGGCGGCCGGCTACCTCTTCAGCAGACGGTCGAGGAGCTGGACGAGCTGGTCGAAGTCTATGGGCTTGGTGACGTACTCGTTGCAGCCGGCGGCCAGCGCCTCGGCGTGGAAGTCGGCCGAGTCGTGGGCCGAGACGGCGACGATGGGGACGCGGGCCAGGCCGTTCTGCTCGCGGATGCGGCGCGTCGCGGCCAGCCCGTCGAGCATCGGAAGGCTCAGGTCCATGAGGATGATGGCCGGGTGCTCGCTGAGCGCCATCTCGACGGCCTGCTTGCCGTTGACGGCCTCGAGCACGCGGTAGCCGCTCATCTCCAGGAGCCGCCTCATCATAAAGCGGTTGTCCTCGAAGTCCTCGACCACGAGCACGGTCGGCCGGCTGGCCTCTGCTGCTTCCATCCCTTCCCTCTCGTCCCCCGTCACGGCGTCCGACGACGCAAGAGTCCCCCCGCCCGCCCGAACGTACGACTAGCAAACACTCAATTTTTTTGTTAAGATGGCGGACGAAAACGCGACACAAAAAACACCTACGTTCGGGTTTAATCCGTACAGGCCGCGAGGGTTAAAGGCCCTCGGGCGGTGCGGGGCGCAGGCCCGGCCGGTCGCGCGCGGGAGTCTATGAAGCCCCTAAAATCAGAGTTACAGGACGACGAAACGTTGCGCGCGCTCGGGAGCGCATCCGTGCAGATCGTGCACGACCTCAAAAACCAATTGAACGGTCTCAAACTCTATGCCACGTTCCTGCGCAAGCGGATGGAGAAGGGCCAGCGCCCGCCCGACGAGACCGAGACCGTTACGAAGCTCATCCAGGGCCTCGAACGCGCGGCGGCGGACATGTCTCTGCTCGTCCGCTACGGCCGCCCCCTGGAGTTGAAGCGCCAGCCCGGCACCGACCTGGCGCGCCTCCTTTCCGAGACGGCCGACGGCCTCCGCTTCAGCGCCGGGGCGGGGCCTTTCGAGGGCGAATTCGACCCGACTCTACTGGCCGAAGCTCTCAAAAATATCACGAGCGGCGCGGGCGCGGAGGGGTCTGAGGCGGCCGAGCTGAGCCTGCGGCGCGAGGAGGCCGGGGGGCGCGCGGCGGCCGTCATCGAGTGGCGCGGCCTGCCCCGCGCCGAGTCGGGCGGCGACCTCTTCCGGAGTTTCAAAGGCGGCGCGGGCCTGCGTCTGGCCCTGGCCGCGCGCATCATACGCGAGCACGGCGGCGAGGCGACGCACGAGGGCGGCACCCTGCGCGCCCGCCTCCCGCTCGCACGCTGACCGAGGCTCAGTGCAGACCTACGACTCTCCTTCTGCACTCTGCACTCTGAGTTCTGCATTCATGTTGAAAGGGGAGAGACATAGTGGAACGCAAAGACGTACGCATCCTCGTCGTTGACGACGAGCCGATGATGGCCGATTCGCTCAAGCAGAATCTGGCCGAGGAGGGCTACTCCGTCGACACCGCCTCGTCGGGCGCGCAGGCCGTCGAGCTGTTCGACGGCAGCGGCCACCACCTCGCCATCTGCGACCTCCAGCTCCCCGACAAGGACATGGACGGGATGGACGTGCTGCGCCACGTCAAGGACACGCGGCCGTCCTCGGAGGTCATCGTGATGACCGGCTACGGGTCGGTCGAGCGCGCGGTGGAGGCGACGAAGGCCGGGGCCTTCTGGTTTTTGGAGAAGCCCTTCGACTTCGAGGTCCTCCTCCCGCTCGTCGAGCGCGCGCTCGAACGCCACGAGCTGATGACCGAGACCGAGTCCATGCGCCGCCAGCTCTCGACGCGCACCGAGTACTTCAACATCATCGGGGCGTCGCGGCAGATGCAGCAGATTTACGAGACCATCGAGTCGGTCGCCAAGTCGGACGCCAACGTCCTCATCGTCGGCGAGTCGGGCACGGGCAAGGAGCTCATCGCCAACGCCATCCACTACAACTCGCTGCGGGCCAAGAAGCCCTTCATCAAGGTCAACTGCGCCGCGCTCCCGAAGGAGCTGATCGAGTCGGAACTGTTCGGCCACACGAAGGGCGCGTTCACCGGCGCTCACGCCGACAAGGACGGGCTGATCCAGCACGCCGCGGGCGGCTCGCTCCTCCTCGACGAGATCGCCGAGATGCCCGTCGAGTTGCAGCCGAAGCTCCTGCGCGTCCTCCAGGAGCGCAGCTACCGCAAGATCGGGTCGGAGCGGACCTACGCGGTGGACTTCCGCCTCATCTCCTCGACCAATCGGCCGCCCGCCGACGCCATCCGCGACGGGCTGCTCCGCGACGATCTCTTCTACCGCATCTCGACGATCACGATCCACGTGCCCCCCTTGCGCGAGCGCACCGAAGACATCCAGCTCCTCGCCGAGCACTTCCTCAAGATGTACGCGCGCAAGTACCAGCGCTCGATCACG
>DASZKF010000124.1:0-2085 GCA_035947355.1 Pyrinomonadaceae bacterium | reverse complement strand
GGCGTCTCAAGCACCGACACAAGACTAGATGCGATGCTTGAGACGCCCTCCCTCACGGTCGGGCTTCTGACTGTTGTTTTTAACTCAACCCGCCGCCATCTTCGCGCCGCACTCGGGGCAGAACTTGGGGGAGCCGTCGGGCTGGTGGCCGCAGTCGGCGCAGGTCGGGCGGGGCGGGGCGGTCGGCGTCCCGCACTCGGGGCAGAACTTGGCCTGCCCGACCTCGGCCTCGCACGCCGAGCACTTGCGCGCGGCGGCCTTGCGCCCGCCGGCCGCGCCCGCGCTGAAGGTCGCCCCGGCGCGCATGTCCACCTGCGAGACGTAGTCGGTGGCGCGGGCCTTCTCGTGCAGTTGCTCGCGGGCCGCGTCGGCCTTCGCCTGCGCGTGCGACGAGGCGAACTCCTCTGTGTAGTCGGGCGCGCACTCCTCGCACTGCCCGGCCGCCGCGTTCCAGCAGACCTCCGGGCAGACCCACTTGCCGCAGCGGGAGCACTGGTGGAAGTGTTGCTTGCCCTCCTCGACGGCCCGCTGGAGCGCCTGGTCGTGCGCCTTGCCGCCGACGGAGCGCTGGATGTCGTAGGCCGAGTTGCCGGCCGACCCTAACCACCCGCCGAAGAGGTCGCCGGCCGAGCGCAAGAGCGACCCGGCCGTCCCGATGGTCGAGGCCTCGTAGCGCGACATGTAGCCGTTGCCGCACTTGTCGCAGTAGAACTTGAACTGGTAGCCGCGGTCGGTCGAAAGGTCTTCGTAATTGGCGACGAACTGAATCATGCTCGAAACTCTCCTGAATCCTTCTGGACGTGCCCCGATGAGGCGGCGGATAGGATAACCCTGCCGGGCGAGCGCTGTCATCACAAAAACAGCCGCCCCCACTAACGCGCATTCCACCCGAAGAAAAAATCACGGGAGGGCGGGGCCGGGCTGTCTACTGCTTTTTCGCCTCCTGCCAGAGTTCTTCCATCTCGTCTAAGGTGGCCGCGCCGGGTTCGCGGCCGCGCGCCCGGAGGCCGCGCTCGACGTGGCGGAAGCGGCGGCGGAACTTGCGGTTGGTGAGCTTGAGGGCGGCCTCCGGCTCGACGCCGAGGTGGCGGGCGATGTTGGCGGCGGCGAAGAGCAGGTCGCCGACCTCCTCGCGGACGCGCGCGGCACGGGCCTCGTCGCCCGCCCCGGCCTCGCGCTGCTCGCGGACGGCGGCGCGCAGCTCGTCGGCCTCCTCGAACAGCTTGTCGAACACCTCCTCGACCCGCGCCCAGTCGAAGCCGACGCGCGCGGCCTTGACGGTCAACTGGTGCGCCTCCATGAGCGCCGGCGCCTTCGACGAGACGCCGTCGAGCAGGGAGGCGTCTCCGCCCTGCTCGCCCTCCCCGGCGGCGCGCTTCTCCTCGGCCTTCATCGCCTCCCAGTTGCGCAAAAGCTCCTCGTTGTCGCGGACGGTCACGCCGCCGAAGACGTGCGGGTGGCGGCGCACCATCTTCGAGTGGATGGCGGAGGTCACGTCGCGGATTGTGAACTCGCCGCGCTCCGAGGCGACCTGCGCGTAGAAGACGATCTGGAAGAGCAGGTCGCCCAGCTCGTCGCGCAGCTCCGAGGGCCGGCCCTCGCGCGCCGCCTCGACGGCCTCGAACGCCTCGTAAGCCTCTTCGAGCAGCATCGGCGCGAGCGTCGCGTAAGTCTGCTCGCGATCCCACGGGCACCCCCCGGGCGAGCGCAGCCGCGCCATCAGCGCGACCAGGTCGTTGAAGTCGGCAGGCATAATTTAAGTTTCGAGTTTCAAGTTTCGAGTTTCGAGTTAAGAACAGTATAAACGCACAGCCCCGAACTCGAAACTCGAAACTCGCAACCCGAAACTTGCGTTTGCGGCGGCGCGGACGGAGGTGCTACCATCCGGCCTTAAGCTTATAACCCGAGTTCAAATCTGAGCGCGCCCGGCTCGGCCTTCCCGGCCGGGGCGACCGGCCACCGAGATGAGCGAAGAAAAGCCCACTTTCAAGATCACAGACCGCAGGCTGTTCAACCCGGACGGCAGCCCGCGCGAGGACGTCGTCCGCGAGGAGGAGCCGTCGCCGGCGGCCGCGGGGGCCGAGT
>DASZKF010000123.1:0-11447 GCA_035947355.1 Pyrinomonadaceae bacterium | reverse complement strand
CGCGGGCCTCTCCTCGACTCCGGTTTTGACTTTCGACTCCTGACTCCGGACTCCAGACTTGCTTCCCGCTTGTCACCCGTCGCCGCGCTGGGCTACCATGCCGCCGTCTGCCCGAGGCTCATGGTTTCGCCCACATTTTCCCAGCGCCCTGACGGCGGCCCCGCACCGCCCGCCCCGGCCGAGAGCATCCTTGAGCTGGTCGGCCGCACGCCGCTGCTGCACCTGGCGCGGTTCGCCCCGCCTCCGCTCGCCGACGTGTACGCCAAGCTCGAATACATGAACCCCGGCGGGTCGGTCAAAGACCGCGCCGCCCTCGGCATGATCCTCGACGCCGAGCGGCGCGGCGTGCTCGGCCCTGGCGCGACCATCATCGAGCCGACGGCCGGCAACACCGGCATCGGGCTGGCGCTGGTCGGCGTCGCGCGCGGCTACCGCGTCATCCTCTGCGTGCCCGAGGGCTACTCGCGCGAGAAGATGAAGATCATGGAGGCGCTCGGCGGCCACATCGAGTACGTCGCGGCCGAGGCGGGGATGGAGGGCGCCGTCGAGCGCGCGCGCGAGCTGGCCGCCGAGACGCCCGGCAGCTTCATCCCGCAGCAGTTCGAGAACCCGGCCAACCCGCTCGTCCACGAGGAGACGACCGCGCGCGAGATCATCGAGCAGATGGAGGGGCGCGTGGACGCCGTCGTCCTGGGCTGCGGCTCGGCCGGCTCCTTCACCGGGATTACGCGCGCCGTCAAGAAGGTGAACCCCGGCCTGCTGTGCTTCCTCGTCGAGCCGGTCGGCTCCATCCTCGGCGGGGGCGAGCCGGGCTTCTACCGGCTCGAAGGCATCGGCCAGCGCGAGTTCATCCCGCCGAACCTCGACCGCGAGCTGGCCGACGAGGTCATCTCGGTTCCGGACGCCGAGGCGTTCTCGACCGTCCGCGAGTTGGCCCGCACCGAGGGAGTCCTCGGCGGCGGCTCGACCGGCGCGGCGGCCGCGGCCGCGAAAAAAGTCGCCGCCCGCCTCGGCGCGGGCAAGCGCGTCGTCACGCTCTTCCCCGACGGGGCCGAGCGCTACATGAGTCAGGGAATCTTTGATTAAGTAGACAGTAGTCAGTAGACAGTAGCCAGTAGGTTCTATGAAGTGCGCTGACGCTTTCATCCTGACTAGTTGAATAAGAAAGGCATCTCTACTGTCTACTGACTACTGTCTACTGACTACTTCCTTTATGGGCTTTGCTACGACCGCCATCCACGCCGGAAACGACCCCGACCCGACGACGGGCTCCGTGACCGTGCCGATCTACCAGACCTCGACCTACGCGCAGGAGGGCCTGGGCCGGCCGCGCGGGGGCTACGAGTACGCGCGCACGCAGAACCCGACGCGGGCGGCCCTGGAGCAGAACATCGCGGCGCTCGAAGGGGCGAAGTACGGCTTCGCCTTCGCCTCGGGGATGGCGGCGATTGACTCGACGCTGCGGCTCGTCAAGGCCGGCGAGCACGTCATCGTCTCCGACAACACCTACGGCGGCACCTTCCGCCTCTTCAGCCGCGTCCTCTCGCACTACGGCGTCGAGTTCTCCTACGTGGACACCTCGGACGTGCTGGGCGTCGAGGCCGCGCTCAAGGAGAACACGCGGATGCTCTTCGTCGAGACGCCGACGAACCCCGTCATGACGGTGACGGATTTGCGGGCCGTCTCGGACGCGGCGCACCGGGTCGGGGCGCGGGTGGTGTGCGACAACACCTTCATGTCGCCCTACCTCCAGCGGCCGATGGAGTTCGGCGTCGACATCGTGGTGCACTCGACGACGAAGTACCTCAACGGGCACTCGGACAGCGTCGGCGGCATCGTCGTCCTCGACGACGAGCGCGACGCCGAGTGGCTCGGCTTCATCCAGAACGCCGTCGGCGCGATTCTCTCGCCCTTCGACTCGTGGCTGACCCTGCGCGGGACGAAGACGCTCGCCGTCCGGATGGAGCAGCACGACGCGACGGGCCGGCAGGTGGCCGCCTTCCTCGAAGAGCACCCGAAGGTGCGGAAGCTCTACTACCCCGGCTCGCTCTCGCACAAGCAGCACGAGCTGGCCCGGAGGCAGCAGAGGGGGTTCGGCGGGATGGTCGCTTTCGACACGGGCTCGCTCGAAAACGCGCGGGCCGTGCTAGAATCCGTCCGCCTCTGCACGCTGGCCGAGAGCCTCGGCGGCGTCGAGACCCTGATCTCGCACCCGGCGACGATGACCCACGCCTCGGTGCTCCCGGAGACGCGCGACCGCCTCGGCATCACCGAAGGGCTGGTGCGCGTCTCGGTCGGCCTCGAAGACCCCGAGGACATCATCGCCGACCTCGACCAGGCGCTCGGCAAAATCAAGTAAATAGTGAATGGTAAATAGTGTATCGAGGGGCGCGCCCGGCACCTGCTTTACCATTTACCGTTTACCATTTACCATTCACCTGCTTATGCTTGTTGAGCTATACGCCAAGACGCACGTCGGGCGCATCCGCGCGGGCAACGAGGACAACTACCTCGTGCTCGACCTCACGACGGCCCGCGCCTGCACGGGGTCGGACGGCGGCGAGCCGCCGCCCGAGCTGCGCCGCTTCGAGGTCGGCCCGAAGGGCCTGGTGCTCGTCGTCTCGGACGGGATGGGCGGCGCGCTGGCCGGCGACGTGGCGAGCCGGATGGCGGTCGAGACCGTGCGCGACATGCTGACCGGCACCGACGACTCGGCCGAGGGTGGCTGCGGCCCCGAGACCCCGCTCGTCGAGTGCCTGAAGAACGCCACCGACTACGCCAACTTCGCCATCCACCGCCGCAGCCAGGAAGACCCCTCGACCTCCGGGATGGGCGCGACCTTGACGGCCGCGGCCGTGGCCGGCGACGGCCTCAGCCTCCTCCAGGTCGGCGACAGCCGCGGCTACATCATCCGCGGCCGCCAGATCAAGCTCGCCACCAAAGACCAGTCGCTCGTCCAGCAGCTCGTCGACGTCGGCCAGATCAGCGAGCAGGAGGCCGAGACGCACATGTTCCGCAACGTCATCCTCCAGGCCCTCGGCGCGCAGCCCGAACTCACCCCGGTGACGGGCCGCATCCGGCTCTGCCGCGGCGACCTCATCCTGCTGTGCAGCGACGGCCTCTCGGGCAAGCTCCGCGCGCAGGACATGCTGGAGATCATCGAGGCGGCCGACGGCGACCTCGCGCTCGCCTGCGAGGCCCTGGTGGACGAGGCCAACGAGCGCGGCGGCGAGGACAACATCACGGTCATCCTCGCGCGCCTGGACGGCCCCGAACTCCCCTCGCCCAACTCCGGCCGCATCAGCGTCGAGATGCCCGTCCCCGACGGCGACGACACCATGGGCCACGAAGAAGACACCACCGAGCGGCTCGGCTGAGAAGAACCTGTACACCCCGCAAGCCCTTCGACGGCCGTTGGTCGCGGCGGCCGCCCGATTCCCGACGTTCGCACAAACCGTAAACATCCCGGAGGTCTCAGAGGTGAGGAATACCCTGTCCGCCGTCCTGATGCTCGCCGCCTGCGCGGCCCCGGCCCTCGCGCAGGCGAGCGGCAACGTCGCCTACTCGCAGTCGGGCGGGCAGGCCCGCGCCGAGGCCGCCGAGCGGGCCAAGCGCTCGGTGGCGAAGGACGACGCGCCGCCGACGGCGTCGAGCATGTTCGTGGACGCCAGCGTCCTGATGAACGTCCGCGCCGACGAGCACGTCGCCGTCTTCGCCGTCCAGCACGAGTGCGCGACCGTCCCCGAGTGCAACCAGAAGATGGACGCCACCGTCGCCTCCTTCGCCTCGGCGCTCGCCCCGCTCGGCGTGCGGCCCGCCGACACCTACGTTGACTTCGCGGCCCAGAACAAGATTTACGGCTTCCGGCTCGCGGGCGACGTGGCGAAGGAGGAGCTGGTCGGCTTCGAGCTGAAGAAGAACGTCTCGGTCCGCTACCGCGACCGCGACCTCCTCGACCGCCTGATCATCGCCGCCTCGGGCTCGAACATCTTCGACCTCGTCAAGGTGGACTACGTCGTGCGCGACACGGCCGCCGTCCAGGAGCGGCTGATGGAGGAGGCGGCCCGCGTCGTCCAGCGCAAGGCGGCCCGCTACGAGAAGCTCCTCGGCGTCGGCCTCGCCGGCCCGCCGCAGGTCTACGCCGAGCGCCCGAGCATCCACTACCCGACCGAGATGTACGACTCCTACGCGGCCTTCGAGTCCGAGGGCATCTCGCAGTCTTACGACAACGACAAGTACACCGTCCAGCGCGCCCGCAAGAGCCGCACCTTCTTCTTCAACGCGCTCACCGCCGACGGCTTCGACGCCGTCATCAACCCCGTCGTCATCGAGCCCGTCGTCCAATTCACCCTCTACCTCAAGGTCAAGTACGAGATCGAACAACCAAAGCGTTGAGGGGCCATGTGCAGGGAAGGTGCTTTCCGTCGCCGGGGTCGTGGCGCGCGCTGTTGCCTCTGCCCTACGCTTACAGTACATTGCCGGCTAGGAGTTGAGTCGCCATGTCTCACCAGCGAAAGACGTTTCTGACGCCGGAAGAATACCTCGCGGCCGAGCGCGCGTCCGAGACCAAGAGCGAGTACTTCGCCGGCGAGGTGTTCGCGATGGTCGGGGCGAGCAGGCGGCATAACCTGATCGCCGCGAATCTCATCCGCGCCCTCGGCAACCAACTCGTCGAACGCCCCTGTAACGTCTACCCCAGCGACATGCGTGTGAAGGTCAGCGCGACGGGCAAGTACACCTACCCCGACGTGGTCGTCGCCCGCGCGGAGGAGATGTTCGACGACGAGGAGAAAGACACTCTGCTCAACCTGGTCGTCATCTTCGAGGTCTTGTCAGAGACCACGGAGGCTTACGACCGGGGCAAGAAGTTCGAGCAGTATCAGTACATCGAGTCGCTCGCCGAGTATCTTCTGGTCGCCCAGGAGCCGTACCGGGTCGAGCAGTATGCGCGGCAAAGTAACGGCGAGTGGAGGTACTCTGAGTACCACGATGCCGACGACGTGGTGAGGATCGGCGTGATCGGTTGTGAACTGCGTTTAAAAGACGTGTACGCGAAGGTCGTCTAACTCTCCGCTGCCGGGGCCACGCCTCGGACCTCGCTCCTACGACTTCTCCTCACCTTCCGTCAGCTCGCGCGCGCGCCAGTCGGGGGCGGAGCCGACGCGGCGGACGTAGATCGAGGCGCCGCGGAGGCGCTCGACGACGACGCGGTCGCCCGCCTCCAGGGGTTCCTCGCCCTCGGCCGGGTAGGCCGTCCAGACCGAGCCGAAGACCTTGACGGCCCCCTCCTGCATGGCCCCGCTCGAAGAGGTGACGACGGTCCCGACCTGCCCGGGCAGCGCATCGGCCCCGGAGCGCAGCCCCGCGCCCTCCTCGCCCGGCCGCGCGAAGTAGTTGACGAAGATGGTACGCGACAGCGCCGTGAGGAGCGTGGAGAGGAGGATGAAGACGAGGAACTGCGCGGCCAGTCCGAGGCCGAGGAAGCTGGCGAGCGCCGCCGCCAGCGCGCCCACCCCGAACCAGAGCAGCACGAAGCCGGGCGTGAAGATTTCGGCGATGATGAGGACGATGCCGAGGATCGTCCACAGAATCCACGCGTAGTCGTTCATCAGCTCACGCTCCGCTCTTCCAGTTTCAAGTTGCTAGTTTCAAGTTTCAAGTTAAAAGCAAGCCGTCTTTAACTTGAAACTTGAAACTAGCAACTTGAAACTTTTTTACCCCTTGAACATGTTCTTGAGCACGAACCAGACGTTGGCGGGCCGCTCGGCTAGGCGGCGCATGAAGTAGGGGTACCAGTGGCGGCCGTAGGGGACGTAGACGCGGACGGGGTAGCCCTCGCGCGCGAGCTTCTCCTGGAGGTCGCGGCGCACGCCGTAGAGCATCTGGAACTCGAAGGCGTTCTTCGCCAGCCCCTGCTGCGCGGCGAAGTTGACGGTCGCCTCGATCATCCGCTCGTCGTGCGTGGCGATGCCGTGGTAGACGCCGCTCGACAGGAGCAGCTTCATGCAGCGCACGTAGTTCTCGTCCACGTCCCTCTTGTCCGGGAAGGCGACCTCGGGCGGCTCGTTGTACGCGCCCTTGCAGAGGCGGATGCGGGCCGGAATCTTCAGAAGGTCGCGCACGTCCGACTCGGTGCGGCGCAGGTACGACTGGACGACGATGCCGACGGTGTCGAGGTCGAACTCCTCGCGCAGGCGGCGGAAGATGTCGAGCGTGACCTGCGTGACGGCCGAGTCTTCCATATCAACGCGGACGAAGTTGCCGCGCCGCGCCGCCTCGGCGACGACGGCGCGGGCGTTCCTGTAGGCGAGGTCGCGGTCGAAGCCGAGGCCGAACTGCGTGAGCTTGATCGAGACGTTCGAGCTGATGCCGGTCTCGTCTATGCGGGCGAGGATTTTCAGGTACTCGCGCACCTCGGCCTCGGTCTCGGCCACGCTCGTCACCGACTCGTTGAGGTGGTCGAACGAGGCCGTGCAGCCCAGGCCGTTGAGGGCGCGGATGGCCTCGACCGTCTCCTCGATGGTCTCGCCCGCGACGAAGCGCGTCGTCATCTTCTTGAACGGCTTGAAGCGCGACGCGAAGTCCTTCAGCCCCTCGTGCCGGGACAGGAACAGGAGCGTGTTTCTCGTCACCATGATGCCGCCATTTAAGCCGGCCGCGGGCCGCCGGTCAAATTCCCGACCGGCGCGGGGCCGCCGCTGTGATATGCTTACCGCCGGTTTCCCAGCCTCGCCGGGTCGTCACCAGACCAAAACGCCGTGAACCGAAAGCCGATGCGGTGGAAGATGCTACTGCTGTCCGCCCTGGTGGCCGCCGTCTCCGGGGCCGGGCTGACGGCGCTCGTCGTCGCCGCCGCCGGGTACCTCAGCCCGTCGTCCGCGGTCTCGGCCGGGAGGGTCCTGGCCGTGCTGCTTTTGGCGGCCGCCGTCACCTCCGGCGTCTTCGCCTACCGGCACACGGCGCGGCGGCGGGCGCTGCACGGCCTGCTCGCCTCGGCGCTGACGGCCGCCGTCTTCGTCGGCTTCGTCTACGCCTACCACCTCATCTTCGACGGCCGCCAGTTGCGGCCCAACGTCTACCAGCGCCTCCTCGGCGACTGACTCCGGGCGGCGTCAGCGCGCGTCGGTTCCGAGTCCGATCTCGGCCTGCACGGGCTTGAGCGATTCGATGACGAAGCGGATGTGCTCGTCGAGCTCGACGCCCAGCTCGGCCGCGCCCTGCCGGATGTCTTCGCGGTTGACCGAGCGCGCGAACGCCTTGTCCTTGAGCTTCTTCTTGACGGACGAGACTTCGAGGTTGTCCAGACTCCTGTCGGGCCGCACGAGCGCGCAGGCGACGAGGAAGCCGCACAGCTCGTCGGTGGCGAAGAGCGCGCGGGCCAGCACGGTGTCGCGCGGGACGCCGGTGTAGGTGGCGTGGCCGAGGATGGCGCGGATGACGCGGTCGGGGTAGCCGCGCCCGCAGAGGATGTTGGCGCCCTTGAAGGGGTGCTCCTCGGCGCTCGGGAACATCTCGTAGTCGAAGTCGTGGAGCATGCCCGCGATGCCCCACTCGTCCACGTCGGCGTCGGGGCCGCCGTAGTGCGGCGCGGCGGCGCGCATCGCCGCCTCGACGGCCAGCGCGTGCTGGCGCAGGCTCTTCCCCTTCGTGTACTCGCACAAAAGCTCCCAGGCTTCCTCGCGCGTCGGCATGGCCGTCTCGGTCTCCTCGCTCCTTACGGATTGCGTGATGCCGTTAGTTTCTCACGACCCCGACGACCGTACAAAATCAAAAAGCAGACGGCAGTCAGTAGCCGGTATCAAAGCCGCCGGAGGCGGCGGCAGAATAAAGCCCAGGGCGTCAAGCCAAGGAAGCCCCGGAGGGGCGACAGATGCTTCCGAACCACGTGTCCAAACCTCTGCCGCCCCTCCGGGGCTTCCTTAAATTTTTTAACGCCCTGAACCCAGGGCTGACGCCCTGGGCTTTATTCTGGCCGCCCCCTTCGGGGGCTCCGCTACGGACACCCTTGACCGTCTATTTTTCCCTCCTCCTTGCTGCCCTTTTGCCCATCATTTAGAATGAATCGCGCGTCCGACCGCAACGCTCGTTTTGCGATGAAACCCTTTCTCTACGCAGCCCTGGCGGGTTACGTGATCGCCGCCATCCACGCCGTCCTGGCGTTCGTCAACAAGCGGCGCGCCGCCGAGCGGATCACCTCCTACTCGCTGCTCTGCGGGTTCGCGGCGCACACGGCCGCGATCATCCTCGACTGGGCGTCCGAGGGGCGCTACCCGCTCTTCCACCTGCCCGAGACGCTCTCGTTTCTGGCCTGGACGCTGGTGATCGCCTACGGCGTGGTGACGTACCGCTACACGGTGCAGGCGCTCGGGGCGCTGCTGCTGCCGGCCGTCTCGCTTCTGGTCTTCGCCTCGCAGATCGTACGCGGCGACGAGAACCTCATGGCGCGGCGCGTCACCGACGGCGGCGCGGCGTGGCTCTTCCCCGTCCACACGACGCTGCTCCTGTTCGCCTACGCCGCCTTCTTCATCGCCTTCGCCGCGAGCGTCATGTACCTCTGGCAGGAGCGCGAGCTGCGGCTCAAGAAGTTCAGCGCCGTCTTCCACCGCCTCCCCAGCCTGACGGCCGTGGACGACATCGCCTCGACCGCGGCCAGCGTCGGCTTCACGCTCCTGACGCTCGGCATCATCACCGGCGTCATCTGGTCGCAGGCGCGCAACGGCCGGATGTTGCACAACGACCCCATCGAGTTCTTCGCGCTCCTGACCTGGGTGCTCTACCTGACGCTCTTACACTTCCGCGTCCAGTGGCGCGGCCGCCGCGCCGCCTGGCTCGGCGTCGCCGGCTTCGCCCTCGTCGTCTGCACCTTCGTCGGCGCGCTCCTGATGGGCGGGTATCATACTTAGTAGACGGTAGTCAGTAGACAGTAGACAGTAGAAGAACGGTCGGGCGAGACTTTAAAGCGCCCGAATCCGGTGGGGGGCGGAGGAACGTAAATCGTGATGCGAGAGCTGAAGATGGGACGCCACACCTACTGTCTACTGACTACTGTCTACTGACTACTCTTTTCCCATGTCCATCGTTCTCGTCGGACTCAATCACAAGACCGCGCCGGTGGAGGTGCGCGAGCGGCTGGCGTTCTCGGACGAGGCGCTGGCCGGGCACCTGCGCGCGCTCGTGGACGGCGAGGTGGTGCGCGAGGGCCTGATCGTCTCGACCTGCAACCGCGTGGAAATCCTCGCCGCCGCCCCGACCGCGCGCTCGGCCGACGCCGCCTCGCGCCTCGGCGACTTCCTCGGCGCGGCCCGCGCCGTGCCCGTCGAACTCTTCAGCGGCCACCTCTACACGCACGCCGACGAGGCGGCCGTGCGCCACGTCTTCCGCGTCGCCTCCTCTCTGGACTCGATGGTCGTCGGCGAGCCGCAGGTGCTCGGCCAGGTGCGCCGCGCCTACTCGCTCGCCGTCGAGGCCGGCACCGCGGGCCGCGTCCTTCACCGCCTCGTCCACCACGCGCTGCGCGTCGCCAAGCGCGTGCGCACCGAGACGGGCATCGCCGCCTCGGCCGTCTCGCTCAGCTACACGGCGGTCGAGCTGGGCAAGAAGATTTTCGGCTCGCTCAAGGGCGCGACCGTGCTCTTAGTCGGCGCGGGCGAGATGGCCGAACTCGCCGCGCAGCATCTCGCGCACGCGGGCGCCTCGCGGCTCCTCGTCGCGAACCGCACCTACGAGACGGCGCAGAGGCTGGCCGTGCAGTTCGGCGGCGAGGCCGTCGAGTTCGGCGCGCTCGCCGAGCACCTCCACGAGGCCGACATCTGCATCTGCTCGACCGGCGCGCACGAGTTCATCATCACGCCCGAGATGGCCGCGGCCGCCCGCGAGGCGCGCCAGAACCGGCCCGCCTTCTTCATAGACATCAGCGTCCCGCGCAACGTTGACCCGCGGGTCGGCCGACTCCCGAACCTCTTCGTCTTCGACGTGGACGACCTGGAGGCGGTCGTCGCCTCGAACATCCGCGAGCGGGAGCGCGAGGCCGAGCGCGCCGAGCTGATCGTCGAGTCCGAGGTGATGCAGTTCCAGCAGGCCCTGCGCAACATGGACATCGGCCCCACGGTCGGCGCGCTCAGAGACCGCCTCCAGCGCATCGCCCGCGAGGAGTTCGCGCGCCAGCGCGCGCGCCTCGGCGACCTCACGCCCGAGCAGGAGCGCGCCGTCGAGCAGCTGCTGATGTCGGCCGTCAACAAGATTTCGCACCCCGTCATCCACCGCATGCGCCGCTCCTACGACACCGGCGAGGACGACCACGTCCAGGCGTGGCGCGACATCTTCAAGCTGGAAGAAGGGGAAAAGCAGTAGACAGTAGTCAGTAGTCAGTAGTCAGTAGCGCTCCGCGCCGAGGCCGCTGACGCTGACACGCGCACGGTTCGCACGCGACTGTCTCCCTACTGACTACTGTCTACTGGCTACTGTCTACTGTTTTATGGAACTCGTCATCGGTTCGCGCGGCTCGAAGCTCGCGCTGTGGCAGTCGGAGTGGGTGCGGGCGCGGCTCGCGGAGATTGATCCGCAAGTCGCCGTCCGCATCGAGGTCTTCAAGACCTCCGGCGACGTGCGGCGCGACGTGCCGCTCTCGGTCATCGGCGGGCAGGGCGCGTTCACGAAGGAGCTGGAGGTCGCGCTGCTCGACGGCCGCATTGACATCGCCGTCCACTCGCTCAAAGACCTGCCGACGGTCGTCCCCGAAGGGCTCCGGATCACCGCCACGCCCGCCCGCGAGGACGCGCGCGACGCGCTCGTCCTGCCGGCCGGCGCGGACAACGGCGACGCCTCCATCAGGAATCTTCCCGAGGGCGCGCGCGTCGGCACGTCGAGCCCGCGCCGCGTCGCGCAGTTGAAGCACCTCCGGCCTGACATCGTCATTAAAGACCTGCGCGGGAACGTGGACACGCGACTGCGCAAGCTCGACGAGGGCGAATACAACGCCATCATCCTCGCCTCGGCGGGCCTGCGCCGCCTCGGGCTCGCCGACCGCATCAGCGCGGCCATCGAGGTCGGCGAGATGCTGCCGGCCGTCGGGCAGGGCTCGCTCGGCGTCGAGACGCGGGCCGACGCCTCCGAGACCAACGCGCTCGTCTCGCGGCTCGACCACCCCGAGACGCGCGCGGCCGTCGTCGCCGAGCGCGCGCTGCTGCGCCACCTCGGCGGCGGCTGCCAGGTGCCCATCGCCGCCCACGGCCGCGTCGCAGACGGCGCGCTGCGCCTGACCGCGCTCGTCGCCTCGCCCGACGGCGCCGAGATCATCCGCGACCGGGTCGAAGGCGCGGCCGCCGACGCCGAACGCCTCGGCGAGGCCCTCGCCGCCCGCCTCCTCGAACGCGGCGCGGCCTCGCTCCTGCAATAAGTTTCGAGTTTCGAGTTGCGGGTTTCGAGTTTGTTCGGCGCGAGTTGAACGG
>DASZKF010000122.1:0-8744 GCA_035947355.1 Pyrinomonadaceae bacterium | reverse complement strand
GGCGTCTCAAGTCCCATCGGCGTGATGCTAACGGGACTTAAGACGCCCTCCCTCACGGTCGGGCTTCTGAACGCCGCCCCGAACTGCTCTTAGCGGGTCGGGGTCGGGCGCGGCGGCTCGGCACCCTGGGGCACGAGCCAGAGTTCGTAGGAGTTCGTGTCGCGGCCGCCGCCCTCTATGACCCGGATGCGGTCGGGGCTGATGCCGCGCACCCCGGTCAGGTACTTGACGGCGCGGGCGTTCATGCGCGCGGCCGTGCCGGGGCGGCTGCGGCGGCCCGAGTAGGCGATGATGTAGCCGGTCGAGCCGGGGTTGTTCTGGAGTTCGATCGCCAGGTTGTCGAGCCGCGCCTTGTCGTCGTCGAAGGCGACGGACGGGAACTCGTCGAAGCGGCGCGGCGTCTCGATGCGCTGCGGGGCGACGATGCCGGTCGCGGCCTGCGCCGTCTGCCGGCAGTTGCGGTCGCCCGAGCCGTCGTCCACGACGAGGATGGCGGTCACGCGCTTGTCGCCGAGCCCCGTCGAGTCTACGGTGATGGTCGGCGTGCCTGCCCCGGAGAGGATGCGCGCCGTCGGCGGGCTGACCGTCCAGGTGTAGTTGAGCGCCGACTGCCCGGCGTAGCCCACGTCGGCCGTGAAGGTGATGATGTCGCCGTCGTTCACGCTGGCCGGGGCCGAGACGTTGACCGGGTACGGGCAGGGCGAGACGGGGACGGCCGGGATGCTGATGCGCGTCGGGTTGTAGTTGAGCGCGATGCAGTAGCGGCGCGCGGCCGCGACCTGGAAGGTCTGCCGCCAGGGCGTGTTGTTCGGGAAGAGGATTTCGACCGTGTGCGTGCCCGGCTCGAGGTCTATGGTGCGGACGTACTCGGTCGTCTCGCCGGCGGGCTGGCCGTCAATCGTGATGGGGTAGCCGGCGGGGGCGGTCGAAATCTCGATGCGACCCGTCGTCGGCTGGTTCTTGTTGTTCTTCTGCTTGGCCTTCTTGGCCTCGGCCGGGAGCTGCGCGAGGGCGCAGAGGGCGGCGAGGGCGAAGGCGGCGACGAAGGTTCTGCGGCGAGTCCGCGTCAGCATGGCGTTTAGACCTCCTCCGCGGGGGCGTCCGTCCCTGTGTCGAGCCCCTTGCGGCCGAAGCGGCGGCGGGCGCGCGCCCCGAGGGCGAGCAGGCCCGAGCCGAAGAGCAGGAGCGTGGTCGGCTCGGGGATCTGCGGCGGCGGCGGCGTCGGCGTCGGCGTGCCGTTCGGGCCGCAGTTGACGATGCACCCGTTGTCGCCGTCGAAGCAGATGCCGGAGACGCAGATGAGCGGGATGCCGCCCAAGAGCCACCACGGGAAGCCGCGCCGCGCGCCGGGGATCGGCGGGATTTCGCCGCAGTCGCAGACGGTGCCGGTCACGTCGCCGAGGTCAACGGTCTCGACCTGGCCGCCGCCGCCGGTCTGGGAGAGCGTCGCGTCGGCCGCGCCGGACGTGGCGGTCGGAGCGCCGCCGGCCGCCGGGTCGCCGCTCGGCTGCTGCTGCGTGGCGGGCGACTCCGTGCCCTGCGCCGGCGGGTCCTGCTGGCCGGCCGCCCGGCCGCTCTGCGACGCGAAGCGCAGGCGCACCTCGTCGGCGGGGCGCACCTGCCCGCTGGCGCCGACGGCACGCACCACGTCCTCGAACGTGATGGTGGCGGCCCGCGCGGGCGCGGCCCCGACGAGTAGGACGCCGAGCATCAGAGCGGCTGCGCGAATTGCTTGATGCCTCATGGTGGAGTCGTCCTCCTAGCTTTCCCTGCCCCGTGTCAACGTGAAAGCGACGTGACCAGTCTTAGGATGATCTGAAAACTTTTCCCCGGAGACGGCGGTGCGGCCCCAGGCCCGCCCCGTCTACGCTCGGCCCGCCGCGGCGGCCAAAACCTGTAAGGACTTGTGGCGGTAGGCCCTCTCGGGTGCCTGTACGGGTGAAGAGACTTTGAATGAACGGTGAATTCCAGTTTCGAGCGCCCAATTAAACCCGCGGCACGGCCTCAGTGTCAAGATAAAAAAAAGGGCCGCCCCGCGGGCGAACCCTTTTTCTTACAAAAAGTTAAAACTCGGGCCGGCGGGGCGGCCTTATTCGTCGCCGCCTTGGCCGTCGCCGCCGCCCCCGGCCTTGTGCGCGCGCTGCTTCTCCTCGCGCAGGATGGCCTTCCTGGAGAGCTTGATTTTGTTGCCCTCCTTGCCGATGCACTTGACCATGATCTGCTGCCCCTCCTTGAGTTCGTCCCTCACGTCGCGGACGCGGTGGTCGGCGATCTCCGAGATGTGGAGAAGGCCGTCCGTGCCGGGGAAGATTTCGACGAACGCGCCGAAGTCCACGATGCGGGAGACCGTTCCGAGGTAGGTCTCGCCGATCTCGGCCTCGGCCGTCAGGCCCCGGATGCGCGCGACCGCCGCCTGCGCGGCCTCGCCGTCGGCCGTCGCGATGAAGATGGTGCCGTCGTCCTCGACGTCAATCTTCGCGCCCGTCTCCTCGACGATCGAGCGGATGATCTTGCCGCCCGGCCCGATCACGTCGCGGATGCGGTCGGGGTTGATCTTGATGGTGATGATGCGCGGCGCGTAAGGGCTCAAGTCCTCGCGCGGCTCCTTGAGCGCCTGCTCCATCCGGTCGAGGATGTGGAGGCGGCCCTTCTTGGCCTGCTCCAGGGCCTCGGCCATGATCTGCGCGTTGATGCCGGCGATCTTGATGTCCATCTGGAGCGCGGTGATCCCATGGCGGGTGCCGGCCACCTTGAAGTCCATGTCGCCGTAGTGGTCTTCCGCCCCGGCGATGTCGGAGAGGATGGCGTAGCGGTTGCCCTCCATCACCAGCCCCATCGCGACGCCGGCCACGCCCGACTTGACGGGGACGCCGGCGTCCATCAGCGCGAGGCTCCCGCCGCACACCGAGGCCATCGAACTCGACCCGTTCGACTCGGTGATGTCCGAGACGATGCGCAGCGAGTAGGGGAACTCCTCCACGGACGGGAGGACGGGTTCGAGCGCGCGGCGGGCCAGGGCGCCGTGGCCGATCTCGCGCCGCGAGGTCGAGCCGAAGCGGCCGACCTCGCCGACCGAGAAGTGCGGGAAGTTGTAGTGGAGCAGGAACCGGCGCTTGATCTCGCCGGATTCGAGGTCGTCCATGAACTGCTCGTCCTCTTTGGTGCCGAGCGTCGCGGTCACGATGGCCTGCGTCTCGCCGCGCGTGAAGAGGGCCGAGCCGTGGACGCGCGGGAGCCAGCCGACCTCGCAGTCTACGGGCCGAATCTCGCTGAAGCGGCGGCCGTCGGGCCGCCGGCGGTTGCCGAGGATGTCCTCGCGGAAGATTTTCTCCTTGAGGTGGTCGAAGACCTTCTTCGCCATCTGCCGGCGCTCGGGCTGGTCTTCCGGGTGCGACTCGACGATCTCCTTCTTCAGGGCGTCGACGGCCGCGTAAGAGGCCTGCTTGCCCTGCGCCTCCGTGCTGAGCGCCGCGCGCAGCCGCTCCGAGTAGTTACGCTCGACCTCGCCCAGCATCTCCTCGTCGAGCGCGGGCGGCTCGAACGGGCGCTTCTCGATCTCGAGGGCCTTGTACAGCTCCTTCTGCCAGCGGCAGAGGCGGTTGATCTCCTTGTGGGCGAGCATCAGGGCCTCGACCATGATCTCCTCGGAGACCTCCTGCGCGCCGGCCTCGACCATGATGATGGCCTCCTCGGTGCCGGCGACGATCAGGTTCAGGCGCGACTCGCGCACCTCGTCGTAGGTCGGGTTGATGATGTAGCGGCCGTCCGCGAGGCCGACGCGGACGCCGGCGATCGGGTTCGGGAAGGGGATGTCGGAGAGGTAGAGGGCGCAGGAGGCCCCGGTGATGGCGATGACGTCGGGGTCGTTCTCCTGGTCGGCCGAGATGACCGAGGCGATGACCTGCGTCTCGTTGCGGTAGCCCTCGACGAAGAGCGGGCGGCACGGGCGGTCGATCATCCGGGCCGTCAGGACTTCCTTCTCGTTCGGCCGGCCCTCGCGCCGGAAGTAGTTGCCGGGGATGCGGCCCGCGGCGTAGTTGTGCTCGCGGTACTCGACCGTGAGCGGGAAGAAGTCTATGCCCTCGCGCGGGCTGTTGGTGCTCACCGCCGCGACGAGGAGCATCGTGTCGCCGTAGCGGATGACGCAGGAGCCGTTGGCCTGCTTGGCGATGCGCCCGACCTCGACCGACAGCTCGCGGTCGCCGAGCTTAATCTTCTCTCTCAAAAATTTCTTCGCTGCCATTGTCTTCTCGTCTCCTCCGGGCGCCCTCCCCCCGGCGGGGAGGCTCGGGGGCGCGGCGTCTCATCCGCCGCGCGGCGCCCTGCGATGGTGTCTCTACTGCCGCCGCCTCGCGGGCCGCGCGCTACGTGAGGCGCGCTGACCGCGGGTCGGCCCCTTTTAGCAAAAGGCGGCGCCGCGCTCCTTCCGTGAAGCCGGTGCCGCCTTGTGCTGTGGTGTGGCTACAGGCCGCTCCCCGCCGCCCGCCCGGCGGGGGCTTGGGGCCGTCACGTTCGGCCACCCCCGTGGGTTTGGTGTCGGGCGCGGGGCGATGTTAAAGAGGCTCTCGTCGTCCTCGTACACTGCCGCTTAACGAAACTCCGGACTCAAGCGCTTCGGCTTGCTGGCGTCGCCGCCCGTGGCCTAGCGGCGCAGGCCGAGGCGCTTGATGAGTTCGTGATACCCCTCGATGTCTCTCCGCTTGAGGTAGTCGAGCAGGCTCCTGCGCTGCGAGACCATCTTGAGCAGCCCCCGCCGCGAGTGGTTGTCCTTCTTGTGCGTCTTGAAGTGCTCGGTCAGCTCGTTGATGCGCTGCGTGAGCAGGGCGACCTGCACCTGCGGCGAGCCGGTGTCGCCCTCCTTCGTGGCGTATTCCCTGATGATGCGTTCTTTCGTTTCCGTGGCTAGTGACATGGCTGTCTCAGATGATCCTCCCAATCCGCAGTACGCCCCGGCTATCCCCAGGCAACCGCAAGAGTTAATTTAACTACCCGGCGAATTTAACACGCGCCCCGACGGAGTGTCCAGCGACCGCACGGGCGGGCGGCGGCGCGGGGCATATCCCGAGGGCCGCGCCGGCGCGCGCCCGGCGCAAAGCCCGCCGCCGGCCGAATCTTCCTTCACTCACAGGGGCCGGGGGGCGAGCCCGGACTTGGGACGAAAGGCCCGCAATCTTCGAACGGCAGCTCGTCGTCGTCGTCGCGGCCCGCGATGAGGATGATGAGCAAGGCGAGCGCCCCCCCGATGCCCAGCGCCGCGGCGAGCCGCTTGCGGCGGCTGAAATCCTGCGGGGCGGCCGGGCGCGTACCGCCCGCGCTCGAAACCGACTCGCCGGCGTTGACCGTCCGCGCGACGCCGCCCGCGCGCAACTCCACGCGGCCCGCCTGCACGGAGACGACCGTCTCGCCGCCCTCGAACCGGACGGTAAACAACGCCGCGCGGCCGGCGTCGCTCTCGGCCGAGGCGTCGGCGGTGACGATGCGGGCCGGCGCACCGGGCGGCGCGGAGACGAGCACGCCCCCCGCGCTGAGGCCGCCCGTGATGCCGCCGGCGGAGAAGTCGAGCCGCAGGGCGCTCTCCGGCGACAGCTCCAGGCGTCTGAGTTTGCCGAGGCTCAACAAGGCGCGCCCGCTCGGCCCGGTGGTCAGCTTGCTTCCCGAGAAGAACGTCCGGCCCGTGGTGGCCGGCGCGTCGTCGAGCTCGACGGCCCCGTCGGTGGTCAACTGGCCCGCGGGCTCTACCGCCGCCGGCGCCGCGGACGCATAGGTGCCCGCGGTGGCGAGATTCAGGACCGCCGCCGCGATGAAGACACGTGCCGCCTGTCGCGTGATGGGCGTGAGGATTTTTCTCATGTGAGTTTCCTTCCTGCTGAGGGTGGCTGCAAGATATTCCCGCCCGCCGCGCGTGTCAATAGCTGTAGAGCGCACTACCGACGAACCGCACGCACGTGAGAGGTTATAGCCGGCGGAAGTCGTCGAGTCGGAACTGGGGCACGGGGCTCGGCCCGGCGGAGTGGCAGGTGATCGGGTTGCGGAACTCGGAGGGGCGGCAACTGACCTCGGCCTCGTAGCTGGCGGCCTCGGCGTCGAAGCGGACGCGCCAGCTCTTCTCGCCGAGCCGCTCGGAGCCGCGGAAGCGCAGGTCGCCGAGGCCGCTCAGCCCCGTCTCCTCGCGCGTGAAGAACTCTGCGGCCTGGACGTGGTGCGCGTAGCAGGCGCGGCCGCGGTAGCCGCCGAGGACGAGGCGGCCGGCCGCGTACTCGGCCGCCGCGCGGCGCGCCGTCTCCTCCGTGAGGTGCGCGTAGAAGAGGCCGTGCGGGAAGCAGACGAGGTTGGCGGCGAAGCGGTCGCCGCCGACGTGCGAAGCCTGCCAGACCTGCTCGCACGCCGACTCGCGCAGGCCCTGGTAGACGGGCAGGCCGAACTTCGCGCAGCACTTGTCGCGCCGCCCGTGCGTGCAGACGAGGAAGAGCGGCTCGCGCGTGAGCGCGCCGCCGGCCGAGGGGTCGCCCGCGGCGGCACGCGACAGGTCGAGTTCGGTCAGGCGCGCGTAGCTGTCGAGCTCGAAGCGGACCGAGAAGGGGTCGCGCTCGCGCGAGCGGACGACGAAGAGCGAGAAGGTCTGGCCGCCCGCGCGCCCGCGCTTGATTAAGAGGATGCGCGAGTGCGGGATGGATCGGAGCGTCTGTTGGAGGAAGGCTTTGACCTCCGGGGCGAGCGCGCTCTGTTCGAAGGCGCGCGGCCCCCACGCCCCCCCGTATTCGAGCAGGAGCCAGGTGATGCCGGTCGAGGCCGTGCCGAAAACCTTTTCGCCGACCCGGCGCGAGAGTTCGGAGCAGAAGAACGGCTGTTGCATGAAGACAAGTAGTCAGTAGTCAGTAGCCAGTAGGAGAGCGAGTCAGAAGCCGCGGGGCGCTACTGTCTACTGTCTGCTGCTTTCCCGTCAACGATAGCGACGAGGCCGTGGAGGAGCAATTCGCGCAGGAAGGCGCGCGCCGTCCGCTCGTCGAGTTGGCCGGCCGCCGCCTCGCACAGTTCGCCGACGGTGCACACGCGCCGCTCTGCCAGCGGGCGCAGGACGGCGAGCGCGGGCTCGGCGAAGCGCCAGCGCACGCGGTTGCAGGTGAACTCGACCACGCCGCCGGGGGCCGCCAGCTCGACGGGCCGCGGCGGCGTCCAACGCAGGACGGCGCCAGACGACTCCGGCAGCGCCCCGGCCGCCGCCCACGGCAGGCTCGCCCGCGCGCGCGGCATGGCCTGCGCGTCGTACTCCGCGAGGTAGCGGCCGACGAGACCATCGTCCCACTCGGCGAACAGCTCCTCGCGCAGCCGCGCGGCGTGCGCCGCACGGTCTTCTCCCGTCGCGAGGCGCGGCAGGTCTGCGCGGAAGGCTTCGCTCTTGCGCATCCGCTCGGCGAGCCACTTGAGGAAGTCGAGGCCCGTCCGCCTGTGGACGCCGACCGTGAGGTGGAGCGTCGGCTCATTTAAAGGCGCGGCGACGTGCCACCAGCCGCGCGGCATGTAGAGCAGGTCGCCGTCTTCGAGCACGCCCTCCCAGAGCGGCGGCCCTTCGGGGGGCGGGGCGGCCTCGCCATCGTCGGCGACGGGGTGCGGGCGCGTCTCGCCGTAGACGCTCCAGCGCTTGCGGCCCGCCACCTGAAGGATGAAAACGTCGTGGCGGTCGAAGTGCAGGTCGAAGCCGTGCGCGGCCCGCCAGCCGGCGTAGCAGTTGATCTGGACGCTCTCGCGGAAGGCGTGTTCGAGCGAGGCGGCCAACTCCTCGGTCGGCTCGGAGAGTTCGTCCACGGCGTCGAGGACGAGCGTCGCGCCCCGCCTCAGTTGTTCATTGAATTCGACGGGCTTGAGCCGCGGGATGGGGCCGCGGCCGCGCCAGGCCGCCGCGTAGCGCAGGCAGGAGGCCGCCGGCAGCGTCTGGCCTTCGCGCACGAGGCGCAGGCGCGGGTAGTCGAGCCGGTGCCGCCGGAGGATTTCGTTCAGGCGCTCCCAAGGCATCAGGCGCGCGAACTTCCCCGCCCCGCCCCGCACGTGCTTGAAAGTCTTCCCCCAACACGAGGCCAGGAACTCCTCGCGCGGCAGCGGCTCCAACAGTTTTGACAGGCCGTCAACGATCATAAAAGAAGGTGTTGGGTGCTGGGTTCTGGGTGCTGGGGAAAGCAAGCAGTCTTTAACCCAGCACCCGGCACCTAACACCCAAAACCCTTTCTAGCTGTCGCGCCTGTCGCCTGCGTCGCCGCCGGCGGGGCGGTCGCGGCCGAGGCCCAGCGGGTTCTCTCCGCCGAGGCCCGACTCCGACTCGACCGAGTCGCCGCCGTCAACGCCGTCGGCGTCGGACTCGTCCGTGCCGTCGGCGTCCGTCAGGCCGCCGGCATCCGAGCCGTCGGCGTCGGTCAGGACGCCCGCGTCCGAGTCGCCGCCCGCGATGCCGTCGGAGTCGCCGCGGTCGCTGCGGTCCGCGTCCGAGCTGTCGTCGCCGAGCGCGCTCAGGCGGCCGCCCCCGAGGGGTTCGGCCGACAGCAACAGGCCCGAATCGGGAGACACCTGCTCCTCCGCCTTGTCGGCGTGAATCTGCTCTGACATTGCACTCCTCCTCGCTGACTTGTTGGGATTGCCTTGCGCCCAAGCTTAGTACGAGCGGGGTGAAACGACAAGTCAGCGAGGAGGAGTGCAATGTCAGAGCAGATTCACGCCGACAAGGCGGAGGAGCAGGTGTCTCCCGATTCGGGCCT
>DASZKF010000121.1:0-8941 GCA_035947355.1 Pyrinomonadaceae bacterium | reverse complement strand
GGCGTCTCAAGTCCCCTTAGACGATTATCTAAAGAGACTTGAGACGCCCTCCCTCACGGTCGGGCTACTGACTGCGTTACGTCAGAACGTGACCTTGAGGGCCAGTTGGAGTTGGCGGGGGTCGCCGACGCCTTGGCGGAGGAAGCCGTCGAAGTTGAAGAGGCCGGGCGTGACGAGCGGGTTGACGTTGTTCTCGGTGTTGAAGGTATTGAACATCTCGACGATGGGGATGACGGCGAACCGCTCGCCGACGCGGAACGGCCGCTGCAAGCGCCAGTCGAACGAGAAGTACTCGTTGTTCTTCCGGAGCGTGTTGCGGTTGGGGCAGCGCGGGGCCGTCGGGCACGCGGGCGTCAGGGGCTGCGCGGTGCGCGCCTGGACGCGCGCGTTCAGCTCGAAGCCGGCCGGAATCTCGACGTTCGTGTAGAAGTTGAAGCGGTGGCGCACGTCCCGGTCCGAGAGCGCGTAGTCCCTCTGGAGGTTGAAGAAGTCGAAGGCGCGGTCGGTGAACGGGTCGCGCTCGTTCGAGTCGTCGTCGAGGTCCTTGGCGAGCGTGTAGTTGCCCTCGAACTGGAAGCCGCGGCTGTAGCGCTTCCTGACGCCGACGGTGAAGGCGCGGTAGAGCGACTTGCCGTTGGCGCTCGTGACCATCACCTCGCCGAGGAACGGGGCGAAGAAGCCCGTCCGCCCCCAGTCGAGGAAGCGCGTCAGGTGGACGCCCTTGGCGTGCGTGAAGTCGAAGTACATCGAGAGGTTCTCGGCCAGCTCCTGCTCGAAGGCGACGTTCGTGGTGTAGATGCGCGGGTTGGCGTAGTCGCGGCTGAAGACGCGCACGCCCGAGAAGCAGGGGAAGGGGTTGGTGACGCCGCCCGCCGTGCAGGGCGTCACGGTCGAGGGCGGGACGACGACGCCGGGCCAGACCGGGGCCGGGACGCCGAACAGCCGGATGAGGTCGGTGTTGACGAAGATGGTCTGCTGCTGCACGCCGTTCGTCGTGATCGAGCCGACCTGGCTCAGCATGTTCTGCCGCGCGTAGTAAATCCCCCAGTTGGCGCGCAGGACCGACTTGCCGTTCGAGGCGAGGTCCCAGGCGAAGCCGACGCGCGGCTGGAACATCTTCTTCGGGCTCGGCAGCGTCCCGTCCGAGGGGAAGCGCGGGTCGTCGAGGAAGATGCCGTAGGCGGTCTCCGAGGGCGGCACGACCGGCTCGGGGAGGATCTGCGCCTCCCAGCGCAGGCCGTAGTTGAGGGTGAAGTTGGGCCAGATCTGCCAGCGGTCCTGGACGAAGAGGGCGAGGTCTTCGTTGTCTATCTCGGAGAAGCCGGCCTCGTCGGTGGCCGGGCCGGTGCGCCCCGCGCCCTGGAGGTAGAGGAGGAGCGGGCCGCCGGTCGGCGCCACGCCGGACGGGCAGGTCGCCGGGGCGGTGACGTAGGAGCCGTCGGCGCAGGCGACCGTCTGCGGGCCGAAGCCGCCGGGCGCGGCCGGCGAGGCGTAGCGGAGGAAGCCCGCCACGCTGTCGAAGATGTAGCGGCCCGTGAAGAACCCGCGGAAGACCTGCGAGTTGAGGCTGTGTATCCACTCGCCGCCGAACTTGACGTTGTGGTCGCCGTGGACGATCGAGAAGGTGTCGCGCACCTGCGTGCGCCAGAACAGCTCGTCAATGCCCGGCTGGAGGAAGAACGGGTTGCCGAAGCGGAAGGTGGTGACGAAGCCCATCGCCGTGTCGGCCGGGACGTTCGAGGGGGCGGCCGAGCGCGGCCGGTCCTCGCGCCCGTAGGTGAAGTGGAACTCGTTGACCTTCGTCGGCGACAGCGAGCTGAAGAGGTTGGCGTTCAGGACGCTGATCTTCGAGGGGCCCTCGGTGCCGTTGGCCGAGTTGCCGTAGGTCGCCACGTCGAAGGTCTGGTTGGTGTTCTTCGAGTAGTCGAAGTTGAAGGAGACGGCGAGCTTGTGATCCTCGGTGAAGTTGTGGTCGAGCTTGGTGAGGAAGGCCGAGTTGCGGATCGGCCGCTCGACGGGCAGCCCCTCCTCCTGGTCGAGCCGGGTGCGGAAGAAGCCCAGCAGCGCGAGCCGCTGGCAGTCGGCGTTGGCGTTAATCAGCCCCTCGTCCGTCCCGATGGTCGGGGCCGAGACGGGGCAGGGCGTGTCGCCGATCGGCTCGGAGAGGTTGGCGCGCGTCAGGTTCTCGCGGATGTTCTCGTTGGCGAAGAAGAAGAAGGTGCGGTCACGCTTGACGGGGCCGCCGATGGTGCCGCCGAACTGCTCGCGGTGGAAGTCGGTCAGGGGCTTCCCGTCGGAGGTGTTCGAGGTCAGGGCTTCGAGCCGCTGGAAGTGGAAGAGCGAGCCGTGGAACTCGTTCGTCCCCGACTTGGTGACGACGTTGACGACGCCGCCGGCCGTGCGGCCGAACTCGGCGGTCGCGCCGGTGGCGACGACCTGGAACTCCTGGATGGCGTCGAGCGGGATGTCTATGGCGGCGCGCTGGCCGCCGGCCTGCTCGCCGAAGAAGCCGTTGTTGTAGTCGCCGCCGTCGAGGCTGATGTTGTTGAAGACGCCGCGCTGGCCGGCGAAGTTGATCTCGTCGCCGTCCGGCCCCTGCGTGATCGCGACGTTCGGCGTCAGGGTCAGGAGGTCTTCGAACTTGCGGCCGAGGACGGGGAGGTTCGAGACCGAGCGCTCCTCGATGGTCGTCGTCGTCTGCGTGTTCGAGGTGTCAACGGTCTGGACGGCCGAGACCGTGATCTTCTCGCCGATCTGCGAGACCTTCATCGAGAGGTCGAGCGAGGCGGCCTGCCCGACGGTGAGCGTGAACGGCTCCTGCTCGAGCGTGGCGAAGCCCTGCTTCGAGGCCGAAAGGGTGTAGCGGCCCGGCGGCATCTGGAGGAAGACGAAGCGGCCGTCGTCGTCCGTCGAGAGCGTCTTCGTCAGGTTGGTCTCGACGTTGCGGACCTCGACGGTCGCGCCCGGCACGACCGCGCCCTGCTCGTCCTGGACGCGGCCCTGGATGGTGCCGGTCGTGATCTGCGTCTGCGCGTGGCCGGCGACGGCCGCGGCGGCGGCCAGCAGCAGGCCGAGGAGGTGTCGGGGGAGTTTCACGTGGAAGGGGGGACGCATACTCTTCTCCTGTTCTCCGGTGAATTGTTGACTGCGCTTGCGAGATGAAGGCTGCCCGCGGGCTCGGCCCAAGTTCGGCAGATGTTAATGACGCGCCCCGCGCTCTGTCAACGAAATTGACGCCGCGGCCCGAATTAAAGACGGGAAGAGCCACAGAGGCACAGAGACACAGAGAAGAAGAAGAAAAATAAAAACCCTTGCCGGAGGCTTGGGTGGTGGATGTCAGCGTCAAGTCTCCGGCAGGGGTTTTTGATTTGTCTTTCCTCTGTGTCTGCGGTGCCTCCGTGGCTAATTCTTTACCGCCTCAGAAATGATTCCGGCCGACGGGCAGCTCGTCGAAGCGTTCGAGGACGCGGCGGAAGAGCGGGTCGCAGAGTTCGGGCATGGCGGGGCCGACCCAGTCGGGGACGCCCGCGCCGCCCTCGTAGTAGGCGGGCAGCCGCGCGAGGAGCTGGCCCGACCCGCCGAGGGTGTCGCGCGCGCCGAAGACGACGCGGCCGACGCCGTGGAGCAGCATGGCCCCCATGCACATCACGCAAGGCTCGAGCGTCGTGTAGCAGGTCAGCTCGCGTGCGCGCGGCCAGAGGCTCTCCGGCACCCGCCGCAGGGCCTCGACCTCCGCGTGCCGGCCGGGGTGGTAGACGGGCCGCAGCACGGCGTTACCGGCCTCGGCCACCACCTCGCCGCCGAGCGTGATGACGGCCCCCACCGGCAGGTCGCCCCGCGCCTCCGCCTCGAGCGCAAGCTGCACGGCCCGCCGCAGGTGCCGCAGGTCTTCCTCCGCCGAATGTTGTCGCGTCCGGGACATTCAGAAGCCCGACCGTCAGGGAGGGCGTCTCGGTTATGTCAGCAAAACGCCCTCCCTCACGGTCGGGCTTCTGACTGCTGTCTACCGTCTACTTTTTCACCGCCGCGATGACGGCCGTGCGCGGGATGCGGTAGTTGTCCTCGGGCCAGCCCTCGTGCTCGCGGCCGAGGACGGGCTCGACGTAGCGCCGCAGCTCGAAGCCGTGGGCGACGAGCGCGTCGAAGTAGTCGCCGAGCGGGTGGTAGTAGTTCCAGACCGTCACATCGCACCCCGACAGGTGAATCCAGACCTTGCGCCGCTCGGCCAGGTTGAGGTCGGGCACCTTCTGAAGGAAGCGGACGGGGTGGTAGACCGAGAAGACGAGGCGGCCGCCGGGCACGAGCCAACTGGCGAAGCGCTTGAAGACCGGCCGCAGGTCGCGCGCGTACATCAGGCAGAGGCTGGCCGTGACGAGGTCGAACGAGCCGGGGTCGAACTTCGCGCGCGTGAAGTCGGCGCGGAGGAAGCGGCCGCGCCCGCCGCAACGCTCGCGCGCCGCCGCCAGCATCTCCTCGCTGATGTCTATGCCGGTCAGTTCGGCGCCGGCGTCGAGGAGTTTCTCGGCGTGGCGGCCGGGGCCGCAGCCCACGTCGAGGACGCGCAACCCCCGCACGTCGCCGGCCAGCGCGATGACCGCCGGCAACTCCGTGTAGCTGCTCACGCCCAGCGACTTGTTCTCGCTGTACGCGCGCCCGATCTGGTCATAAAGCGGCATGAATTCAATTAAGAATTAAGAATTAAAGATTAAGAATTACTGTGATTAAGAGTCTCGAAGGGCGATACGTCACCACGCCATTCTTAATTCTTAATTGCTCTTACCGCTTCCATCAGCTTTTCCACGCGGCGAGCGTCCACGGGGTTCGCCCAGTGGCCGCCCTCTTTGAAGTAGGAGCCGATGATGAAGGCGTCGGCCTCGCGGTAGAAGTCTGCGAGGTTGTCGGCGGCAATGCCGGAGCCGAGGACGACGGGCAGGCGGCAGTGGGCCTTGACCTCGCGCACGTCGGCGAGGCGCGGCGGCTCGCCCGTCACGCCGCCCGTGACGACGACCGCGTCGCCGCGCATGAACTCGACGGCCTCGGCCGTCGAGCCCAGGCTGATGTCGGTCGTCACGGCGTGCGAGGAGTGTTTCTTCTTCACGTCGGCCCAGACCTGCACGCGCCCGGCCCCGATCATCCGGCGGTAGCGCAGCAGCTCGGCCGCCGAAGACTCGATCCAGCCCTCGTCGGCGATGTGCGCGAAGGCGTAGCCCTCGGCGCGCACGAAGTCGAGCCCCGCGGCGTGCGCGACCGCCACGGCCTCGACGTTGGCCCCGGCCAGGACCTGTACGCCCACGGGCAGACCGCTCTCGCGCTTCACCTCGCGGCCGACGACCGACATCGCCGCCACCACCTCCGGCCCGACCCGCCCGCGCAGGTACGGCACGTCGTGCATGTTCTCGATGATGATGCCGTCCACCCCGCCCCCGCGGTAGAGCGCGGCCTCGGCCGCCGCCCGCTCGGCCAGCGCCGCGACGCTCAACTCCGAGGCCGGCGTCCCCGGCAGCGCCCCGACGTGGATCACGCCGATGACAGGTTTCGGAGAAGTGAACAGCGGTGCGAGCATGAAAGCAGTAGACAGTAGACAGTAGTCAGTAGTCAGTAGAAAAACTTTTGCTATTGTATCGTCAGCGTGTCAGCGTCAGCAGTCTTAACGCGGAGCGTCTACTGGCTACTGTCTACTGTCTACTGTCTACTTCCTTTCCCTTTCCAGCGCGGCGCGGTCCCAGCCGGCGAGGTCGGCCCCGGCCTCGTAGGTGCTCTGCAGGAACTGCATCAGCGAGGCTTCGGGCGAGTCGGCCGCGCGCACGTCGTCGTACGTCAGGAGGAACTCTTTCATCTCCTGGCTGTAGAAAGCCTGCGGCGGGGCGACCGGGCGCGAAGGGAGGCCGGGCGGCTCGGGGGCCGTGTAGGAGTAGAAGGCCGCGCCGGGGACGGCGCCGCCCCCCGGCCAGAAGCCGTGGCTGATGCACTCGTGCGAGTAGGCCTCGCGCGTGATCGAGTCGGCGCCCTCGCGCTCGGGCGCGCGCCGTCCCGAGAAGCGGGTCACCGCCAGGTCGAAGCTCCCCCAGAAGAAATGCACGGGGCTGCACTTGCCGAGGAAGCGCCCGCGGAACTCCTCGAAGACCTTGCTGACGCCGAGCAGCGCGCGCCAGAAGCGGTTGGCGTAGACGGGGTCGTAGGAGGCGTGCTGCGTGTCTTGTTCAAACGGGATGGGGTCGGGAATCTCGACCGGCGTCGTCCAGATTTTGACTCGGATGTCGAGCCGGCCGAGCGCCGCCATCACCTCCCCGTAAAACTCCGCCACCGTGCGCGGCGCGAGCGCGAGCCGCTCCGTGCGCCCGTCGCTGTCGTTGATAATCAGCTCGTGGCCGATGAAGTCGAAGTCTATCTCGAACGAGCGCGCCCCGTAAGGCACGGCCGTGGTCGAAAGCCCGCGCGCGGTCACGTAGAGCGGCACGTTCCACCAGTGGTTGACGAGCGGGGCCTGCGCCAGCCGCACCTTGCCGACCACCTGCGTCCACATGTGGAGCGTCGCCAGCGTGTCCTTCCACTCCTCCAGAGGCAGCGCCGGCCAAGCCTCTCGGCCGACGCGCGCCCCGCCCGACTCCGGACTCGACATGAAAGCCTCCCTCGGACGCTTGTAAAAAGCCGCGCCGCGGACTGCAATGTAGGGCGGCGCGGCCCGCGTGTCAACGCCCGGCCCCGGATAGTTTCGGGTTGCGGGTTTCGAGTTTCGAGTTCGGGCCGCGCGCGTTGACCCTTTTAACTCACGAAGAACAAACTCGAAACTCGAAACTCGAAACTATTTTCGTTATGATGCCGCCCGACGTGAGCTTCGAGGCACAGGCGCCACCTTCTTCGTCGGCCGTCCGGCGCTACCAGAACCTTTTGGCCGTGACGGAGGCCGTCATCTCCCACCGCGAGCTGCCCGACCTCTTCCGCGCCCTGGCGGCGGAGCTGCGCCGCGTCGCCCGCTTCGATTACATCGCCGTCTTGCTCCACGACCCCGAGCGCGGCGCGATGCGTCTGCACCTGCAAGAGTCGGACGAGCCCTCGCCGGTCGAGCCGGGCTGGGAGATTCCCGTCGGGGAGTCGGCCGGCGGCTGGGTCTGGCAGACGCAGCAGCCGCTCGTCGTCCACGACCTGAGCGCCGAAGAACGCTTCCCGGCCGCCACGTCGCTGCTGCGCGCGTCGGGCATCAACTCTTACTACGTCTTCCCCCTGACCTCCGCGGGCCGCCGGCTCGGCGCGCTCGGCTTCGGGTGCAAGGCCGCGCACGCCTGCGACGAGGGCGAAATCGAATTCCTCCGGCTGGCGGCGAAGCAGGCGGGCCTGGCCGTGGACAACGCGCTCAACTTCCGGAGCGCGCAGGAGGCGCAGCGGCAACTGGCGCGCGAGCGCGACCGGCTGCGGCTCCTGCTCGAAGTCAACAACGCCGTCGTCGCGAGCCTCGACCTCAACGAGGTCTTCGCCTCGGTCTCCGAAAACCTGCGCCGCGTGACGCGCCACGACTACGCGAGCCTCTCGCTCTACGACGAGGCGCGCGGCGAGCTGGAGGTGCGCGCGCTCGACTTCGCCGAGGGGCGCGGCTTCGTCCGCGAGGGGATGCGCGTCCGGCTCGAAGACACGCCGACGGGGCTGGCCGTCGCGCGCCGCGCGCCCGTCCTGCTCGGCCGCGCCGACATCGAGCGTTACGGGTCGGAGTACGCCGGCCGCGTCCTGGCCGAGGGCCTCTCGTCGGCCTGCATCGTGCCGCTCGTCTCGCACGAGCGGGTGCTGGGGACGCTGGCCGTGGCGAACCTGCGCGGCGACGCCTACACGGAGGAGGACGCGGAGTTCCTCGCGCGGGTCGGGACGCAGATCGCCATCGCCGTCGAAAACGCGCTCTCGTACCGCGAGGTCGAGTCCCTGAAGAACAAGCTCTCGACCGAGAAGGTCTACCTCGAAGAGGTCATCAACAGCGAGTACAGCTTCGAGGAGATCATCGGCCACAGCGCGGCGCTCCGCCGCATCCTGCGCGAGGTCGAGACCGTCGCGCCGACTGACTCGGCCGTCCTCATCACGGGCGAGACCGGGACGGGGAAGGAACTGATCGCCCGCGCCATCCACGACCTGAGCGGGCGGCGCGAGCACACGATGGTGAAGGTCAACTGCGCGGCCATCCCGACGGGCCTGCTGGAGTCGGAGCTGTTCGGACACGAGCGCGGGGCCTTCACCGGGGCCATCGCGCAGCGGACGGGCCGCTTCGAGGTCGCGCACCTCGGCACGCTCTTCCTCGACGAGGTCGGCGACATCCCTTTGGAGTTGCAGGCCAAGCTGCTGCGCGTCCTTCAGGAGCGGGAGTTCGAGCGGCTGGGGAGCAGCCGCACCGTCCGCGTGGACGTGCGCCTCATCGCGGCGACGCACCGGGACCTCGCGCGGATGGTGGCCGAGGGCTCCTTCCGCCCCGACCTCTTCTACCGCCTCAACGTCTTCCCCGTCGCCGTCCCGCCGCTGCGCGAGCGCGCCGAGGACATCCCGCTGCTCGTCGGCTACTTCGCGCAGAAGTATTCGAGGCAGATGAAGAAGCGCATCGAGATGATCCCCTCGGAGGAGCTCGACGCGCTCAGCCGCTACCCTTGGCCGGGCAACATCCGCGAGCTGCAAAACCTCGTCGAGCGCGCCGTCATCCTCGCGCGCGGAACGGAGCTGCGCATCCCCCTCGGCGAGTTGAAGCCGCCGGCCGCCGCGGCCCGTTCTAACGACGGCCGCGCGGGCGCACGTCTCGTCACGATGGAGGAGATGGAGCGCGACTACATCCGCGAGGTGCTCCGCCACACGGGCGGCGTCGTCGGCGGCCGCGGCGGCGCGGCCGAAATCCTCGGCCTCCCCGTCTCGACCCTCCGCAGCCGCATGAAGAAGCTCGGGCTGAAATGAAAACAGTTAAAGACCGCGCTCAGAA
>DASZKF010000120.1:0-1510 GCA_035947355.1 Pyrinomonadaceae bacterium | reverse complement strand
GGGCGCTCGGCCCGAGGCCGCTCGGCGCGGGGCCGGCGGTGCATGACGGGCGCGGGCGCGGGCGGCACGGGCTGCTCGCTCTTGAGCGCGCCGGGCGGCGGCGGGGTCGTGGCGTGCTCGCCCGACAGCAGCGAGCGCTTGTTCGCGCCCTGCGTCTGCTCGTCGTTCTGGTCGGCCGTGTTGCGCATCACCAGGCGGAGCTTGCCCTCGACGGCCGCCAGCGCCAGCTTCTCGGCCTGCTCCGGCGTCACCTGCAAGGTCACGGCGCGGACGGATTCGGCCTCGCGCTCGTTCTTCGGCTTGTCCATGTTCTGCCCCGAGGCGAGCACCTTGACGTTCTGCAGGACGATCTTCGAGATCGGGTTGCGGTGCATGCCCTCGTCGGGCGGCTGGATGACGGTCAGCACGTCCACCATCGCGCCCGGCTGGATGAAGCCGGCGACGCCGATCACGTCGTCCACCTTGACGGTCATCGCGCGGTAGCCCTCGGGGATGACGGCCGAGAGGCCCGCGGCCGAGCCCTCGGCGGCGAGCTTGAAGTCGGTGATCGGCTCCTTGGACGTGACGGTCGCCACCAGCACGCGGCCGACGACCTTCTCGACGGCGTCGAACGAGCCGTCGGGCACGGCGTTCGAGGGGTACTGCACCTTCATCAGCTGCTCGGCCACGACCTGCGTGCCGAGCGGGATGTCAACCTTGGCGACGACGACCGACTGCATGTTCCGCGGCGTGGCCTGCGCGTTCGACAGGTAGCGGCTCACCGAGACGGCGGCGACGAGGCCGAACGCGACCGCGCCCGCGAGCACGAAGAGTAGACGTTTGTTCCGCATGGCTTCAGTTCTCCAGTCGAGGGTTCAAGGACTCGGGCCGACTCGGCCGCGGCTCAGGCGCGGAAGACGACGAGCGAGATGAGGGTGCCGAACGTGATGGCGACCCCGTAGGGAATCGTGTGGCGGCGGTCGGCCGGCACGGCGAAGCGCGGCATCTTCCAGCCCGGCAGCAGGCCGACGAAGATGTGCAGCACGTTGATCAGAGTCGAGCGCACGGCCCCCGCGCGCAGCATCGAGTAGACGGCGAGCACGCCGCCCGTCAGCGCGACGACCAGGAAGGTCGGGACGACGAGCTGCGCGCCGAGCACCGAGCCGATGGCCGCGAACAGCTTCACGTCGCCCGCGCCCATCGCGCCGAGCACGTGCAGCATGAGCATCAACCCGAGGCCGAGGCCGCAGCCCGCGAGGCTCGCCGACGCCCCGGCCCAGCCGCCGAAGATGGAATTAAGGATCAGTCCGCTGACGAGGGTCGCCAGGACGAAGAGGTTCGGGATGCGGCGGTAGCGCACGTCGTAATAGGTGATGACGCCCGCGAGCGGGATGAGCAGTGCGGCGACGGCGACGGCGAAGTCGGGGGACATCCTCGGTTGACTCCGTTGGGCTTTCCGGTGCGACGGGTTTCGGGCTGAAGGTCGGGCGCGAGGGTCGAGTCGTTTTTTGAGGCGGCGCGCCCCGGCCCC
>DASZKF010000119.1:0-3684 GCA_035947355.1 Pyrinomonadaceae bacterium | reverse complement strand
TCGGCCGCAAGCACGGCGACGAGGAGGTGCAGCGCGCGCGCGAGTCGGTGCCCTTCGAGATCACCGAGGCGTCGAACGGCGACGCGCGCATACAGGTGCAGGGGCGCGTCTACAGCCCGCAGGAGATTTCCGGCATCGTGCTCCAGCGCCTCAAGGCCGCCGCCGAAGACTTCCTCGGCGAGAGTGTCACCGACGCCATCATCACCGTCCCGGCCTACTTCGACGACGCGCAGCGGCAGGCCACGAAGGACGCCGGGAAGATCGCGGGGCTGCGCGTCGAGCGCATCATCAACGAGCCGACGGCCGCCGCGCTCGCCTACGGCCTCGGCCGCGAAGGCTCCGAGCGCATCGCCGTCTACGACCTCGGCGGCGGCACCTTCGACGTGTCCATCCTCGAAATCAACGACGGCGTCTACGAGGTCCTGTCCACCTCGGGCAACACCTTCCTCGGCGGCGAGGACTTCGACGAGCGGATCATCAACTGGATGGTCGAGCAGTTCCGCGAGGAGACCGGGATAGACCTGCGCGGCGACCGCCTCGCGCTCCAGCGGCTCAAGGAGGCGGCCGAGCGCGCCAAGTGCGACCTCTCCTCGATTTCGGAGACCAACATCAACCTGCCCTTCATCGCGGCCGACGCCTCGGGGCCGAAGCACTTCAGCAAGGTCCTGACGCGCGAGGTCTTCGAGAACCTCGTGAGCGACCTGGTCGAGAAGACGGTCGAGCCGTGCCAGAAGGCTTTGTGGGACGCCAAGCTCCAGCCCAAGGACATAGACAAGGTCCTGCTCGTCGGCGGGCAGACGCGCTCGCCGATCATCGCGCGCACCGTCCGCGAGATTTTCGGCAAAGACCCCTCGGCCGAGATCAACCCGGACGAGGTCGTCGCGATGGGCGCGGCCATCCAGGGCGGGGTCTTGACGGGCGACATTAAAGACATCGTGCTCCTCGACGTGCTCCCGCTCTCTTTGGGACTCGAGACGCGCGGCGGCCTCTTCCACAAGCTCATCGAGCGCAACTCGACGATCCCGCTCCAGCAGGCGCAGACCTTCACGACCGTCGTTGACAACCAGTCCTCGGTCGAGATTCACGTCCTCCAGGGCGAGCGCGACATCGCCCGCCACAACCGCTCCCTGGGCAAGTTCGAGCTGGTCGGCATCCCCTCGGCCCCGCGCGGCGGGCCGCAGATCGAGGTCACGTTCGAGGTCGACGCCAACGGCATCCTCAACGTCTCGGCGCAGGACAAGTCGAGCGGGCGCAAGCAGCAGATGAAGGTCACGCCGACGACGGGGCTCGCGCCCGACGAAATCGAGCGGATGATCGCCGAGGCCGAGCAGTCGGCCGAGGCCGACCGCCGCGCCAAGGAGCTGATCGGCCAGCGCACCAAGCTCGACAGCCTCATCCGCAACACGCAGCGGACGCTCCGCGAGTTCGGCAACACGCTCTCGAACGACGAGCGGCAGGCCGCGCAGCACACGCTCGAAGAGTGCGAGGAGCTGGCGAAGTCCGAGGACGCCGACGGGATTCAGGAGGGGATGGAGAAGGCCGAGCGGCTCGCCTCGCACCTCGCGATGGCGCTGCTCAACCCGGCGGCCGAGGCCGGCGCGAAGGATCACAACGAAAGACTGTAAAAGCAGTGACGAGTGACAAGTGACGAGCGGCAAGTTAGAATTTCGTTCATAACTTGTCACTCGTCACTATTTTTTCGAGATGAGCAAACGAGACTACTACGAAGTCCTCGGCGTGAGTAAAGGTGCGACCGAGGCCGAGATTAAGAGCGCCTACCGGAAGCTGGCCGTCCGCTACCACCCGGACAAGAACCCCGGCGACACGGCGGCCGAGGAGAAGTTCAAGGAGGCGGCCGAGGCTTATTCCGTCCTCTCGGACGCGGAGCAGCGGGCGCGCTACGACCGCTTCGGCCACGCCGGCGTCTCCTCCTCGGCCGGGGCCGGCGCGGGCTGGGGCGCGGCCGGCTTCGGAGGCATCGAGGACATCCTCGGCGACCTCTTCGGCTTCGGCGACGTCTTCGGCGGGCGCGCGGCGTCGGGTCGCCGCACCGCCGCGCAGCGTGGCGCAGACCTCCGCTACGACCTCGAGCTGACGCTCGAAGAGGCCGCCGCCGGCATGACCGCGCAACTGCGCGTCCCGCGCCTCGAGGCGTGCGAGGCGTGCCAGGGCGCCGGGGCCGCGCCGGGCACGCAGCCCGAGACCTGCCCGACCTGCGGCGGGGCCGGGCAGGTGCGCTACCAGCAGGGCTTCTTCTCGGTGGCGCGCACCTGCGGCCAGTGCCGCGGGGCGGGCCGCGTCATCCGCACGCCGTGCGAGGCGTGCAAGGGCGCGGGCCGCGTCGAGCGCGAGAAGCAGATGGAGGTGAAGATACCGGCGGGCGTCGAGACCGGCTCGCGGCTGCGCCTCGCCGGCGAGGGCGAGGCCGGCGTGCAGGGCGGCCCGGCCGGCGACCTCTACGTCGTCATCCACGTCAAGGAGCACGAGGTCTTCGAGCGGCAGGGCCACAACCTCTACGCCTCGGTGCCCGTCACCTTCGCGCAGGCCGCGCTCGGGGCCGAGATCACCGTGCCGACGCTCGACTCGCAGCAGACTCTGAAAATCCCGGCCGGCACCCAGACCGGCACCGTCTTCCGCCTCAAGGGCCACGGCATGCCGGCGCTCGGCGGCCGCGGCCGCGGCGACCTCTTCGTCTCGGTCACGCTCATCACGCCGACGACCCTCACCCGCGAGCAGCGCCGCCTCCTCGAACAGCTCGCCGAAATCGAGGAGAAAGACCTCGGCGACAAGGGCCTCATGGACAAGGTTCGCGACATCTTCGGATAAACTCAGTTTCGAGTTTCGGGTTTCGGGTTTCGAGTTTCGAGTTCAGACGGCATCCCTGAGACGGGCGATTCACCACAGAGGCACAGAGACACAGTGATTATCTTAACTGTGTCTCTGTGCCTCTGTGGTGAATCCGTTTTTAACTCGAAACTCGAAACCCGAAACTCGAAACTTTTTTATCCGTGTCCGGTCGTACTGTTACGGAACGTCCCCCGGCCGTACAAAAAGGGCGGCGGGTAAGCCGGCGGCGTGGTTAGGCCCGCGCCGTTTTCTCGCGTTTCCTCTGTAGAAGCAACACTAAGCGGCGGGCCGCGGCGGGGACGGGCGCGGCGGCACGTCGCTTGCCAAGTTATCCGGCACCTGCGAAAGGTGCTTTTCTAAAGGGTCGCTGAGGGGACGTGATGAAGAGAAAAAGTCTCGCCGGTTTAATCGCGATAGTTCTGACGGCGCTGTCGGCCGCGCCGGCGCTGGCCGCCGGCACGGATGGCGAAGACACCGACACGCGCATGGTTGACGCGAAGGTGGTCGAGGTCACGGACGACCACATCTCCGTGATCGCGCGCACCGGCGTCGAGCACGTCATCGCGACGGCCGACACCACCACGATGGTGACGCGCGAGGGCAAAATCGTCTCGCTCAGAGACCTTCGTCAAGGGGACATCGTGACGGTCGAGCTCGACGCGGAGAACCCGCTCAAGTTCGCGCGCCACATCAACATCGCTTCGCGCCCCGCGAGCGACGTGGCCTCGGCCACGCCCTGAACGGGCGCGCGACGCACGGACAGTTTGCCGGCAGTCGCCGCGGCCTCCTCCGAGAGCGCCCCGTGACCGTCGGCACCACGAAGCCGCCCCGCACCCC
>DASZKF010000118.1:0-37564 GCA_035947355.1 Pyrinomonadaceae bacterium | reverse complement strand
GGGACGAGCGTGCTCGCGCCGTAGCGCGGGCCGCCCGCGGCCGGGGTGATGCTGGAGGTGGCGCTGCCGTTAGACCCGTTGGCCGCGAAGCCGCCGCCGGCGCCGCCGCCCGGTACGGTGAGCGTGCTGTTACCTTGCCCGCCCGCGCCGCCGCCGGGGCCGTCGCCGGTGATGCCGACGAACGAGAGGTCGAAGGGGTAGCCGCCCGAGCCGCCGTCGAAGCCGCCCGGCCCGCCCTGCCCGCCGCCGCCGTTGCCGTTGCCCGGCTTGCCGTCCACGTTGATGATCCCGGCGAGGGTCACGTTCCCGCTGGCGAGAATCGTGACCGGCTTGTTCTTCGCGTTGCGCACGAAGGTGATCGTCACGCCGGACGGGATGTTGACGGTGGTGAAGTTGAAGACGCCGCTGTCAGGCACGACGATGCTCTGACTGCTGGTCGGCTCGAACGCCCCGTCGGCCCCGGTCGAGCCGCTGTTGAAGGTGTTGAGAGTGTTCTGCGCGCGCACGCCCGCGGCCGCGCAGGCGAGCAGCAGCGCGAGGGCGACGGGCGAGAGACGACGCCCGAGGGCTTCACCGAAGATTGGGAACATCGCTTTACTTCTCCTTCGACGGTTTGGTTAAGGGGTTAGGGTTCGGTTCACGGCGCGACGACCGCGATGACATTCGGGCCGACGTTGTCGGCGAGCGAGCAACTGGCCGGGGTGCACAGGACGACGACGCGCGTCCCGAGCGCGGCCGAGCCGCCGACGCTGAGCGTGGCGGTGAGCGTCGAGCCGTCGGCGCTCACGCTGATGTTCGTGACGGTCAGGGCGGAATCCACCGCGCCCGAGTTGTTGAGGAAGCGGACGGCCCCGACCCCGCTCAGGTTCGCCCCGCTGATCGTCAGCGTGACGGAGGTTCCCCGCGCGACCTGCGCCGGCGAGACGGAAATGATGTGCGGCCCCGTCGTCGCCGAGACGCTGGCCGAGGCCGTGAACTGCCCGTCGGGGCTGCCGTAGCTGACGGAGACGGGCGCCTGCGTCCTGGCTGGGGCCTGGTTCGAGAAGCCGTACTGGACGGAGGTCTCGCCGCTGCGCACGGTGTTGACGCCCGACGCGTGCCCGTACTGAACCGCGAGCGGCGTCGCCGTGGCCGCGGCCGTCCCGTCTTCGAAGCCGTGCCGGACCGAGACGGAGTTTGAAAGCATGGCCGTCCCGTGCGTCGGGCCGCGGCTGACGCTGACGGCCGCCGCGCGCAGCTCCTGGATGGCGTTCGGGTCGCGCACGGTCACGACCGCCTCGTCGAAGAGTTCGGGGACGGCCACGCTCGTCGCGCGGACGACGACCGTCCCCGCGTTCTGCGCCGGGGCGGTGTAGAGGCCGGCGGCGGTGATCGTGCCGAGCGAGGAGTTGCCGCCGGCGATGCCGTTGACGCTCCAGGTGACGCCCTGCCCGTCGCCCGCGACGATGACCTCGGCGGTGAACTGCACCGTCTCTCTGAAAGTGATGCGGGCCGACGAGGGCGTGACGCGCACGCCGCGGATGGTGAAGGGCGAGGCGGTCGTGACCGAGCCGCGCGGCGTGTTGATGGTGACGGGGCCGGTCGTCGCCCCCTGCGGCACCTCGGCGACGACCGCCGAGTTCGTGAACTCGACGACGGTGCCCGGCGTGCCGTTGAAAGTGACGCTCGTCACGCCGCCGCCGAAGCCGGTGCCCGTGAAGGTGACGAGGGTTCCGAAGTAGCCCTCGCGGGGCGAGAAGTTGAAGAGCGCGAGCGCGTCGGCCGGCAGCCGGCGGACGGCCGTGATGTTGCCGGCGGCGTCGTACTCGTAGACGGTGGTCTCGCCCGACGGGGAGATCACCGCGTGCAGCCGCCCGTTGTCGTCGTAGACGTAGCGCGTCACCCCGCCCTGCTGCGCGGCGGCGGGGAGCGTGGCGGCGGCGCAGGCGGCGGCCAGGGCGAGCGTGATGAGCGTGCGTCGGAGCATCTGTGTCCCTCGCGTCTTCGTTCTACTGGCGGGTGCCGGGGGCGGCGGGCGGGCCGGCGCGTAAGGTCATTCGTCCTCGGCGGCGAACGGGCCGGTCAGCGTCGGGCGCGCGGCCGAGTCCTCCGCGTGGGTGTGGGCCGGGATGCGCTCTTCGGCCCAGCCGGGGTGCGCGGCGAAGAACCTGTTGGCGATCACGTCGGCGAGCGGGTCGTCGCGCCAGAGCAGGTAGCGGGCGCGCGCGGCCGAAGCCAGGAGCGGCTCGGCCCCGCTCTCGTAGATCGTGGCGAGGAACTGGTGCGCGTTGTGGTCGTTCGGGTCTATGGCCGTCACCGCCTCGAAGGCCCGCCGCGCTTCGTCGAGCCGCCCCAGCCCGTAGAGGGTCTGCCCGAGCTGCCGCCGCACCTCGCGGTCGCGCGGGTACTCGCGCGCGACCGCGGCCAGCTCGTCGGCCGCCTCGCGCGCGCGGCCCTCGCTGCGCAGGAGGAGCGAGCGGTAGAAGCGGGCGCGCGCGTGCGTCGGGTCTACCTTGGTCGGGGCGATCTTGAGGGCACGTTCGAACAGCGCCGCGGCCTTGCGCAGCTGGGTGCGCTCGGGGCCGTAGCGCTCGGTCTTAAGCTCGGCGATGGCCTCGTTGACGACGAGGTTGGGGTCCGCCGGGTTCAGCTCCGACGCGCGCCTGAAGGCGTCGGCCGCCGGGCCGTACTGGGCCTGTTCGAGGAGCGCGATGCCGTAGTCGTTCCAGCGCCTCGCGGACGGCGCCGCTTCCTCTTTACCGTCGGGCCTCCACCCGGCGACTCTCCCGTCCGCGCGCGGCTCCCGCACCGAGAGCTTCACGGACGCCTCGGCCATGCGGACGACGGGCATCTTGAGGTGGCTGGCGTTGCGGCGGTTCAGCACGTACTCGGTGTACTCGTGGATGAAGCGGCGGTAGTTGACGCGGGCGCGCAAGGTGAGGCCCGAGAGGGCGGCCGCCTCCTTCGGCACGCGGAAGCGGTAGCGCGCGAGGTCCGAGCGGCCCGACCCGACGAAGTTGTCGTACGCCTTGATCCTGGTTGACCAGACCTGGTGGCGGGTGACGGGGCGCGCGGTCTCGTCGAGGAGGATGGCCTTGTAGACGTGCGCGCGCTCGTCGAGCGTGCCGTCGGGCTTGAGGAAGCCGCTGTGGAAGATGGTCTTCCCCGCGGCGTCCGTGGCCTCGAACTCGACCCACGGCTCGTACATGTCGCGCAGCTCGGGCGGGAAGGAGTGGGCCGCCTTGCGGTTGAAGACGACGACCTCGGCCGTCACCTCCTCGCCGGGCCGCAGCTCGACCCGGTTCGCCGCCGCAGCCGAGAGCGGGGCGAACGCCCTGCCCGTCGCCTCGCTGCGCAGCGCGAAGATGTCAACGGTGAGGACGCCCGCCTTGAGGAACTCCTCGGTGAGCCGCACCTGCTTGATCTGTCCGAAGAAGAGGGGCGTGGCGGTGTTCGCGCCGAGCCAGCGGTGCGAGGTGACGACGCCGTCGCGCCTGGCCGCCAGGTCGTTCGCGGCCGGGTGCTTCGGCATGTGGCACGTGTTGCAGGTCACCTGCTTCTCGCGGCGGTAGTAGGGCGCGACCGTGTCGCCCGAAGCGCCCGACTGCTGCCACTCGTCGTAGACCGAGAAGCCGCGCAGGAACTTGTAGCCGTTGAGCGGCGGCGTCACGTTCGACTTGTGGCAGGTGGCGCAGAACTCCGGCGACTTCAGGAGCGGCGACATCACGGCGCGCTTGTGGCCGGCCACGTCCGCCATGATCTGCGCGTCGGTGACTTCGCCGTAGACGGGCGTGCCGTCCTCCCTGGCGAGGAGCGCGGGGCGGCGGATGGTGTAGCTGCCGGTGCCTTCCGTGCGCGCCTCGGTGACCGAGTGGCAGACCGAGCAGGTCACGCCCTCGTCCTCGAACGGGCGGGGGGGCGGCGTCTTCCCCGGCGGGTTGTTCTCCTTGAAGAGCGCGCCGGAGAGGGCCGCCACGGGCGAGTGGCAGGACTCGCAGTGCATGATCGCCTCGCTGCCGCGGGTGCGCTCCAGGATGTCCACGCTCTCCTTGTAGAAGGGGGCGCGGGCCGCGTTGCGGTGGACGGACTCGGCCCAGCCCTCGTGCGTGTCGCGGTGGCAGGAGGCGCAGCGCTCGGCGGGGATGAACTGGTCGGCGGGGATCGTCCGGCCGTCCTGCGTCCTGGCGTTCGAGGGGCTGAAGAGGCCGGGCGGGTCGGGCGGGTCGGCCGGGGGCCGGAGTTCGGCGACGGCCTTTCCGCCGCCGGCCGAGGCGCGGGAGACGATCAGGCACGCGCACGCGAGCAGGGTCAGCGCGACCAGCGCGAGTTTGAGAATCTGGGTAGGTTGTCGCCGGGTCATGGCGGGGACGCCTCCGCGGGTGCGGGCACACGGCTGCGGCCGCACGAGGCGAGCCGTGTCGCCCCGGCTTAGTGACGGCAGGCGTGCCGGAAGACGCAACACCGGGCGGTGTTGGCAGAGTCTTCCACGAACAATTGTTAGTTCAGAGTGAGTCTGTAACGGCTTGTGCTGGGGAGCCCCGGCTAGACTGTGCGGCGCATTCTATAGGCAGGATGCACTAACAGCGCGAGGGTGCTGCATACAAGAGCTAAGACTTACTGCGTGGTCGCCAATTCGGTAAAGGTTCACTGACGCCCTGCTTGATGTGCCCGCGCACACTAGACGAAGTTGGCCGGTTTGTCAAGCACATAATAAAAGGGTGAAGTCTGAATCCGGCGCGGGCACGTCTCCCCCGCCCCGCCGCCATAGCGGCGGGCGCCGACGCGTTCACGCACCCGCCCGAGCAGCCCCTTTACCGGCGGGAAATCGCCGCCCTTGACGACCTCGGGAGAAAGGACATATATCTCGGGCCACGACCGAGAGGAGAGCCTTCCTATGTCCGACAACCTCGAGGGCGAATTACCCGTTACAGGTACTAGTCACTAAACGAACGGGCTCGAATCCGCGCCCGACAACTCATGCAAGGAGAGACCCACCATGCGTAGAATCCTAGCCTCGCTGCTGTTGACCTCGATTCTCGCGGTCGGCGTGTCCGCCGGACAGTCGGACACGCCGCCGGGCCAGATAGACGTGCCTCCGTCTCCGGACGCGGGGCAGCAAGGCTCTTCGACGAGCGGCTTATCCGGCCTACTCCTCTACCTCCTGGGAATATCCTGGAGCGGTTGAGCCGCGCCGCTCAACCGATGCGGACGGTGAGCATCGAGACCGAGCCGCCGTCGAACCCTTCCACGGGGAAGCTGACCTCGTCGCCGGCCCTGCGCAGCGCGAGCACGTAGAGCAGCGGCAGGTAGTGGTCGGGCGTCGGGGCCGAGAGCAACGCGTCCTGGCCCAGCGATTCGTAAGCGACGAGCGGCCCGTGGTCGCCCGCGAGCAGGAGCCCGCGCGCTCGCTCCTCGAAGCGCACCGCCCAGTCGAACGGCTCGACCTTCTGGCGGCCCCAGGCGTACGTGTGCAGGTTGTGCACGAGGTTGCCGCTGCCCACGACGAGCACCCCCTCGTCGCGCAGGGGCGCGAGGCGCCCAGCGAGTTCGTAATGGAACTCGGCGGGCTGCGTCTCGTCTATGCTGAGCTGGATGACAGGAACGTCCGCGCCGGGGAAGACGTGGCAGAGCACCGACCACGTGCCGTGATCCAGCCCCCAGCGGTCGTCCAAACCTACCGGGGCCGGCGCGAGCAAATCCCGCACGCGGCCCGCGAGCTTCGGGTCGCCGGGGGCGGGGTACCGGACCTGATACAGCTCGCGCGGGAAGCCCCCGAAGTCGTGAATCGTGCGCGGCCGCGCTTGCGCCGTCACGAGCGTCGCCGGCAGGTACCAGTGCGCCGAGACGCAGACGATGGCCTCCGGCCGCGGGATGCCCCGGCCGAGGGCCGCCCAACCCTCAGTCCAGGCGTTACGCTGTAAAGCGTTCAAAGGGTTGCCGTGCCCGAAGAAGACGGCCGGCATCGTATCCGCCATGTCCTCACCTCCCCAACCGACTTAGCTGAGCCGCCGCGGAACTAACGCGCGCCGCCATCTTATTTCATTCTGCACGACGGTATCAGGCCGGCATTGAAATTGTCGAACATAAGGAGTAGTAATGAGAGTTAACAAATCGGCAACGAGTTAATGAAGCGCACGCTGCGCGCCTCGCTCGGCCGGGCCGGGCCGGGTAGGGCGCGCCGGGGCTGTATGCGGGCTGATGCTTCTTCCGAGTTGTCATCGTTCGAAACGGAGGTCGAAGAGATGGGGAGTCAAAAGGGCGGCGACCAGCGGGGCGAAGGGGCGGCGGGCGAGGACAGGGTCGAGGCGAAGATAGACCGAGACCTTAAAGATTCTTTCCCCGCGAGCGACCCGCCCGGCTGGGTGCTCGGCGTCAAACGTCGCGGCGAGGAGGAAGCGGCCGGCGGCCCCTCCGACGTGGCACTGGATGATAAGGAAGCTTGAAGAGGCGAGAGGTCGAGAACCTCCCGCCGCGCTTCTCCGGCGGGCCGCCGCGATGAAGTACGCCCGCACGCGCGGAGCTTCGCGCGGCATGCGCGTGCCGCGGTGATGGCGACGGCGGCGAGCTGCCGTCGGTGGCGGCGGAAGACTCTCCTCATCTCGCTGACCATCATCCTCTGGTGGCGGCCCGCCTCGCGCCGCCACGCAAGCACCGGCGACATCCGCGAGGGGGAGAGATGAAGCGGCGCATCGTCGGATACGACCGGGACGACGAGGGCCACTGGCGGGCGATACTCGACTGCGGCCACCCGCAGCACGTCCGCCACGACCCGCCGCTCGTGACGCGCCCGTGGGTCATGACCGAGGAGGGGCGCGCCTCGCGCCTCGGCCTCGAACTCGACTGCAAGCCCTGCGACGAAGAACGGGGACGCGGACGACAGGCTCTTAGTGGCTGAATTTTAGCGGTAGGCCCTCGGCATCAACATCTGCGGCTCGACGTTTTCGACGCCGGCGATCTTCCCCAATGCCTCGACGCCCTTGAGCGCGTCGGCGATGCGGCCCGAGCGGGCGCGCAGCCAAGCGGCGTGCGGCGCGTAGTCGAGGGCCTGCGCTATCTCGTAGCCGGCCTGCTCAATCTCGCGCCGGCGCTCGCCGACCGCCACGCCCTCCCCGAAGCGGATGAAGACCCTCCCCGTCGGGACGGCCTGCGCGCCGCCGGGCCGGAGTGCGTAGACGGGCCGGGCCTGGCCGCGCGCGGCTTCGCCCCCCCGCTCGCCCGCCCCGGCCCGGAACACTTCAAACTCCTCGTCGCCCTCGCCCGCGGCCGTGCCGCCGCGGCGCACGGCGTAGTGGTCGGCGAGACGCGTGTAGACGGCGGAGGGCTTCTGCGTGCCGCTCCGCACTTCGCGCGGGTACTCCGAAAAGTCGTCCTCCTGCGGAGCCATCAACACCCCCGCGGGCCGGGCCGGGGCCGACAAAGTTATTGACAAACGCGCGGCCCTTACATAGAGTTCGTGCCCCCGAACGGCCCCTCGCGGCGGACGCCGGCGGCCTCGCCCGAAGCCCCTTTGATTCTGGTTCCCCGTCCCCCCACTATAGCGCACAGGGGCCGCCCGACCCAAACAACACCCACCGACAGGAGGCCAGCTTATGTACGCGGTACGATACGGCGGTAGGGCCGGCAGGCGCTACGCGCTCAAGACCAGCGACGAGCACGTCGTGGTGCGCACCAACAGCCGCAGCGCGCTGCTCACCGAGAGGGCTTTCGAGGCCGCGCCCGTCTCGGCCGAGGCCCTCTCGCTGCTCAACAACTTCGAGCTGACGGCCCGTTTCGTCGAGGCCGGCGTCGAAATCCTGCGCACGAAGGTCGAGCGCGGCGCGCGCGGCCTGCGCGACCGCGCGCGCGCCGTCCTCAAGAAAGAGCCCGAAATCGAGTTCGCCGGCCGCGTCCTCGTAGACCAGCAGGCCGGCCGCCCCGTCCTCTACACCGAGAACTTCTTCGTCAAGTTCGACGCCGAGCAGAGCGCCACCGCCTGCCGCCGGCTCATCAAGCAGCACGGCCTCGCGGTCAAGCGCGAGCTGGAATACGCGCGCAACTCCTTCTTCGTGGCCGCGCCCGAGGGCACGGGGCTGGAGGTCTTCCGCATCGCCGAAAAACTCCTCGCCGAGCCGAGCGTCGAGCTGTGCCACCCCGAGCTGATCCGCGAGTCGCGGGCGCGCGCCGCCTTCCCGCCGCAGTGGCACCTCCGGCGGACGACCGTCGGCGGCCAGAGCATAGACCAGCACGCCAACGTCGAGGCGGCCTGGTCGCTGAGCGACGGGACGGGCGCCATCATCGCCGTCATAGACGACGGCGTTGACCTCGACCACCAGGAGTTCCGCTCGTCGAACAAGGTCGTCGCGCCCCGCGACGTGACGCTGCGCACGGACAACCCTCGGCCCGGCAACCGCGACAACCACGGGACGGCCTGCGCCGGCGTGGCCTGCGCCGACGGCAACTTTGGCGCGTCGGGCGTCGCGCCGCGGGCGCGGCTCATCCCCATCCGCCTCGCCTCGAACCTCGGCTCGCAGGCCGAGGCCGACGCCTTCGTCTGGGCCGCGCAGAACGGGGCCGACGTGATCTCCTGTAGCTGGGGGCCGATGGACGGCGACTTCACAGACCCGGACGACCCCGTCCACAACCAGGTCGTGCCGCTGCCGGACAGCACGCGCCTCGCGATGGAGTTCGCCGTCCGCAACGGCCGCAACGGCAAGGGCTGCGTCATCTGCTTCGCCGCCGGCAACGGCAACGAGAGCGTGGACAACGACGGCTACGCCAGCTTCGAGCAGGTGATCGCCGTCGCGGCCTCGAACGACCGCGGCGTGAAGGCCCCGTACAGCGACTTCGGCGGGGCCGTCTGGTGCGCCTTCCCGAGCAACAACGTCTTCCCTTCGCTGACGCCCGGCATCTGGACGACCGACCGCTCCGGCACGCTCGGCTACAACCCCGGCGGCGGCTCGACGCGCGGCGACGCGGCCGGCAACTTCACGAACAGCTTCGGCGGGACTTCGAGCGCCTGCCCCGGCGTGGCCGGCGTCGCCGCGCTCGTCATCGCGCGCAACCCGAACCTGCGTTGGGACGAGGTGCGGGACGTGATTAAACGCTCCTGCGACCGGATAGACGAGGCCGGCGGTCAGTACGACGATGACGGCCGGAGCCCCTTCTACGGCTTCGGCCGCGTCAACGCGCGCAAGGCCGTCGAGCTGGCGGTGCCGGCGCAGACGACGACGCTCGCCATCCGCACGGCCGTGCGCGACGTGCGCATCCGGGACCTGCGCACCTCGCGGCTCGAACTGCCGGTCGCCGACACGGGCGCGCTCAAATCAATCAAGGTCACGGTGGACATCGAGCACACCTTCATCGGCGACCTCGTCGTCAGCGTCGCGCCGCCTTCGGCCACGGGCGTCGGCCCCGTCATCCTGCACAACCGGGAGGGCGGCGGGACGGACAACCTCAAGAAGACCTACGACGAGGTCAACGCGCCGGGCCTCGTGGCGCTGAAGGGTAAAAGCCCGCAGGGCACCTGGCGGCTCGTCGTCTCCGACCGCGAGCGCCAGGACACGGGGAAGATTCGGAGCTTCACGCTGGAGCTGGGCTTCTGATACCAGGTTGCAAGGTGGAGTGAGGTTGAGCTGAGGCGAGGCGGCGGGGGCGAGCCCGCCTTCCTGACCTGTGAGGCCGCGAGGGCTGAATGGCTCAAGGCCGAGGCGCGCAGTCGGGAAGGCGGGCTCGCCCCCGCCGCCTCGCGCCCTTCAGCCCGTCCATCGCCAGCACGCTAGCCGCCAGTCGTGCCCTTCGACGACGAGGGCCGCGCGGTAGCCGGGGGCGGGCGTCAGAGACCTCATAGACCACGGCGCGGCGTTGCGCGCGTCGCCCTCGACGCTCAGAAGCCTCGCCGCTTCGCGCGGCGCCAGCGTCACGTCGAAGGTGTCGAGCGGCCTCGACAGCCCTTCGCCGCACGCCTTGACGAAGGCTTCTTTTCGAGTCCAGCAGTTGTAGAACGCCTCAAGCCTCTCGTCCGGCGCGACCGCGCCGAGGGCCGCGGCCTCTCCCGGCGAGAAGAAACGCCTTGCGACCTGCCCCGCGTCCGGGAGCGGTCGGACGCGTTCGACATCAACGCCGACGCGGCGGCCGCGCGCCACGGCGTACACGGCCGCGCCCCGCGAGTGCGACACGCTGAAGCCGAGCGCGTCCCCGCCGAACTCCTCCGCCAGCGAAGGCTTGCCGTGCGGGCCGTATTCGAAACGTAACCGGCGCGGCTCGAAACCCTGGCAGCGGCCGAGGATGATCCTGAGCGCCGCGCGGCGCACGACGAAGCGTTGCCGGTCGGTCTCGGAGCGGAACCGGCCGGCCCTCTCCCGCTCGTCGGCCGAGAGCAGGCCGAAGAGCCTCGGCAGGTGCGGAAGCTTTTGGTCGAGGAAGGCCCGCCAGACGTGCACCTCTCCGGGCCGCGGCGAGACGTCGGCCGGCGGCAGAAGCCACGAGTCGTCGGCGTCGGTCGGTTGATTCAAGGCAGCATCTTCCCTTTTGGAGTCCGGCCCGCGACGCGCCAGCATATCACGCCCGTGCGGGCCGCGGCGGGGGCGCTTCCCTCCGCGCGCCGGCCCGCCGTCGAAAAAATTATTTGAAAAATATTGACACGATGTCGCCAGTGGGAGTACGTTGCACCAGTTCGAATTCGTACCCCCTGTCAACGAGAACCTTCGCTCGCTATCCGCTCCTGACAGGCGAACTGCCCCCAACTTCTCACCCCAGGGTTGCCAATCCGGCTCCTCGCTGAACTCTACGCCGGGAGCATCTGCCAGCGGTCAAAAGATTCAAGCGGCGGCACGCGGTGCCGGCTTAAGGCGACTTCAACTCTTGCGTGACGGCACGGCCGCCGGGGCGCGCGCCTCTATGTAGAACCAATCTTACAAACCGCGCGGTCGAGGAGAGTGGACTCACAACTCTCGCCGGGGCCTTTCTCACGCCCGGCCGCCCCGCCCGCACATTTTCAAGGGTGGTCGTCTGATCCCGTTTTCAAACTTCACCTGGCCTTCGACGAGCGGGTCCGGAGCGAACTTTGGGAGCCTCATGAGCGCCACGCAGCCACAGCCCGGCGGGACTCACGCGCCCCTCGTGAGCTGTATCATGCCGACCCGCAACCGGCGGCGCTTCGTCGGCCAGTCCATCCGGTACTTCCTGCGCCAGGACTACCCGCACAAGGAGCTGCTCGTCCTCGACGACGGCGACGACGCCGTCTCCGACCTGATCCCCGCCGACGAGCGCGTCCGCTACGTGCGCCTCGACCGCCGTCTCCAGCTCGGGACGAAGCGCAACCTCGGCTGCCGGCTGAGCCGCGGCGAGCTGATCGCGCACTGGGACGACGACGACTGGATGGCCCCGCACCGCCTCAGCGCGCAGGTCGGCGAGCTTCTGCGGGCGGGGGCGGACATCTGCGGCGCGCGCGAGCTGCTCCACTACGGCCTCGACGCCGGCGAGGCGTGGCTCTACCGCTACCCCTCGGACGGGCGGCCGTGGCTCGCGGGCGGGACGCTCCTCTACCGCCGCAGCGCGTGGGACGCGCACCCCTTCCCCGAAATCAACGTCGGCGAAGACAACTCCTTCGTCTGGCGTCACCCCTCCGAGCGGATCACGGCGCTGCCCGACTCATCCTTCTACGTCGCGCTCATACACGCGGGCAACACGAGCGCCAAGCGGCTGACGGACGCGCGCTGGCAGCGGCGCTCGCTCGACGACGTGAGCCAACTGCTCGCCCCCGACCGGGAGTTCTACGTCGGGCTGCGCCACGGCCGCGCGCCGCAGCCCGCCGGGGTGTCGCGGGGCGTGGACAGCGTCACGGTCGGCGCGCCCTTCATGGTCTACGACGGCTACGGCAGCATGGCCGAGCTGCTCGTCCTCGGCATGCGGCGGGCCGGGGCGTCGGTCAACGTCGTGCCGCTCAACCTCGACGAGGAGGGGCTCTATGAGGAGTTCAAACGCGTCTTGCGCCGCTCGCGCCCCGACCGGGCCGCGCCCGCCCTCTACTTCTGCTGGCCGCGCCCCGACCTGGAGCGGTTCCGGCAGACGCCCGACCTCTTCGCCTACACGATGTGGGAGAGCAGCCGCCTGCCCTCGGACTGGCCGGCGCGCCTCAACCGGATGCGCGCCGTCTTCGTCCCGACGAGGTTCTGCGCCCGCGTCTGCCGCGAGAGCGGCGTCAACGTCCCCGTCGAGGTCGTCCCGCTCGGCGTTGACCCCGAAGTCTACGGCTTCCGCGAGAGGCCCGAACGGCAGCAACTGACGACGCTCGTCATAGGGACTCTGGTCGGGCGCAAGCACGTGCTGGAGGCCGCGGCCGCGTGGAAGCTGGCCTTCGCGGGCGACCCCGACGCGCGCCTCGTCATCAAGTCGCGCTTCCGGCACGGCAGCTACACGCCCGACGACCCGCGCGTCACCTTCGTGGACTCGAACGAGACGACGCGCGGCATCGCCCACTGGTACGAGCAGGCCGACGTGCTCGTCGCGGCCGGCAGCGAGGGCTTCGGCCTGCCGATGGTCGAGGCGATGGCGACGGGGCTGCCCGTCGTCGCCCTCAACTCCGAAGGGCAGAGCGACCTCTGCGAAGACGCCGGCCCCGAGTTCCTTCTGCCCGTCCCGCCGGAGCGTTGGGAGGAGGCCGCCGAGCCGCCTTTCGGCCGCTGCGGCGTGCGCGGGGTGCCGGGCGTGAAGGAGATGGCGGCCCGCCTGCGCTGGGTCGCGGGCCACCGCGAAGAGGCGCGCGCGATGGGCCGCGCCGCCTCCGAGTGGGTCATCAAGCACAGAAACGTCTGGGCGGTCGGCCCGGCCGTGCTCGACTCCATCGAGCGCCGCCTGCCGGCCAAGCGCACGCTCAGGCGTGCTTACACGCTCTTCGTTCCGAGCTGGGAGACGCCCTGCGGCATCGCGGAATACGCCGGGCACCTCGGCGAGGCGATGGCGGGCGTGAGGGTGACGGGGCGCGCGCCCGAGCTGCGCGGCGTGCGCGTGCTCCACGTCCAGCACGAGTATTCGCTCTTCGACGACGCGTCGCTCGCGGCGCACGTGCGGGAGGCGCGCCGCCACCGCGTGCCGGTCGTCATCACGGAACACACCGTGGGGCGCGAGTCGCCGGCCTGGGAGCGCGGGGCGGACGCGCTGGTCGCGCTCACGCGGGGCGGGGCGCGGACGCTGCGCGGGCGCTGGCCCGGCAAGCGGGTCGAATGCATCCCGTGCGGGTGCCCGACCTGGTTCCCGCCGCGTAAGAAGAGGCGCGGGCGCGTCGTCGGGGCCTTCGGCTTCCTCGAACAGCACAAGGGCTTCTGGCGCCTGCTCGAAGTGCTGCGCGCGCTGCCCGGCACGGAGATGCTCCTCGTCAGCCACGCGAAGAACCCGGCCAACGAGGCGCGCTGGTCCCGCGACGCCGCGGGGCTCCCCGTCCGCCACCGCAAAGAGTTCCTGCCCGTCGCCGACGCGGCGCGCCTGCTCGCCGCCGAGGCCGACATCCTCGTCTACTGGTACGACGAAATCCCTTTCGCCTCGGCGAGCAGCGCGGTCCGCGTCGGGCTGGCGACGGGCGTGCCGGTGCTGGCCTCCCCGACCAGCTGGTTCGAGGAGCTGGCCGGCGTGACCTTCCAGCCGCGCGACCTCGTCGAGGGCGTCGCGCGGCTCTTAGAAGACACGTCCCTGCGCGAGCGCCTGGCGGCCGCCGCCCGCGACTACTGCCACGAACAGAGCTGGCCCCGCACGGCCGAGCGCCACCTGGCGCTCTGGCAATCACTGGAAGCAGATCGTTAAAGAAGGAGGACTCAATGCCAGGTACATACACCTACCCGGGCGTTTACATCGAGGAGATTCCCAGCGGCGTCCGCACCATCACTGGGGTCAGCACGAGCGACACGGCCTTCGTAGACTTCTTCAGGCGCGGCCCGCTGGACAAGGCCGTCCGCATCTCCAGCTTCGCCGACTTCGAGCGCGTCTTCGGCGGCCTCGACACGCGCAGCGAGGCCAGCTACGCCATCCAGCAGTACTTCCTCAACGGCGGCAGCGTCGCCTGGGTCGTCCGCGTCGCGGCCGGCAACTTCGACTCGGCCTTCCTCACCCTCCAGGGCGGCTCGCCCCCGCAGGACGCCCTCACCGTCGCGGCCGTCAGCCCCGGCGTCTGGGCCAACAACCTCCAGGTGGGCGTGGACTACAAGACGGCCGACCCGGCGACCATGTTCAACCTCGTCGTGCGCGAGGTGGCGACCGTGCGCGGCAAGCAGCAGGTCGTCAACTCGGAGGTGCACCGCAACCTGAGCATGAGCCAGGCCAGCTCGCGCTACGCCGTCTCGGTGGTCAACGAGGCGTCGTCGCTCGTCCGCCTGACCGACGAGGGGTTGGGCGAGCGGCCCGCCGCCACCGGCGCGGACGTGATCGGCGCGCCCGACGACGCCGACTTCACGCCCCTGGGCGGCACGGCCAACGACGGCGACGTGCCGGGCGGCAACGACTGGCGCACCGCCACCGGCGCGAACGCCATCCGCGGCAGCGCGTTGCAGAAGACCGGCCTCCACGCGCTCGACCGCATAGACCCCTTCATCTTCAACATCCTCTGCATCCCGGCCGCGGCCGACCTCGACGCGAACGGCTTCTCGGCCGTCGTCGCCGAGGCCGAGACCTACTGCCTCGACAAGCGCGCCTTCCTCATCGTTGACATCCCGGCGGACGTCGACACGAAGGACGACATGCTCGGCTGGATGGCGGCCAACGACGGGCTGCGCCACACCAACGCCGCCGTCTACTTCCCCCGCCTGCTCGTCCCCGACGCGCTCAACGAGAACCGGCCGCGCAACGTCGCCGCGAGCGGCACGCTGGCGGGCGTCTACGCGCGCACCGACGCGACGCGCGGCGTCTGGAAGGCCCCGGCCGGCACCGACGCCGACCTGCGCGGGGCGAACCTCGCCGTCAAGATCGGCGACCGCGAGAACGGCGACCTCAACCCCATCGGCATCAACGCGCTCCGCAACTTCGCTGTCTTCGGAAACGTCAGCTGGGGCGCGCGCACGCTCGACGGGGCCGACCAGGCGGCCAGCGAGTGGAAGTACATCCCCGTGCGCCGCCTCGCCCTCTACCTCGAAGAGAGCCTCTACCAGGGGTCGAAGTGGATCGTCTTCGAGCCGAACGACGAGGCGCTGTGGTCGCAGATCCGGCTCAACTTCGGGGCCTTCATGCACGGGCTGTTCCGCCAGGGGGCCTTCCAGGGCACGACGCCGCGCGAGGCGTACTTCGTCAAGTGCGACAAGGAGACGACGACGCAGGACGACATCAACCGCGGGGTGGTCAACATCCTCGTCGGGTTCGCGCCGCTCAAGCCCGCCGAGTTCGTCGTCATCAAGATTCAGCAGATGGCCGGCCAGATTGAAGCGTGAAGGAGGACACCATGGCCCAATTCAGCGTCAACGCACAACGGTTCGACCCGTACAAGAACTTCAAGTTCCGGGTCAAGTGGGACGGGCGCTACGTGGCGGGCGTCAGCAAGGTCGGCGGCCTCAAGCGCACGACCGAGGTCGTCAAGCACCGCGAGGGCGGCGACCCGAGCAGCAGCCGCAAGTCGCCCGGCCGCACCGAGTACGACGCCATCACCATCGAGCGCGGCGTGACCCACGACACGGAGTTCGAGAAGTGGGCCAACAAGGTCTGGAACTTCGGCTCCGGCTTGGGGAGCGAGGTCTCGCTCAAGGACTTCCGCAAGGACATCATCATCGAGATGTACAACGAGGCCGGCCAGCTCGCCATCGCCTACAAGCTCTTCCGCTGCTGGGTCTCGGAGTACCAGGCGATGCCCGACCTCGACGCCAACGCCAACGCCGTCGCCATCCAGCACATCAAGCTGGAGAACGAGGGCTGGGAGCGCGACTACGACGTGACCGAGCCGAGCGAGCCGACCTTCACCGAGCCGGCCGCCTAAAGCCATGCGCACCTTTACGGCCGACGACGTCGTACGCGTCTGGGAGGCGGGCCACGCGCAAGGCCCGGCCGAGCGCGCCGTCGCGCTCCTGGCCGCGGCCTTCCCCGAGAAGGGGCGCGAGGAGCTTTGGCGCCTGAGCCTCGGCCGGCGCAACGCGCACCTGCTCGGCGCGCGCGAGCGCCACTTCGGCCCCGCGCTCGAAGCCTTCTCGGAATGCGTCGCCTGCGGCGCGCCGCTGGAGTTCACCCTCGGCGTCGGCGCGCTCCGGGCCGCGGGTTCTGAGGGGGGCGCGGACGCGGAGCTGCGGCTCGAGGCCGAGGGCTACGCCGTGCGCTTCCGCCTGCTCGACAGCCTCGACGTGAGGGCCGCGGCCAGCTGCCCCGACGCGGCAGCGGCGCGCAGACTCCTCGCCGACCGCTGCGTGCTTGAGGCGAGCCGAGGGGGCGAGGCCGTAACGGCCGCAGAGTTGCCGGACGCGTTGGTCGGGCTGCTGGCCGCGCGCCTCGCCGAGTGCGACCCGCAGGCCGAAGCCCTCGTTGACCTTTCGTGCCCGGCCTGTGGGGCGGAGTGGCAGTTGCCCTTCGACATCGCCTCGTTCTTCTACGAGGAGCTGAGCGCGCAGGCCCGCCGGCTGCTGCGCGAGGTGCACGCCCTTGCGCGCGCCTACGCGTGGCGCGAGGCCGACATCCTCGCGATGAGCGCGCGGCGGCGCCGGTATTACCTGGAACTGCTGGATCAATGACCGACTTCCTGGACAGAGTCGCGCGGGCGGCGCTCGGGCTGCCGCCCACGGCCCACCCGCTGGTCGCCTCGCGCTACGCGCCGGGCCTGTACATGCCTGTGCCCGACGCGCCGCCGACGGAGGAGCGCGCTGTAAACGAGATGTCTCCCACAGAAGAGCGCGCTCCGACGGAGTCGCCGCCGCCGGCAAGGCGCGCCTCACCCGTAACGCTCCCGGAGGAGACGCTGCCGACGCCCCCGGCAGAAGTGCGCGCTTCGCCCGCCAGGCTCGCGGCGGAAGAACGCCCTGCGCGGAGTGCGGCGGAGCGGGGACAGGGACTCGACGCCGAGAGCCTGTTTGAAGACTCCCGGCCGGCGGCCGTCCGTCCGGTTTCGCCGCCCGACCGCGGTCGGATTCTCGCCCCACGCGAGCATCACAGTCTCGGCTTCCCGGAGACGGAACCGACGACGGATGAAGCCGTCAGAGTAAATCCTCGGACAGGCGGCGAAGGTCTCCGGCCCTACTCGCCTTCTTCGACCGACGGCCCTGCCGTGAGCCGCCACGACGCAGAGTTGACTGACGGCACGGCCGCGGCTTCTTCGTCCGTGGCCCCGAATGAAGGCCGCGCGGCGAGGCCGACTGCCGCGAACAGCGCGCGGCGCGAAGGCGCGGAATCCTCACCGCGTGAGGACGGCCCGGCGCGGGCCGCACAGCCGGCCCCGCCACCGACGGCAGGCGTTATCGAATCGGCGCCGACTCCCGACGCGACGACTCCCGAGGTAACGACTTCGCAAACCGGCGCGCGGTCTTCTTCAACTACCGGCCCCGTCATGTCGTGCCAGCAGGCGCGGACTGCCGCGGCCGCGGGCGAGGACGAGGGACCTTCACCCCTGTCGGAGGTGGCCGGCGCGGCGGAGGCGACGCGACCGACTTTAACGCGAGCGGCGCGAACCGCTCCGCCTCGAACGTCCGTCCCGGCCGAGACCACGTCAGTATTTTCGGACGCGGCGACCACGCCGGCCCGCCCGCTCCCCAACACGCAAGACCTTAGCGCGCGACGCGGGCACGCCGACGACGCGCGGGCGGAGGCGGCACGGGCAGTACCGCCCGGACGCGAGTCGGAGCAAATGCCTTCGCTCACGACTCACGAGCGGGGCGATTACGAACGGGGCCAGTCGGCTCCCGACGCCGAGGCGCGCGCCGCGCGGGCGACGGACGTGAGACAGTCTCCGAGTCTCAGACCGGACGGCGCGAGGCCGCCGGGGCAGAGTCAAGACGCTACGGCCGCGACAAAGACCGCGGCTCTCGAAAGGGAAAGTTCCGACGCCGACGAAAGCGCGCCTCGCGCGCGGGAACGCGGCCGCGGCCCGAGGGTAGTAGAGACAGGTTCTCGCTTGGCGGAGCGAGGCGAAGAGTTGACAGGGCAGAGCCGGCAGGAGAACGGGCAAGACCCGCGGCTGACACTCGCTCAGGCATTGGAACCTTCGGATCGCAGACCGTCTCCGGAAGATGTGATCACGCGGGGCTTGGATTCAAAACGCGACCTTGACGCCGGCGAGACTGTCGAGCCTCCGGCGCCCCGCGGGAGCGACGCGGCCCAGCACGCTCCTTCCGTGCCGAGTGTCGCTTCAACGTCGAACGTCGCTGCGACGACGAGGCGAGCCGCTCCGCCTCCGCGGCCGACGCGGGAAGACCGTGCTGATGCCGGGCCGGCCGGACGCGTCGTCCGCGTCACCATCGGCCGCATCGAGGTGCGCGCCGTGGCGCCGCCCGCGCCGGCGGCCGAGCCGCCCGCCACGCCCGCGCCGCGCCTCTCGCTCGACGAGTACCTGCGCCGGCAGAACGGGAGGCCGCGATGAGTAACTTCCTCGCCGTCGCGACCGTCACCGCGGTCCTCAGCGAAGTCTTGCAGGCGGCCGTCGGCCCCGACGTGCCCGGCGCCACCGTCACGACCTTCCGCCCCGACGGCAACGGCGCGACCATGCCCGCGCCCGGCGCGAACGTCTTCCTCTACCTGGTGACGACCAACCCCGCCTGGCAGAGCGCAGACCTCCCGACGCGGCGGCCCGGCGGCGACCTCGTGCTCCGCCCGCAGGCCGCGCTCGACCTGCACTACCTCCTGACCTTCTACGGCGACGAGGCGCAGCTCGAGCCGCAGCGCGTGCTCGGAAGCGCGGTGCGTGCCCTCCACTCGCGGCCCGTCCTGACGCGCGACGTGATCCGGCAGACGATCGGCAAGCCCAACTTCAGCTTCCTCGCCGCGTCGAACCTGGCCGACTCGGTCGAGCTGGTCAAGTTCACGCCGCTCTCCCTTTCGCTCGAAGAGTTGTCGAAGCTCTGGTCGGTCTACTTCCAGACGCCTTACAACCTCTCGGTCGCCTACATGGGCACGGTCGTCCTGATCGAGAGCGAGGAGTCGGCGCGCGCCTCGCTGCCCGTGCGCGCGCGCAACATCTACGTCGTCCCGTTCCGCCACCCCCTCATCGAAGAGGTCTTCGCTGAGGGCGCGGAGGGCGGCCTCATCACCCCTACGTCCACGCTGGTCGTCACGGGCAAGCGGCTGCGCGGCGAGGTGACGCGGGTCAGGGTCGGCGGCGTCGAGGTGGCGCCCGCCGCCCCCAATGTGAGTGACACGCGGATCAGACTGCCGCTGCCCTCGGGCCTGCGCGCGGGCGTGCAGGGCGTGCAGGTGGTTCACCCCGCGTTGATGGGCACGCCGCCCGCCGAGCACCGCGGCGTCGAATCGAACCTCGCGGCCTTCGTCCTCCACCCGACGATCAAACGCAGGCCCGACGAAAGCCCCGACATCACCGTCCCGCCCCCGGCCGTCGCCCCCGACGGCACGCGCTCGGCCGACGTCACCGTCGGCGTCAGCCCCGCGGTCGGCAAGTCGCAGCGCGCCTCCCTCCTGATGAACGAGCTCGACCCGCCGGCCGGCCGCGCGGCGCGCGCCTACAGCTTCGACGCCGTCCCGCGCAACCAGCCGGCCGACCCGGCCGAGACCGAGACGCTCGTGTTCCGCGTCCGGGGCGTGGCGCAGGGCGATTACCTCGTGCGCTTGCAGGTGGACGGCGCCGAGAGCCCGCTCAAGCTGTCGGCCGACCCCGATGACCCTCTCTACGTCGGCCCGAAGGTGACGATCCCTTGAGCGAACAGGCGAAGAGCAACTGGCCCGAAGCTAACCAGTGCTACCTGATGGCGGCGCTCGGCGTCGTGCGCGAGGCCCTCGAACGACACGCCGCGCGTCAGCACGAGGGGCGCGAGGGCGGACGCCCGCCGGGTAAAGGCCGGGGGCGGGAGGGCACGGCCCGGAAGGCTTTCGAGGAGGCCGCGGCGGCGATGCCCGCGCCGGCCGCGCTGGAGAGACTCCGCGAGGCGTTCGGCCTCTCGGACTTCGAGCGCGACCTCGTCCTGCTCTGCGCCGGGGTCGAGCTGGACGCGGGCTTCGCGGCCGTCTGCGCCGAGGCGCAGGGCGACCCTTCGCGTCCCTTCCCGACCTTCAGCCTCGCTCTGGCCGCGCTGCCCGAGGCCCACTGGAGCGCCATGACGCCGGCCGCGCCTGTGCGCCGCTGGCGGCTGATCGAGGTCGGCAGCGGCCCGGCGCTGACGCTCAGCCAGTTGCGCATAGACGAGCGCGTCCTGCACTTCCTCGCCGGCGTGCAGCACATGGACGAGCGGCTGGCCGGCCTCGTCGCGCGCCTGCGCGACGCGGGCGAACTCGCGCCCTCGCACCGCGCGCTGGCCGAGCGCGTGGCGGCCCTTTGGTCGCAGTCGGGCGGCGAGTCGGCCCCGCCCACCGTGCAGCTCTGCGGCGACGAGGCGGCGGACAGGCGCGCCGTCGCCGCCGCGGCCTGCTCCTCGCTGGGCCTCCATCTCGGCCTGCTCTCCGCGCCGTCGCTGCCGACCGCCGCGGCCGAGCTCGACGGGCTGATACGGCTCTGGGGGCGCGAGGCGGTCTTGAGCAACTGCGCGCTGCTCGTCGAATGCGACGGGCTTGAGGCGGGCGACGCGGCGCGGGCCGCCTCGGTCAGCCGGCTGGTCGAAACCGTGAGCGGCCCGCTCGTCGTCAGCGGCGTCGAGCGGCGGCGCGACTGGCACAAGCCCGTCATAACCTTCGACGTGCGCAAGCCCCCGGCGCGCGAGCAGAGCGACATCTGGCGGCGGGCGCTCGGCGAGGCGGCCGACCGCAACGGCCGGGTCGAGGCCCTCGTCTCGCAGTTCAACCTCAACCTCCCGAAGGTGTACGCGGCGCGCGCGGAGGCGCTGGCCCGGCAGGCCGCGGCCGAGGGCGGGGGCGTGGCGGAGGCCGCCGAGTTCGGCGAGGCCCTGTGGGACGCCTGCCGGACGCAGGCGCGTCCGCGCCTCGACGACCTCGCGCAGCGCATCGAGCCGGCCGCCGGCTGGGACGACCTCGTCCTGCCCGCGCCGCAGCTCCAGACGCTGCGCGACATCGCCGTCCACGTGCGCCGGCGCGCGACCGTCTACGAGACCTGGGGCTTCGCGGCGAAGGGGGCGCGGGGCCTCGGCGTGAGCGCGCTCTTCGCGGGCGCGAGCGGCACGGGCAAGACGATGGCCTCCGAGGTGCTCGCGCGCGAGCTGCGCCTCGACCTCTACCGGATAGACCTGAGCGCCGTCGTCAGCAAGTACATCGGCGAGACGGAGAAGAACCTGCGGCGCGTCTTCGACGCCGCCGAGGAGGGCGGGGCCGTCCTCCTCTTCGACGAGGCCGACGCCCTCTTCGGCAAGCGCAGCGAGGTCAAGGACAGCCACGACCGCTACGCCAACATCGAGGTCAGCTACCTTTTGCAGCGCATGGAGGCTTACCGCGGCCTCGCCGTCCTGACGACCAACCTGAAGGGCGCGCTCGACACGGCCTTCCTGCGCCGCCTCCGCTTCATCGTGCAGTTCCCCTTCCCCGACGCCGCGCAGCGCGCCGAAATCTGGCGGCGCATCTTCCCCGCCGAGACGCCGACCGAGGGCTTAGACTTCGACAAGCTGGCCCGGCTCAACGTGGCCGGCGGCAACATCCGCAACATCGCACTCAACGCCGCCTTCCTCGCGGCCGACGCGGGCGAGCCGGTGCGCATGCATCACCTTCTGCGCGCCGCGCAGAGCGAATACATCAAGATGGAGAAATCGCTGACCGAGGCGGAGATCAGGAGTTGGACATAGGCCGAGGGTTGTTTATGCCGAATGAGGGACGGACTGAAGCCAGGTCCGACGGGGCGTCGGGGGCCGGCGGCGCGCGCGCCCGCCCGACGTACTCCGTCGAGCTGAGCATCGAGGAGTTGGTGCTGCACGGGTTCGCCGCCGGTGACGGCCGGCGCATCGGCGAGGCGGTCGAGCGGGAACTCTCGGCGCTTTTCGGCGAGCGCGGCGTGCCGCCGCCGTTGCAGCAAACGGGAGAGCTTCCGGCTCTCCAGGGTCTGACGTTCGAGATGTCTTCGGATGGGCGGCCGGAGGCTATTGGCTCGCAGATAGCTCTCGCAATCTACGGAGGGTTCAACCGATGAGCGCACGCGTGAAAGCCGGCTCCGAGACGCCGGCCAGAATATCTCTCACCCCCGCCCCCGCGCAGATGGTGCAACGCAAGTGTGCCTGCGGCGGGTCCGCCGGTCTCAGCGGGAGTTGCGCCGGGTGCGATAAAGAGCGTCTGAGCCTGCAACGCAGCCCCGCCGGCGGCGCTGCCGCTTCGACGGTGCCCGTCGTCGTGCGCGAAGCGCCGCACCCCGCGGGCCTGCCGGCCGACGCCCCGAACGTCACCGCCGTGGCATCACGCGCCGGTCACGACTTCAGCCGCGTCCGCGTGCGCCTTGAGTCCGGGGGGCCGGGCGGAGGCGGGCGGGGTTTGCAGGCCCCCGCGCCTGGCCCGCGTGAGGATCGCTCGAAGCTCTCGGAAAGCGGGCCGGGCAGCGAAGAGGAAGAGGTGTCGAAGGCGGGACATGACCCGCAGGCAGTCCGCGCCGAACTCGGAGCCGGGCGGCCCCTGGACGGCGGCGTGAGGTCGCGCATGGAGTCTGCCTTCGGCCACGACTTCTCCCGCGTCCGCGTGCGGGCTGACGGCCATGCCGCGGCGCTCGCGGCCGGGCTTCACGCGCGCGCCTTCACCGTCGGCAGCGACATCGCCTTCGGGGCGGGACAGTACCACCCCGGCACCCCGGCCGGCGACAGGCTGTTGGCCCACGAGCTGGCCCACGTCGTGCAGCAGGAGGGGGCCGCCTCGGCCCACGCGCCGCAGCGGAAGGGCGACGGTGAGTACAACGCTTTGGAGGCGGACGCGGACAGGGCCGCGGCGCGAGTAATGATGTCGCTCGGGGACGGCGGCGGAGCGCGCGAGGACTCCGTCTCCCCCGCGGAGTTGCCGCAGCTCAGCTCGGGGTTGAGCCTCCAGCGCCAGCCGCCCGACGCCGGCACCCCCGCGCCCGCGCCCGCGCCCAAGTGCAAGCTCAAGAGCGGGCCGTCCTATTCGCCGAGCGGCACGATCAAGGCCACCAAATCGGGGGCGACGAAGACCGCCTCTTTCGACCTCTCGGCCGAGTTCGAGAACGACGCCGCCGCCGGCGCCAGCGCCGCCTGCTGCGAGGTGAGGCAGTACATCCTTTGGACGGCGGGCGGCCCTCCCAATAACGCAGGGTTCCAGCCGGCGACCGACTTTAAGGCTAATACCTGGTATGAGGATCGTGACACCGCGAACAAGCGCTACGGGCACCGGACGGGCACCCACGCGGAGTGCGTCACGATCAACCACTACGAAGACACGGCGGGGAAGATGGATTGCGCCAAGGGGTCGGTCTACAAAGGGCACGACGCCCCGGTAGGCGCGGCAGCGAGGACAGGTCAATGGCGTTTTCAGCTCAAGGCCATTGACACCTGCGACGGCGGGAAAGAGGTCGGTACGGCCGCCTCGGTCGCCGTCGATTGGGACGTGTGAGGGGCGAGGCAGGAGAGTCTGACGCCGGGAACGTCGGGGCCGTAGGCCGGGGCGCGCCGGGCGCAAAACTTTGCTTGCACACTATCAGGAGGGGACGATGCAATTAACTTTGAGGGTTCAACCCGACCGCCTGGTCGTAACTGTTTTCAACTCGTCTTCCGACGAAATCAGACTCTGGGAGTTGGAGAACTCGTGGGGCTGGGATTCGTTCTCCTTCGACCTGCGGAGCGAGTCCGGCGGGCAACTCCTCACGGCTAAACGGGCGGCCCGCGAGTGGTCAAAAAATGGCCCGACTTATTTCGCCCTCCCGGCGGGAGCGAGCCGCGACCTCCACTTCCACCTCGACGACGGGTGGTGGGAGATCGGCGACACGTCCGGGCTGAGGGACGCGCCGCTCCTGGTGCGCGCCACGTTGAGTATCGGCCGGACGCCGGAGGCCGAGCAATTCGGGGTCTTCACGGGCACGGTTTTGAGCGACTGGGTCGCGTCCGCCCCGCCGCACGCCTGGTTGCCGCAGGGTCAGGCATAGCCGCGCGCAGCGCCGAGCTGGCGAAAGGACACGTCTCATGAGCACATTCCCCGGCTCCCCGCAGGTGCAGAAGGGCGCGATCATCGGGCTCGACCCGTTCAACCCGCTGGCGAGCGTGATCATCTTCCAGTACAACCCTGACACGCTGACGCGCACGCTGACGGCGCAGACCGTCGGCGGAAGCCCCGCGCAGGGCGAGGCGCTGCGGCTGAAAGGGCCGCCGCAGGAGACCATCACGCTCTCGGTCGAGGTAGACGCGGCCGACCAGCTGGAGAAGGCCGGGTTCCCCGCGACGGTGATGGGCGTCCACCCGACGCTCGCCTCGCTGGAGATGCTGCTCTACCCGAAGTCGGCCCTCGTCATCGCCAACGAGGTGCTGGCGCGGGCCGGCGTCATCGAGGTCATCCCGCCCGAGGCCCCGCTCACGCTCTTCATCTGGGGCGTCAAGCGCATCGTCCCCGTCCGCCTCACCACCTTCAGCATCACCGAGGAGGCGTTCGACACCGGCCTCAACCCGATACGCGCCAAGGTGAGCCTCGGCCTGCGCGTGCTCAACTACCAGGACCTGGGGATGCTCAGCGTCGGCGGCGCGCTCTTCATGGCGCACCAGATTATCAAAGAGGTGATGGCGACCATCGGCGGCGTCGGAAACATCGCGGCCGCGGCCTCCGGCTCGTTCAGCGCGAGCGCCAGCGTCAGCATCGGCTAAGGCACAACGCATGTTCGACACGACCAGCAGGTACCACGGCGTCGAGACCGCGACGACCGAACTGCCCGACGAGGACGGCGGCGCGCGCGAGGTGCGCTACGTGCGCCGCCGCATCATCCCGAGCGCCGAGGGGCTGACGACTTTGGTCGAGCACACGGTCGCGCAGGGCGAGCGGCTCGACCAGATCACGGCCCGCTACCTCGGCGACCCGACGCAGTTCTGGCGCGTCTGCGACGCCAACAACGTCGGCCGCCCCTCGGAGCTTGAGGAGACGGGCCGCGTCATCAAGGTCGCGCTGCCCGGCATCTAGGGAGACCCTATGCTCACCAGCCAGCTCGGCGTCCGCCTGATCCTGCTCCTCGGCCAGGCCGTCCCGCTGCCCGCGCCGCCCGAGGCGCTCGCCGCCTTCGTCCGCGCCGAAGTGACCAACGACGCGCAGGGCGGCGACGGCTTCCAGCTCACCTTCGCCCTCGGCAAGTCGCAGCCGCTCGACTACGACCTGCTCCAGGGCGGCGCGCTCAGCCCCTCGGCGCGCGTCATCATCGGCGTCCTGCTCGGCCCCGTCCCCGAAGTCCTGATTGACGGCATCATCACCCACCAGCAGCACGCGCCGAGCGCCGAGCCGGGCCAGAGCACGCTGACCGTGACCGGCAAGGACGTGAGCGTCATGCTCGACCTCGAAGAGAAGGACGAGAACTACGAGAACCAGCCCGACTTCCTGATCGTCACCCGCCTGCTCGCGGCCTACGCGCAGTACGGGCTCGTCCCGCAGGTCACGCCCACCACGGACGTGCCCATCATGCTCCAGCGCATCCCCGGCCAGCACGGCACGGACCTCCGCTTCATCCGGCAGATGGCCGAGCGCAACGGCTTCGTCTTCTACGTCGAGCCTTTGACCTTCGGCGTCAACACCGCCTACTGGGGGGCCGAGAACCGCCTGAGCGTCCCGCAGCCGGCGCTCACGCTCGGCCCCGGCCCCTCGGCCAACGTCAAGTCGCTGCACTTCTCGAACGACGCGCTCGCGCCGGTCGGCACGCGCGGCACCTTCGTCGAGCCGATCACGAAGACCGCCATCCCGGTCCCGCCGCTGCCGTCTCTGCGCGTCCCGCCGCTGGCCGCCTCGCCCGCCCCGCCGATGCGCACCGTCCAGATGCGCGACACCTCGAAGCAGAACCCGGCGCAGGCCGCCACCTCGGCGCTCGCGGCGGCGATGAACACGCCCGACCCCGTCACGGGCACGGGCGAGCTCGACGGCGTCCGCTACGGCCACGTGCTGCGGGCGCGGCGGCTGGTCGGCGTGCGCGGGGTCGGGCTCACCTACGACGGCAACTACTACGTGCGGCGCGTCACGCACCAGATCACCCGCGGCGAGTACAAGCAGAGCTTCACGATCAGCCGCGAAGGGACGGGCGCGACGCTGCCCGTGGTCATACCATGAGCAACCGCTTCTACGGCAAGTACCGCGGCACGGTGACGGACAACAAAGACCCGCTGATGATCGGGCGGGTGCGGGCCAGAGTGCCGGACGTGATGGGCGACCTCGAGACGGGCTGGGCCATGCCGTGCGCCCCGTTCGGCGGCAGCGGCTTCGGCTTCTTCGCGCTGCCGGGGGTCGGCGCCGGCGTCTGGGTCGAGTTCGAGCACGGCGACCCCGACTACCCGATCTGGGCCGGGTGCTGGTTCGGCTCGGTGGCCGAGATGCCCCCGGAGCTGCTCGCGCCGCCCTACAAGAAGGTGCTCATCAAGACCGAGGGCGGACACAGCATCGTCCTCGACGACACGCCCGGCGTCGGCGGCATCACGCTGGAGACCTCGGGCGGGCAGAAGGTCGTGCTCAACGCGATGGGCGTCGAGATCACGAGCGGGCAGGGCGGGACGATCAAGATCACCGGCCCGCAGGTCTCCGTGAACGACGGCGCGCTCGACGTGATTTGAGTCGGGAAAGTGATTCCGAAGCCGGAGGTGGACGGAAGATGCCGGGCTTTCTCCTGCACATGGGCGCGACCGTGCTCTGCGCCCACGCCGGGCAGGCGCAGCCGACCGCGCCGAACCCGCGCGTCAAGGTCGGCGGCCAGCCCATCGTCACGCTGCCGACCCTCTACACCGTCGCGGGCTGCACCATGCCGCCGCCGCCCGCGGGCAACGGCCCGTGCGTCACGGCGCAGTTCCTGATGGGCGCGACCCGCGTCCTCGCCGGCGGCCAGCCCGTGCTCCTGCAAGACAGCCAGGCCCTCTGCACCCCGACGGGGACGCCGCTCAACATCGTCGTCACGCAGGTGCGCGTGAAAGGCACCTGACGGGAAGTAACGCGATGCAGGTTGACTACCCATACGACTTCGATAGCCGCGGCCGGACGGCCGAGACGACCGACGACGAGCACATCCGCGACCTCGTCGAGCAGGTCTTGTTCACCACGCCCGGCGAGCGCGTCAACCGCCCGACCTTCGGCAGCGGCCTCCTGCAGCTCATCTTCGCGCCGAACAGCCAGGCGCTCGCCGCCGCCACGCAGATGACCGTCCAGGGCGCGCTCCAGCAGTGGCTCGGCGAGCTGATCCAGGTCGAGGCCGTCGAGGTCGAGACCGACGACTCGAGGCTCGAAGTGCTCGTCCGGTACACGGTGCGCCGCACCCAGCGGCAGCGCACAGACCGTTTCGTCCGGGAGGCGCCCGCGCGATGATCTACTTCTGCTGCGACGAGCGCCGCCGCCAGCTAGTCCGCGACCCGGCGAGCGGCCTCAACGGGATAGACTTCCTGGAGGTGCTCGACACGGCCGCCGCCTCGCAGCGCGAGCGCCAGCGCAAGCTCTTCGTACACTTCCTCAAGCCGCTGGGGGCCGGCGAGCTGACGGAAGACAACGTCCTCATCGAGGGCGGCGAGCGCATCCGCGGCATCCGGGTCGTCTCCGCCGAGGCGGGTTCGGGCGCCGACGCAAATGTCCTCACGGTCGGGGTCGACCGGCCCGGCGACTTCTCGCTCTACACGCTGCGGCTCGTCAAGGACGTGCACCACGCGCAGGGCGGCGGGGGCGAGCCGCCCACCGGCTTCGACCCAGTGCTCTCGTCCGCCTCCTTCTCCTTCAAGGTCGAATGCCCGAGCGACTTCGACTGCCGCCCGCAGCGCCCCTGCCCGCCCGCGGGGCGCGACGAGCCGGAGATAGACTACCTCGCCAAAGACTACAACAGCTTCCGCCAGCTGATGCTCGACCGGATGTCGGCGCTGATGCCGCGCTGGGAGGAGCGCAACGCGGCCGACGTCGGCGTCGCCCTGGTCGAGCTTTTGGCCTACGTCGGCGACCACCTCAGCTACCAGCAGGACGTGATCGCAACGGAAGCCTACCTCGACACGGCGCGCCGCCGCGTCTCGGTGCGCCGCCACGCGCTGCTCGTGGACTACTTCATGCACGACGGCTGCAACGCCCGCGCCTGGGTGCAGGTGCAGACCGACTCCGACGACGTGCTGCTCCGGCGCGGCACGCCCCTGCTGACGCGCGTCGCCGCGCTCGGCCGGGAGGTCGTCAACCCGCAGACCGACGCGGACGCCATGAGGCAGATCGGCGCGGCGCAGCCCGAGACCTTCGAGACGATGGAGGACGTGCGACTCTTCCGCGCGCACAACGAGATCGAGTTCTACACCTGGGGCCAGGAGCGCTGCTGCATCCCGGCGGGCGCGACGCGCGCGGCGCTCAAAGGCGACCTCACAGAGCTGCGCGCGGGCGACGTGCTCGTCTTCGAGGAGCTGGTCGGCCCCCGGACGGGCGAGCCGGCCGACCGTGACCCGTCGCGCCGCCACGCCGTCCGCCTCACCCGCGTCGGCTCCATGACCGACCCGCTCTTCCGCGAGCCGGCCGAGGGCGGCGACCCGCAGCCCGTGACCAGCATCGAGTGGCACACCGACGACGCGCTCCCCTTCGCCCTCTGCGTCTCGGCGCGGACTGACTCTTCCGAGTATGTGCCGAAGGTCAGCGTCGCGCGCGGCAACGTCGTCCTCGCCGACCACGGCCGCACCGTCCGCGAGCCGCTCGGGGTGGTGCCGGCGGCCTCGGCGTCGCTCGCCGTCGTCCGGCCACCCGGAGACGACCGCTGCGACGAGAGCGAGCCCGCGCCCGTCGCGCCGCGCTTCCGCCCGCGCCTCGGCGAGCAGCCTTTGACGCACGCCGCGCCGCTCAGGCCCTCGGCCCGCGGCCAGGCGCGCTCCCCGCTCGAACGTCAACCGGACGCCTCGGCCTCGGCCGCCTTCCGCTGGGAGATGCGCGACGTCCTGCCGGCCGTCGAGCTCTCGGACACGGGCGGCGGGCTCTGGCTCCCGCGCCGCGACCTGCTCTCGAGCGACGCCTTCGCCGAAGAGTTCGTCGCCGAGGTCGAAGACGACGGCGGCGCAACGCTGCGCTTCGGCGACGACCAGTACGGCATGCGCCCGACGCCCGGCTTCGAGTTCACGGCCACCTACCGCGTCGGCAACGGCGCGGCCGGCAACGTCGGCGCGGAGTCCATCGCGCACATCCTCACGACGGACGACCGCGTCACCGGCGTGCGCAACCCGATGCCGGCGCGCGGCGGCACCGACCCCGAGAGCACCGAGCACGTGCGCCGCGTCGCGCCGAGCGCCTTCCGCATACAGGAGCGCGCCGTCACGCCCGAAGACTACGCCGAGGTCGCCCAGCGCCACCGCGAGGTGCAGCGCGCGGCCGCGACCGTCCGCTGGACGGGGAGCTGGCGCACCATCTTCCTCACCGTTGACCGCTTCGGCGGCCGCCCCGTAGACCCGGAGTTCGAACAGGACATAAGGCTGCACCTCGAGCGCTACCGGATGGCGGGCCACGACGTGGAGATTGACGGGCCGCAGTTCGTGCCGCTCGAAATCGAGATGACGGTCTGCGTCGAGCCGGGCTACTTCCGCGGCGACGTGGAGGCGGCCCTGCTCCAGGTCTTCAGCAACACGACGCTGCCCGACGGCCGCCGCGGCTTCTTCCACCCCGACAACTTCACCTTCGGCCAGCCCGTCTACCTGAGCGCGCTCTACGCGGCGGCGCAGAAGGTCGAGGGCGTCCGCTTCGTCGAGATCAAAAAGTTCCAGCGGCTCGGCTTCGAGAGCACACAGGCGCTCGACGCCGGCCTGATGGAGGTCGGGCGGCTGGAGATCGCGCGCCTCGACAACGACCCGAACTTCGCCGAGCGCGGGGTGCTGCGGCTCGACATGGAGGGCGGCAAATGACCCTCACGCGCGAGCAGGCACGGCTCGCCTTGAACGACTGCGGCTGCTGCGAGGGGCTCGCGGTCGAGACCCCGGCGGAGGTCAGCAACCGGCCGGGCCTCTCGGCCGTCGCCTACCGCGTCGGCACGCACGCGCGCTTCAAGGCGAGCATGCTCGCGCGCCTCTCCGGCTCGGGCCTCCCCGAACTGGGCCAGCTCAAGACGCGCGATGACGACGACTTCACCATCGCGCTGCTCGACGCCTGGGCGATGGTCGCCGACGTGCTCACCTTCTACCAGGAGCGCGTCGCCAACGAGTCCTACCTGCGGACGGCGACCGAGCGCCGCTCGGTCATCCACCTCGCCCGCCTCATCGGCTACGAGCTGCGGCCCGGCGTCGCCGCCAGCGCCTACCTCGCCTTCACGCTGGAGACCGCGCCCGGCTCGCCGCCCGCCGTCACGCTCGCCGAGGGGTTGCGGGTGCAGAGCGTCCCCGGCCCCGGCGAGCGGCCGCAGACGTTCGAGATCGTCGAGGCGGTCGAGGCCCGCGGGCGTTGGAACGCGATGCGGCCGCGGCTGACCGAGCTGCGCGTCCCCGCCTTCGGCTCGACCCGCACCTACCTCGAAGGCGTGACGACCGGACTCAAGAAGGGCGACATGCTGCTCTTCGTCGGCGAGGAGCGCGCCTCCGAGGCGGCCGGCAGCGAGCGCTGGGACATCCGCCGCGTCACGGAGGTCGTCGCGGACGCCGAGAACCAGCGGACGCTCGTCCGCTGGGCCGAGCCTCTGGGCAGCGTCGTCCCGCCGATGAGGCCGGGCGAGAAGCGTCTGAAAATCTTCGGCATGCGGCTGCGCGCCTCGCTCTTCGGCTTCAACGCGCCCGAGTGGCGCTCGCTCCCCGTCGCGCTGCGCGTCGGCGAGGTCAACCCGAAGCCGCAGGGCACTAACGAGCCGAACTACCAGCCCTTCCTCGAAGGCGTCTACGCCGGGCGCGAGACGACCTGGGCCGACAAGAAGTTCGACGCGCTCCGCCCCGGCTTGCACACGGCGAAGATCAACCTCGACGCCGTCTACAACCAGATCGTCCTCGGCAGTTGGGTCGTCCTCACGCGGCCCCGCACCGACCTGGAGCCCGCCTACGGCGAGCTCTACCGCGTCCGCTTCGTCGGCGAGGAGAGCAAGTCCGACTACAACATCACGGCGAAGACGACGCGGCTGGAAATCTCCGGCGAGAACGTCGAGAAGTTCTCGCCGCGCAACGCGACCGTCCACGCCCACAGCGAGGAGCTGCAACTGGCTGAGACGCCCATCGCCGACCCGGTCTCGGGCGACACCATCGTCCTCGACACGCTGGTCGAGCCGCTCGCCGAGGGGAAGAAGATCGTCGTCACCGGCAAGCGCGTCCGCGTCGTCGCCGGCAGGGTGCGGGGCGGCCTCGTGCTCTTCTCGCCCGACGACCGGGCCGTGAGGAAGCCGCTCGCCGCGGGCCAGGAGTTGATCGTCCTGGCCCCGCCTTCCAGCTCGCCACTCAACGCGGACTTGCGGCGGTGGTGGCTCGCCGACGAGGCCGGCTTCGAGGGCTACGTGGACGCGCCCGACGGCAAGCTCACCTTCGCCCCGGCCGCCGAAGACGACGAGACCGTGAGCGAGGTGGCGACCGTCCGGCTGTGCGCGAACGAGGACGACACGCACACGAGGCTGACCCTCTCGTCGGCGCTCGCGAATCTCTACGACCGCCCGACCGTCACGATCAACGCCAACGTCGGCCTCGCCACGCACGGCGAGACGGTCGCGGGCGAGGTGCTCGGCAGCGGCGACGCCGGCCGGCCCTTCCAGAGCTTCCAGCTCAAGCAGTCGCCGCTCACCTACACCGGCGCCGACACGCCGAGCGGCGGCGAGTCCACGCTCGAAGTCTTCGTCAACAACATCCGCTGGCACGAAGTCCCGACGCTCTTCGGCCGCGGCCCGCGCGAGCGCGTCTACGTCACGCGCACGGACGACGACCGGAAGACGACCGTGCAGTTCGGCGACGGCAAGACGGGCGCGCGCCTGCCCGTCGGCCGCGAGAACGTGAAGGCGAACTACCGCAAGGGCGTCGGCCTCGAAGGACTGGTCGGCGCGGGCCAGTTGAGCCTCCCGATGACGCGCCCGCTCGGCCTCAAGGGCGTGACCAACCCGCAGGCCGCCTCCGGCGCGCAAGACCCGCAGGGCCTCGCCGACGCCCGCGCCAACTCGCCGCTCACCGTCCTGACGCTCGACCGCATCGTGTCGCTGCGCGACTACGAGGACTTCGCGCGCTCGTTCTCGGGCGTCGCCAAGGCGCTCGCCGCCTGGACGTGGAACGTGCATACGCGCGGCGTCTACGTGACCGTCGCGGGCATCAATGGTGCGGCCGTGGCCGACGACTCGCCGCTGCGCACGAGCCTCGTCTCGGCGATGCAGAAGGCGGGCGACCCGCGCGTCCCCGTCAAGATCAAGTCCTACCGCGGCGTGACCTTCCGCGTGGTCGCCGACGTGAAGGTGGACCCGGACTACGTCGCGGCCGACGTGCTCGCGGCGGCCGAGGCCGCGCTGCGCGCGAGCTTCTCGTTCGAGGCGCGCGCCTTCGGCCAGCCCGTCACGCTCAGCGAGGTCGTCGCCGTCTTGCAGGACGTGCCCGGCGTCGTCGCCGTGGACATCAACCGCCTCCACCGCGCCGACCAGCCCGAGGCCCTCAACACTTTCCTCCGTTCGCACGCGCCGCGACCGGGCGACGACGAGAGCGTCCCGCCGGCCGAGCTTCTGACGCTCGACGCCGGCCCGCTCGAACTGGGGGTGCTGCCGTGAGCTTCGACGAGAAGAGACTCTACGAGCTGCTGCCGGCCGTCTACCGCATCCGCGACGCGGAGCAGGGCGAGCCGCTGCGGGCCCTGCTCGCCGTCGTCGCCGAGCAGGTCGCCGTCCTCGAAGAGAACCTCTCGCAGCTCTACGACGACCAGTTCGCAGAGACCTGCGCGCCCTGGGTGCTGCCCTACATCGGCGACCTCATCGGCATCACCGGACTGGCGGGGACGAACCTGCAAACCCTCACCCGCGCCGAGGTGGCGCGCACCATCGGCTACCGCCGCGGCAAGGGCACGGCCGCGACGCTCGAACAGCTCGCGCGCGACGTGAGCGGGCGGCCGGCGCGCGCCGTCGAGTTCTTCCAACTGATCGCGACGACGCAGCACATGAACCACCTCCGGCCCGAGAACCAGTCCTTCTTGAGCGTGCGCGGGGCCGAGCGGCTCGAACACCTCGGCGGGGCCTTCGAGCGCGCGGCGGCCGGCGGCGCAGACCTCACGCACACGGCCGACGTGCGCCGCGTCGCCGCCGGCGGCCGCTACAACATCCCCAACGTCGGCCTCTTCCTCTGGCGGCTGCGCGCCTTCTCGCTCACGCGCTCGCCGGCCGTCGCGGCCGACGACAGCGGGCGCCGCTTCTTCTTCAGCCCGCTCGGCGCCGACCTCCCGCTCTTCAACCTCCCGCTCACCGAGGCCGAGGCCGCGCACCTGGCCGAGCCGGTCAACGTCCCCGCCCCCGTCGGGCGGCGCGCGATGGCGCGCAGTCCCGAAGACTACTACGGGCGCGGCCGCAGCCTTCTCGTCGAGCTGGCCCACACGAACCTGCTGGTCGAGCCGGAGGAGGTCTCGGCCGGGCGCGTCGTCGTCTGCGACCTGACGGGCTGGCCCGCCCCCCCGCCGGGCCGGGTCGCGATTGATCCCGCGCTCGGCCGGCTCGCCTTCCCGGAAGACCCGCCCGGCCGCGTGCTCGTCACGTTCCACTACGGGTTCAGCGCCAAGATGGGCGGCGGCGAGTACACGCGGCTCCGCTCGTCGGATGAGGCCGGGGGCCGCGCGGCGGCGGGCACGGTCGCCAGCACCTTCTCCGACGAGGACGCCGCCGCGCCGCCCGGCGTCAGGTTCGTTTCGGTCGGCGACGCGCTGGCCGCGCTCGGCCCCGAAGGCGGCACGGTCGAGATCGCCGACAGCGGCCGCTACGCCGAGACCCTGAAGATAGAAGCGACGTGCCGGAGCGTCGAGCTGCGCGCCGCCGACAAGCGACGGCCGACGCTCGTGCTCGGCGGCGACCTGGAGATCACGGGCTGCGAGGGCGGCGAGGTCGTCCTCGACGGGCTGCTCATCACGGGCGGCGCGGTGCGCGTCAGCGGCGAGCTAGACCGCCTGCGCCTCAGCCACTGCACGCTCGTGCCGGGCCTCTCGCTCGCGGCCGACGGCGCGCCGTCGCGGCCGGGCGAGCCGAGTCTCTTCGTCGAGGCCGGGAACGTCCGCGTCGAGATAGACCACTGCATCGTCGGCGGCATCGTCACGGCCGAGGACACCGAGGTGCAGATCGCCGACAGCATCGTGGACGCGTCCGACGAGGAGAACCTGGCCTACGCCGGCACGGAGTGGTTCGGCGGCCCCGTCCGCGTGACGAACAGCACCGTCATCGGGCGGGTGCGCGCGACGGTCATGCGCCTCGCGTCGAACACCATCTTCCTCGCCTCCGTCAAGAACGAAACTTACCGGGAGCTGATAGACCCGCCGGTCTTCGCCGAGAGGCGGCAGGAGGGCTGCGTGCGCTTCTCCTACCTCTCGCCGGGCGCGCGCGTCCCGCCCCGCTACCACTGCCAGCCCGAGCCGGACGACTCGCCGGTGCGGCCCCGTCTCGTCTCGGCGCGCTTCCGCGACCCGGCCTACTGCCTCCTCAGCGCGCTCTGCCCGGCCGAGATACGGCAGGGGGCCGACGACGAGTCCGAGATGGGGGCCTTCCACGACCTCTTCGAGCCGCAGCGCGCGGCCCACCTGCGCGCGCGCGTCGAAGAATACCTGCGCTTCGGCCTGGACGCCGGCACCTTCCACGACGTCTGACCCGCCCTCGCGCGAGGAGCCTCCGATGAAGAACGATTCCAGCCGCAACACCTTCGACGCGCGCCGCCACTTCAGCGGCGTCCGCATGCAGCAGGGTCGCGTGCAGCTCGACGCCGACTGGAACGAACAGAGTGACATCATCGCCCACCGCGCCGAGACCGCCGCGGCCGACCTCGTCGGCCCGTGCGGCGGCCCGCTGCACGCCGCGGCCTTCCACGTCGTCACCGACCTCAGCCAGCTGACCGACGAGGAGCGCGCCCGCCCCGAGAACCAGACGCCGCCCGAAGGTTACGCCCCGCCCGACTTCCTACTGAGCGCGGGCCGCTACTACGTTGACGGCATCCTCTGCGAGAACGAGAGCCTCACCTCTTACCACCACCAGCCCGACCTGAGAGACGCCCGGCGCCTCACCGCCGAGGGCCTCTACCTGATCTACCTCGACGTCTGGCGGCGCCACCTGACCGCGCTCGACGAGCCCGGCATCCGCGAGGTCGCCCTCGGCGGGCCGGACACCGCGACGCGCGCCAAGACCGTCTGGCAAGTCAAGGTTCTGTTCCTCGGCGAGGACGCGGAGGCAAGCTGCCTTTCGGAGTTCGCGCAGTACGGATACCTCACCGCCCCGAGCGGCGGCCGGCTGAGCGCGCGCACTCGGCGCGAGAGGTCGAGCGCAGACCCCTGCATCGTCCCGCCCGGCGCCGGCTACCGCGGCCTGGAGAACCAGCATTACCGCGTCGAGATTCACGAGGGCGGCGACGCCCTGGACGTTGCGGCCGCGGGCATATTCGCGCCCGCCACGAGGGTGAGGAACAGGAACGACCAGGTCGTCGTCCCCGGCGGCGATTGGCTGAGGGGGCAGGCCGTCGAAATCTTCTCCGACGACCCGAGCAGCGACCGTCTGAACGGCACGCTGGCCCACATCACCCACGCCGCAGACCGGGAAGCGGGGTCGCAGACGCTGACGCTTAACATCAACGTCTCGAAGCTCGCGCTCGACGAGATGCGCCTGCGCCCGGTCGGCGCCACCTACAAGTGGTCGCGCGACAACGGCGCGGTCGTGACGGCCGTCAACAGCATCACGAACAACGAAGTCACCGTCCACGACCTGGGGCCGGACGACGCGCTCGGCTTCAAGGAGGGCCAGTGGGTCGAGATCACCGACGACGCGCTCGAACTCGGCGGGCGGCCGGGCCAGCTCGCGCAGATCGTCAAGGTAGACGAGGCGACCAACCTCGTCACGCTGAACTTCGCGCCGGCGCACCTCGGCAGCGACGACGGCGTCAACAAGGCCCTCCACCCGAAGCTCAGGCGCTGGGACGGCGTCGGCACGGTCAAGTACGACCCGGACGACGCGGGCGAGGGCTACCTCGACCTGGAGGGCGGCGTGCAGGTGCGCTTCACCGCCGGCACCTACAAGACGGGCGACTACTGGAACATCCCCGCGCGCACGGCCACGGCCGACGCGCAGTCGGGCAACATCGAGTGGCCGCAGGTCTCCGGCGCGCCGCAGGAGCTGCCGCCCTTCGGCATCCGCCACCACTACTGCCGGCTGGCGCTCGTGCGCTCGGACGGAGCGAGCCTCACCGTCCTCTCCGACTGCCGCGACCTCTTCCCGCCCGTCACCGAGCTGACGACGCTGCTCTACGTCGGGGGCGACGGGCAGGAGGCGCTGCCGGGCGACCCCCTTCCGCAACTGCTCGAAGTCGGCGTCTTCAACGGGCGCTGGCCCGTCGCCGGCGCGCGGGTGAGGTTCGACGCGACAGGAAACGGCCGCCTCGCCGCCGACATCGCCGGGCTTGCGACCTCTACGGACGAGACCTTGATCGTCACCACGGGGCCGGACGGCATCGCGTCCTGCGCCTGGCGACTCGCGGCCCCGGCCGCACGGGAAGAAGTCAGGCCCTCGCCGAGGCCCCGGCGGCCCGCGCTGAAGACGAGCCAGCAGGCCGTCGCCCGCCTGCTCGACGCCGGCGGGGACGACCTGCCGCAGGTCGTGCGCTTCAACGGCCAGCTGAGCATCGCCGCGCAGGTCGCCTACGACCCCGGCGCTTGCGCCGCGCTGCAAGGACAGACGACCGTGCAGCAGGCCATTGACCGCCTGTCGGAGCTGGCGAGCCTCTACAAGCTGAGCGGCGACGGGCAGCAGCTCACGCCCGGCGGGACGCTCGAGCCTCTGCGGGTGCTCCTCGCCAACCGCTGCGGGAAGGTCACCGGCAGGAGGGCCGTGGTCACTTTCCGGGTCGCGTCGGGCAGCGGGCGCGTCGGCGACGGCGTCAGGCCGCCGGCCCCGTCGGTCAACATCACGGCCGACGCCGAAGGGGTCGCCACCTGCTTCTGGCAGCCCGACGCGACGACGGCGTTCCAGGAGGTCGAGGCGTTCGTCGAGGACAACGCCGCGCGCCCGACCGCCGCGCCGTCGAGCGTCCGCTTCAGCGCCACCGTCCCGCTCGCCAGCTACGTCGGCTACGCGCCGACGCCGGACGACTGCCCGAACCTCGCCGGGGCGACGACCGTGCAGGAGGCCCTCGACAGGCTGTGCAGCATCCAGTCCGGCGGCGGCTGTGAGGTGGTGGTCGGCGAAGGCGGGGAGTTCGCGAGCCTCGGAGAGGCCCTCCGGAAGCTGACCGAGGAGCGGCGGGCCGGCATCTGCATCTGCCTGCTGCCCGGCGAGCACTTCCTGGAGGCGGGGCGG
>DASZKF010000117.1:0-14913 GCA_035947355.1 Pyrinomonadaceae bacterium | reverse complement strand
ACCGTGAGGGAGGGCGTTGAGCTTAACGACAGCGCCAACGCCCTCCCTCACGGTCGGGCTTCCGTCCCGAACTCAACTCTTTTCATCCGCGGGGCGCGAAGTAGCCGACGCGGGTGTTGACGTGGAAGGGGCGGCCGGGCGTCTCGACGCGGACGCGGCGGAAGCTGCCGTCGCGGGCGGGGTTGGTCGGCGTGTAATAGATGGCGTACTGGCGGCGCAGCTCCTCGGCGATCTCGGTGTAGACGCGGTCGAGCGCGGTGAAGTTCGCGGGGCGGTAGAAGCGCCCGCCGGTGGCGCGCGCGAGCTGTTCGAGGTTGCGCTCGCTCGCTTCGAGCACGCGCAGGCCCTCGCGCAGGTCGCCGATGCGCAGCTCGTTGAAGCGGACGGAGGAGTCGGTGCCGGAGAGCAGGTTGTCGAGCTCGGCCTGCTTGCGGGCGCGCTCGATTTCGGTGTTGCTGATGACGTAGACGCTGACCTGCGCTTCGAGCAGCGCGCGCAGGGCCATTTCGAGTGACGCCGCGCCGCGGCCGCTGTCTATGCCGTCGGAGAGGACGACGAGCGCCCGGCGGCGCTGTTCGCGGCGGAAGTGCTCGCGGGCCGAGAGCAGCAGCGCGTCGTTGAAGCGCGTGAAGACGCCGGTCGAGAGGCGGCCGAGGGCGCGGCGCAGTTGGAGGCGGCTCTGCGTCCAGTCGAGCAGGAGCTCGACGCGGTCGTCGAACTTGACGAGGCTGAAGCGGTCTTCGGGCGCGACGCGCGCGGCGAACTCGTCGGCCGCGCGGCGGAAGTCCTCGAAGTTGGCGGCCACCGACGAGGAGGCGTCCACGAGCAGGGCCACGTCCACCGGCACCTGCCGGAGCGAAAGCCCGCTCAGGGGCTGCTCGCGCCCGTCCTCGAAGACGCGGAAGTCTTCTCGCCGCAGGTCGGCCACGAGCCGCCCCGAAGCGTCGCGCACCGTGACCGGCAGCAGAACCTCGGAGGTCTCGACGCGCACCACCTCGTCGTCGCCGACCGTCTGGCCGCCGCCGTCTACGCGCGGCTCGGTCTTTTGACCCACGGCCGGGGGTTTATGTGCAGGAGCGTCGCCGTTCGCCTCAACCTTGCGCGGGCGTGTGCGGGTCTGCGCGGTCGCGGGCGTCGCGAGGCCACCGAGCAGGCAGGCAAACGCGAGCAGCGCCGCGCCGACCCAGGAGGCGCGCGGACGCGCGTCTCCTCTTCCCCTCCCAGTCTCGTCGGCGCGCGTCATCGCCTCACCTCTCGGGCCGCGCGGGCTCGGTGGTCTCTTCGCCCATCGCGGCGCGCATGGCGGCGATGACCGGCTCGGTGACGCGGCGCTTGCGCAGCTCTTCGAGCCTCGCCGGGGCGAGGTCGAACTCGACGGGCGACTGCTCGATGCGGCGGATGATCGTGCCCTCGGAGAAGCCGGCCTCGACCAGCTCGACGACCGAGTCGTTGGTAAGCGTCGGCGTGCGTTCGAGCTTGGGCGCGCCGGCCCCGCCGGCTTCGGTCGGCGGGCGGAGGATGCGGACGGTGGCGCTGCCCGTCGTCTGCGTGTCGTTATCAACGCCGCCGCCCCCGCCGTTCGAGCGCGAACGGCCGCTCGCGCCGCCCGACGAGCCGAAGATGTCCGTCCCTCCCGGAGCGGGCGGCCGCGCCCCGCCCCTCACGCCCCCTTCGAAGAAGCCGTCGTCTTCCCAGTCCTCGGCCGCGAGCACCTCCGACTGTTCGCGCGCGAGCATGGCGAGGATGATGCGCTCGCTGACGCCGCCCTTCTTCAGCTCGATGAGCCGCTCGGGCGCGAGGTCGAACCGGGCGGGGCGCGCGCGGATGATGGCGATCACGGTCTTCTCGCGGAAGCCCGCGCGCACCAGCTTCACGACCGAGGCGTTCGTCAGCGGCGCTTCGCTGCCGCCCTGCGCCCGCGCCGGGGAACCCGACATGAGTACGACCACGAGCACGACGAGACCCAGATAAAACTTCATGCGGATGCACCTCAGTCTCTAAACAAGCTCGAATGAGACACGAATTCCAGTAGTCAGTAGACAGTAGACAGTAGTCAGTAGATTCTTTGGCGGCTGCCGACGCCGACGCCCTGACGACTCGATACCGGAGGTCTTTCTACTGGCTACTGACTACTGTCTACTGTCTACTCCTGCCTGTACTTCGCCGTGACGCGGCGGACGTAGTTGCGGGTCTCGCGGAAGGGCGGGACGCGGTGGCCGAAGCGGATGACGTTGCCCTCGCCCGCGTTGTAGCCGGCGAGCACGAGGTCTACGCGGCCGTTGAAGCGGCGCAGAAGCTCCTTCAGGTAGCGCGTGCCGCCCATCACGTTCTGCGCCGGGTCGTGCGGGTTGCGCACGCCGAAGCGGGCGGCCGTCCCCGGCATGAGCTGCATCAGGCCGCGCGCCCCGGCCGGGCTGACGGCGCGCGGGTTGAAGTGCGACTCCTGCTCCATCACGCAGAAGATGAGGTAGGGGTCAACGCCGTAGCGCGCGCCGTTCTGGCGGATGACCGAGTCGAGCCGCGCGCTGCCGGTCGTCCAGCGCCGCTCGCGCGGCCGCCTCTTCCCTTCGGCGACCTCGGCCGCCGCGGCCGGCGTCAGACTCTCGCGCTCGACTCTTTCGACGCGCGAGCGTTCGAGGAAGACGGACAGGTTGCCGCGCTTGTACCAGACGCCCTCGGCCGTCTCCGCCGCCTCGTCCACCTCCATCTTCGCGCCGCCGACGAAGTGAATCCAGACCGTCTCCGCTTCTTCCGTCTGCTGCGCCGCGGCCGCTCCCTCCGGCCTCAAGACCTGCGCGTCGTTCGCCGCCGCCGCCTCGCCCCCGCCCGCGGCGCGCTCGATGGCCTTCACGCGCGAGCGCTCGACCAGGTGCGTCACGCCGCCGCGCCTGTACCAGACGCCCTGCGCATCCTCCCAGGCTTCGTCCACCTCAATCCTCGTCCCGTCGGCCATGTGCAGGTGGTCGGCCCAGGCAGGCAGGGGGGACGCCAGAAAAGCAACGAGGAGCAGTAAGAGATTGCGGATTGCGGATTGCGGATTGCGGATCCGTCGAACGCGGACGTGGCCCGGCCGGGCAACCGTGAACGGCGGCCGGGTCGCGCCTGTCTCGACGGATCCGCAATCCGCAATCCGCAATCCGCAATTGACGGACTCATTAACCGGCAGTCCGCAATTCGTTTTAGATCTGTAGGGGGTCGGCATCCGTCCACTCCTGCGTGCTGCGCTTGTTCGACTCCTGCGCGCCGAAGCCGTGCGACGCGCCGAAGTAGTTGCGCCAGGCGAGGTCTACGAGGCGCGTCGAGACCTCGGGCGGGCGGCCCTCGAAGAGGCAGATGTCGGTCATGCGGTCGAGCAGGTCGCGCGGCTCGCAAGCCTTCATCTGCCGGTGTTCGAGCATGTAGTTGTTGAGCACGTGGTCGAGGCACGACTGCTCGACTCTCAGCCCGCGCACGTGCGCCGCGCGGCGGAAGATTTCGACGTAGGAGGAGGGCGTCGGCGGCTCGACCCGCGCCCGGTAGCCCATCCGCCGGAGGAACGCCTCGTCCACCAAGTCCTTCTCTTCGAGGTTGGTCGAGAAGACGACGAGCTGCTCGAACGGCACCTCGATCTTCTTGCCCGTGTGCAGCGTCAGGTAGTCCACGCGCTTCTCCAGCGGGACGATCCAGCGGTTGAGCAGGTCTTGCGGCGCGACCCTCTGGCGGCCGAAGTCGTCTATGACGAGCGTCCCGCCGTTCGACTTCAACTGGAACGGGGCCTCGTAGAAGCGCGCCGCCTCGCTCCACTGGAGGTCTGCGTCGTCTAAGGTCAGTTCGCCGCCGACGACGACCAGCGGCCGCTCGATGAGCGCCCAGCGGCGGTCGTAGTCCGCGGGCGTGCGGTCGGGCGGCGCGGGCCGGTGGTTGTGCGTGTCGAAGACGCGGATGATCTGGCCGTCCATCTCGATGGCGTAGGGCACCCAGATGTAACCGCTGAGGCCCGCGTTGATGCGCTCGGCGACGGCCGTCTTGCCCGTCCCCGGCGGGCCGGTGAGGAAGAGCGAGCGGCGCGAGTTGACGACGCAGCCGAGCGTCTGCAGGAGCGAGTCGGGCAGGACGAGGTCGCGCAGCGCGGCGCGCATCGAGTCCATCGTGGCCGGCCGCGACGGCACGGCCTGGAGCCGCATCATGTGCGCGTAGTCGCGCAAAGATACCGGGGCCGGGCCGACGTAGCCGCACAGGCCGCGCGCCCGCGCGACGCGCTCCCAACCGCGCTCCAGCATCGCGTAGCGGGTCGCGCCGACCGCCACCTGCCCCTTCACCTCGACCATCTTCTCGCGCGTCAGGTGGAGCAGAAGCTCCTCGGCGAGCGCCCGCGGCAGGCACATCTCCTCGGCGACCGAGTTGGTCGTCGGCTCGGGCAACTGCGCGACGTGCTTGAGCGCCAGGTCGCACAGGAACGCCGCCGGCACGTCCGCGTCGCGCAGCTCCTCCAGGGCCGGCGGCCCCATCGTCTCGATCTCCACCCGCGTCAGAATCGCCGTGTGCGTCATGGTTCAAGCTCCGCTGGAAGAAATGATGAATGCGGAATGATGAATGATGAATGTGATGCAGGCCGCGTGGTTATATTCATCATTCATCATTCCGCATTCATCATTTGCCTTTTACCTTCCGCCGTTGACGGCGAAGTTCTGCTGGCGCGTCTCCTCTTCGTTGAGGGCGGTGCGGGCCTCTTCGGCCTTGTCCTTGCGGCCGTTGCGGTCGTAGAGGTCCGCGAGCTGCTGGAGGACGCCGGTCGAGGCGGGCTGGAGGCGGCGCGCGGCTTCGAGGTGCTGGATGGCCTTCTCCTCGCGGCCGGCGCGCACCAGCAGCGCGGCGATGTTGACGCGACCCTTGTACTCGCCGCCCGCGCGCGCGAAGTTCTTGTAGGCGTCGTCGAATTTGCCGAGCCGCACCTGCGCGAGCGCGAGGTTGTTGAGGATGCGCTCGTCCGCGGGCGCGAGCCGGGCGGCGCGTTTCAGGCGCTCGACGGCCGCGCGGTAGTTGCCGCTCAGGTAGAGCGAGTAGCCGAGGTTGTTGAGGGCCTGCGCGTCGGCGCCGTTGGCCTCGAAGGCCCGCTCGTAGGAGTCCTTCGCGCGGTCGCGCATCCCCTTCATGTCGTAGGCGACGGCCAAAAGGCTGTGGGCCTCGCCGAGCCGCGGGTCGAGCGAGGCGGCCCGAGACAGCGCGGAGACGGCCTCGTTCAGCTCGCCGGCTTCCAGGAGCGCGCGGCCGCGCTGGAGGAGGTCGCGGGCCGAGCCCTCCGCCCCGCCCGCCGCCGGCCTCTGGTGGTCGCGGTCTTCGACGCGGACGACGCCGACGCTCTCGAAGCGCGCGGCGTCCTTCTCGGTCATCCGCGCGATCTTCTTGTCATCGTCGCCGCCGAAGATTTTCCCGACCGCCTTGAACGGCGCCTTGAAGAACCGCGCGAAGCGGTTGCCCTTCTTCCTCGGCGCGGGCTGCGCCTCGGCCGCACCGGCCTCGGTGCCCGACGCGGCGACGACGTTGGTCGGCGTGTCGCCCTCGCGCTCGTCGCCCTCCGCGCTCCACAGCGCCGACAGGCTCACCATCAGGATGAAGGCGATAAGGATGACGATCACTCTGCGCTTGTTCATGACTCTCTGGCCTCCGTCTTTACATCTTGCCGAAAGTGTCTATGAGGTTGAGGGCGGCCGGGCCGAGGATCGCGATGAAGAGGGTCGGGAAGAGGAAGCAGGCGAGCGGGAGGAGGAGTTTTACTGCGGCCTTCTGCGCCGCCTGCTCGGCCCTCTGGCGGCGCTTCGTGCGCAAAGAGTTGGCGTAGACGCGGACGGCCTTCGCGATGGAGGTCCCGAAGCGGTCGGCCTGGATGAGCATGGCGACGAGGCTCCGGAGGTCGTCCACGCCGGTGCGCTCGGCGAGGTTGCGCAGCGCCTCGTCGCGGTCGCGCCCGACGCGGATTTCGAGGTTGGCGATCTCGAACTCCTCGCTGATGTCGGGGTGGACGCTGCGCAGCTCTTCGCCGACGCGGACGAGCGCGGCGTTGAGGCCGAGGCCCGCCTCGATGGAGACGACCATCAGGTCGAGCGCGTCGGCGAGGCCCCAGCGCAGGCGCTGGTGGCGGCCGGCGATGAGGCGCTTGAGGGTGTAGCGCGGCAGGATGAAGCCGAGGCAGAAGGCGAAGCCGATCCAGAGCAGCGCGCTGTCGAGCGGGCGGCCGGCGAGCGCGCAGCCCGCGGCGACGAGCGCCGGCAGGCCGACGAGCGAGCCGAGCTGCAGCGCGCGGAAGGTCGCCGGCGCGGTCGGCGCGCGGAAGCCCGCCTGCATCAACTGCTTCTGGAGCTTACGCGCCTCCGCGGCCGAGGGCGGCGCGAGCCGCTGGAGCGGCGCGGCGACGCGCTCGGCGAGGCCGCCCGCCGAGGGCTCCTCGACGAGCGCCACGGTCGGGGCCGGCCCCGCCCCCGCGGCGTCGCCCATCCGCTTCAGGCGCTCGGTCGCCGCGCTCGGCGGCCGGAACATCAGCCAGTAGACGGCCATCACGCCGAGCGTGACGAAGACGAAGATGGAGATGGTGATGAGCAGCATAAGAGTAATCAGTAGCCAGTAGTCAGTAGTCAGTAGGCGTGTCGCGTCGTTCGAGTGTCAGCAGCCAGCGGCGAGTGTCGGCAGAAAGGTATTTCTACTGTCTACTGACTACTTGCTACTGACTACTAGATTTTGATCCGCAAAATCTTCCGAATGATGAGCATGCCCGTGACCTGGAGGAAGGCGGCGGCGAGGAGCAGGTTGTGGCCGCGCGGGTCCTTCCAGAGGACGCTCATGTACTCGGGGTTCATGGCCGTCACGGTGACGGCGACGAAGATGGGCAGGCCGCAGAGGATCCAGGCCGACATGCGCGAGCTGGTCGTCAGCGTCTTCAGGTCTTCGAGGATGCGGAAGCGCTCGCGGATGGTGTGGGCCACCTTCTCCAGAATCTCGGCGAGGTTGCCGCCCGTCTCGCGCTGGATGAGGATGGCCGTCACGCAGAGCCGGAGGTCGAGGAGCGGCACCCGCTCGGAGAGGTTTCCGAGCGCGAGCTTGAGCGAGAGGCCGAGGTTCTGCTCCTCGTAGGTCTTTCGGAACTCGGTGGCGATGGGCTCGGGCATCTCGGTCGCGACCATGTGGAGCGCCTCGGCGAAGGCGTGCCCGGCCTGGAGCGCGCGGCTCATCAGGTCGAGCGTGTCAGGGAGCAGCCCGAGGAAGGCGTGGAGCCGCTTGCGGCGGCGGTAGACGACGTGCAGGAAGGGGACGGAGGCGGCCGCGACGCCGCCGCCGGCCATGAGCAGCTTCGAGATGGTCAGCATCGAGACGGCGAGCGCCGCTAGCATCCCCGCCATCAGCGAGAGCATGACGAGCCGGGAGACCGTGATGTGGAGGTCGGCCTGGTCGAGCATCCGCCGGAGCCTGGCCGCGACCGGCACCCGTGCGAGGGCGCGGCTGACGGCCGGAATCTCGCTGAGCAGCTCGGCGCGCGCGAGCTGCACGTCGGCGTCCCCGCTGTGCTGCGTGTAGAGGAGCGCGTCCGCGAGCCGCTGCTGCAAACGCTTCCGCTTCGCCTCCGACTCGCGCGTCGCCAAGAGGTACGCGCCGAAGACGCCGAACATGCAGGCCAAAAAGACGACGAAGGGGATCATAAAAACTCCGGCTAAGTTTCAAGTTCCAAGTTTCAAGTTCCAGGTTTGTGTAGCGTCGGTTGAATGGCTCAGGGCTGGGCCGCGAACTTGCAACCTGAAACTTGGGACTTGAAACTTACTGGTCTTCGAAGAAGACTCTGGGCAGTTGCATGCCGTAGGCTTTGAGGCGCTCGGCGAAGCGGGGGCGGACGCCGGTCGGGCGGAAGCGGCCGACGACCTTGCCGTTCGAGTCAACGCCCTTGCGCTCGAACTGGAAAATCTCCTGCATGGTGATCGTCTCGCCCTCCATGCCGGTGATCTCCGAAATCGAGGTGACGCGGCGCGAGCCGTCCGAGAGGCGCGCGACCTGCACGACGAGGTTGACGGCCGAGGCGACCTGCTGGCGCATGGCGCGGTCGGACAGGCGCATCCCGGTCATCTGGATCATGGTTTCGAGGCGGGCCAGCGCGTCGCGCGGCGTGTTGGCGTGGATGGTCGTTAGACTCCCGTCGTGGCCGGTGTTCATCGCCTGGAGCATGTCTATCGCCTCGCCGCCGCGCACCTCGCCGATGACGATGCGGTCGGGGCGCATGCGCAGCGCGTTCTTGACGAGGTCGCGCTGGGTGACTTCGCCCTTGCCCTCGATGTTGGCGGGCCGGGTCTCCAGGCGGACGACGTGCGGCTGTTGCAGCTGCAGCTCGGCCGAGTCCTCGATGGTGACGATGCGCTCGTCCGAGGGGATGTAGGCCGAGAGCGCGTTCAAAAGCGTCGTCTTGCCCGCGCCCGTCCCGCCCGAGATGATGGCGTTGAGGCGCGCGCGGACGCACATCTCGAACATCTCGGCGATCTCTTTGGTGACGGCCCCCTTCTCGACCAGGGCCGACATCCGCAGCGGGTCGGAGCCGAAGCGGCGGATGGAGAGGACGGGGCCGTCGAGGGAGAGGGGCGGGATGATGGCGTTGACGCGCGAGCCGTCTTTCAGGCGCGCGTCCACCATCGGCGAAGCCTCGTCTATGCGGCGGCCGACGGTCGAGACGATGCGCTCGATGACCCTCATCAGGTGCTCGTCGTCCTTGAACTCGACGCCCGTGAGTTCGAGCTTGCCGCCGCGCTCGATGAAGACGCGCTTGGGCGAGTTGACGAGGATGTCGGAGATGGTCGGGTCGGCCAGGAGCGGTTCGAGCGGGCCGAGGCCGAACAGCTCGTGGCGGACTTCGTGGACGAGCCGCTCGCGGTCGCTCGCCGAGAGCGGCGTGTGCTCGGCGAGCAGGAGGTCTTCGGCGAGGCGCGACACCTCGCTGTGCAGCTGCTCGGGCTCTAACTGGCCGAGCTTGGTCAGGTCCATCCGGTTGATGACGGCCCGGTGCAGCCGCGCCTTCATCTCCTGGAAGAGGTTCGCGCCGCCCGCGGCCTCGTCGGCGGGGCCGCCCCGGCCGAAGAGCGCCGCGCCGTTCGGCGCCGGCTCGCGGATGAGTCTTTCGCGGAGTGACATGATGGTCAGAAGTAGACAGTAGACAGTAGTCAGTAGACAGTAGAAAAACTTTCTAGCCGACGGCGGTCAGTTGGTCGGCGACCGGCTTGTCGGCCGACCGCTCGCGGCGGAAGATGGAGCCGAGGCGGCGGCGGCGCGGCTCGGGCGGGGCCACGGGGCGGGCCGCGTGGCTGAAGTGGGCGGCGATCTGGCGCAGCTCGGTGGCGATCTTCGAGGCCGGCTCGGACTCGACGAGCGGCTGGCCGAGGTTGATGGAATTGACGGCCGTCTTGTAGTCGCTCTGCACGTAGCCGGTGACGCGCTCGCCGAGGTAGCGCTCGACCTGGCGGAGGTCGAGGTCAATCTGCTTGCTGAAGCGGTTGACGACGACGTGCACCTTGTGGCGCGGGTAGCCGAGCCGGTCGAAGATGGCGAGCGAGCGCTGCGCGCTGCGGATGGCCGGGATGTCGAGCGTCAGGACCAGGATGATGTCGTCGGCCTGGTCGAGCGCGGCCAGGGTGATCGGGTCGAAGGTGTGCTGCGGGTCTACGACGACGTAGTCGAAGCGCTCGCGCAGGGCCTCCAGGACCTCGAAGACGTGCTCGGCCTCGATGTCGTCGGCCGAGTCGGCCTCGCGCGGCGCGGCCAGCAGGCAGAGGTTCTCGGAGTGCGGCGTCAGGTAGCTGCGCATCAGCGAGTCGTCCACGCGGTCGCGGTTCTCGACCAGGTCGGCGACCGAGAACTTCGGCTCGACGCCGAGGAAGAGGCCGAGGTCGCCGGCCTGCAAGTTCAGGTCAACGAGCACGGCCGGGCGGTTCAGGGCCGAGGCGACGTTGGTGGCGACGAAGGTCGTGCCGCAGCCGCCCTTCGAGGAGAAGACAGCGACGACGCGGCCGCGCTTCTTCGGGGCCTCGGGCTGCACGGCGCAGAACTCGGCCGTCCGCTCGTAGACGGTCTGGAACTCCTCGGGCCGCACGGGCAGGCGCAGGAACTCGCGCGCGCCGGCGCGCAGGCTGTGCAGGATCAGGTCGGGCGAGGCGTCGCGCGAGGCGCAGATGACCGAGACCCGCGGGTTCTCGCGGGCGACGCGCTCGACGATGCGCAGCTCGGCCTCGGGCGTCTGGCTGAGCGCGATGATGAAGGCCGAGGGCTTGAGGCGGCCGATCTCGCCGACCACCTGCTCGGCGTCGTCGCCGCCGGCGAGGACGCGCGCGCCCTCCTGCCGCGAGAGCGCCGCGCGCAGCTCGCGGAAGGTCTCCAGCCCGTTGCTGAGGATGACGAAGGTTAACTGTTGGCTCACTGTTCTTCCCTCACTCGGGTGCAAGGTTTCAGATGCACTTGCCCGCGCCGTTGACCTTCATCGGCGGACGGCACTCGCAGCCCGTCGAGACCTTCTGGCCCGACTCGCAGGCCGGCTTCGGCGTGGCCGTCGGCTCCGGCGAGGGCTTGGGCGTCGGCTCCGGCGTCGGTTCCGGCGTCGGCTCTGGTGTGGGCTCCGGCGAAGGCTCGGGCGTCGGGGTGATGTCGTCCGGCACCATGCCGGCGCTCTCGGCCGTCAGCGTCGTGCGGTAGCCGGGCAGCGTGATCGAGGTGGTGATGAACGGCACGACGAACTTGAACTCGAAGTCGGGGATGCTGACCGTGACCGAGCCTTTCGGGTAGCCGTAGAGGCCGGTGACGGGCGACGGCTCGTAGTGCACGTCCACGTCGCCGCGTTCGAGTCCGGTCACGACGGGGCTGCCCGTCCCGTCGGGGTTGCCGTAGACGACCACGTTCTTGACGGCGTCCGCGCCGACGGGCCGCGTCTCGGCGACGGGCGCTTCCGGGTTGGTCTGGTTGACGGCGTAGCGCGCGCCGCGCCGCGCCGCGTCCGAGAGCGCGTTGTGCGTCCAGAGCAGGCGCGAGAATTCCAGGACGGCGAAGGTCGCCGAGAGGAAGACGACCGCGCCGATGGTGAACTCGACGAGGGCCGAGCCGCGCTCGCCCCGCCTCGTCCCGCCCTGTTGCCTGCCGCCTCGCCTCATCTCCACGGGCCTCCTCACCCTCACGAAGGAATCGTGCTGAGCATGCGCATCGTCGTGCTCGGGCTCATCTCGACTTTGAGCGAAAGTTTCTTGTTGCCGACGAGCGCGCCGAGGTCGAAGAGCGGCTCGTAGGTGTAGCCGTCTATGGCGACGGTGACGCGGTCGGGCTGGGCCGCGCCCGGCGTGGGCTTCTCCCTGATGATCTCGACGTGGTCAACGCTGAGGCCGTCGAGCACCGGGTCGCCCTCGCCCTCGGTGTTGCCGTAGACGACCAGCTCGGCGGCGTCCCCGTCCGACTCGCCGTTGGCCCGCTCGGTCGAGAGGTAGCGCGCGCCGGCGCGCGTCGCCTTCGTCAGGGTCTGGTAGTAGAAGAAGAAGCGGCCGAACTCGGCCACCGCGCCGAACATGACGAGCAGAAGGGGGAGCACGACGGCCAGCTCGACGAGCTGCGTGCCGCGCTCGCAGTGGGCGAAGCGGCCGAGGCCGGAGGTCTTCGGTGCGTTTCTCGAAAGCACGGGGCGGCCTCCTTTCAGCGGTAGAGCACGGGGCTGGCGAGTTCCGGGGTGACGGGGCCGCCGCCGGGGATGTAGCCGCCGGTGCCGAAGACGGTGCGCTCCTCGATGTACTCGGCCACGATGTCGCCGCCCGACCCGCTGCCGATCCGCCGCTTCAGGAAGAAGGCGACGAACTTCCAGAAGTGGACGGTGTCGCGCCCCTCGTTGAACTCTTCGAGGGCGATGACGGGGAGGACGATGACGCGGCGGTGCTTTTCGCCGACCATCCCGCCGCCCGGCGACTCCCACATCTCAGGGTCGTCCGGCTTGGCCGTGTCGTAGTCCGTGAAGGAGATGCCTTCCTTGACGTTTTGGTCGGGCGGGAAGTCGTGCCAGTCCATGCCGGCCGCGTAGTCGCCGAAGCGCGTGTTGAGCCCGTCCTGGACGGGGCCGGCGTTGACGCCGGGCTTGGTGTCTTTGGTGTAGATGTCGCCGGGCTTGGCGCACTCGCGGATGCCGCGGGCGATGTTCTCGCGCACGACGCTCGCGCCGGTGCCGCCGACGGCGAGCACCTGCCGGTTGCCGGCCGAGGCCATCGTGTGCGGGCCGCCGCGGATGATGTACTCCTGGCCCTTGATGAGGGTCGGGTGGTCGGGGTCGTCTATGACGGCGAGCGGAATCCAGTCGCAGAAGACGTTGGGCGGGACGCTCATGCCGGCGACGGCCTCGGCCGAGATGTTGGCCGTGTCGAGGCCGCCCATCGCGAGGCTCGCGAAGAAGACGCCGACCGGCTTGGGAGGCACCTGCACCTGGACGAAGCGGACGTTTTTGGCGACGCCCGCGCCCGCCGCCGTGCCGGCGTCCACGTACGGGCCGTCGAAGTTGACGGCGAAGGTCACGTGCTTGTCTTCGATGGTCACGCCCGTCTGGTTGAACTCGTAGTTGTTCATCACGGACGTGGCGCGCGAGACGGCCTCGTTGATGCCGCCGGGCTGCGAGTTGAGGGCCGACGCGCCGGCCAGCGCCGCGGCGTCAGCCGCGTTCTGCAACTCGGCCTGCACGACGTAGAACTGGCTGATGTCAACGCAGAGCCCGACGGCGAGGAGGAAGGCCAGCATGCCGAACGCGCTGACGGCGAGCACCGAGCCGCGCTCGCCCCCACGCCCCTCAGATTTCGCTCGCGACCTCATCTCTTCCCTCCGAACCAGTAGACAGTAGAAGAGCCAGTCAGAAGCCCGACCGTGAGGGAGGGCGTCGTGCCTCCGTCAAGGGCGAGTTACATCGAATCTCAAACGCCCTCCCTGACGGTCGGGCTTCTGACTGTGCGTCCGGTTACGGCATCTCAAAGAAGGGCGTCCCGGCCGGCGCGTTGACGCGGGCGTTGTCGCGCCGCGCGCCCTGGGGGAGAGGGCGCGCCTCAACTCCGCGGCGCGCCGCCGGCCGGGACGCCCGAAGGCTTACGGGACGGGGCTGACGACGGGCGGCGGCGCGGCGGCGTGACCCGCGTCGAAGGCGGGCGGCGCCGGCGCGATCTCCAACTGGGCCGTCGCCTTCGGCATCTCGAAGGCGCGGGCCGTCGTCCTCTCGGCCCTCGCCGCGGGCTTCTGCTCGGGCGCGGGCCGGGCGGAGCTGCTCGCGCCGGAGCCGGTCGAGAAGCCGTGGTCGCCCTGGATGCCCTCGCCCTTCGGCTCGACGCCGAGCGGCGAGCCGTTCTTGAGGCCGTCCACGCCGCGCATCTGCGGCAGGTCGTCGCGGTTGACTGGCTTCACGAGCTGCGCCGTCACGATGAACATCAGCTCGGTCTCGCTCTTCTGGAAAGACTTCGAGTTGAAGAGCGAGCCGAGGATGGGGATGTCGCCGATGACGGGAATCTTCGAGATGGTGCGCGCCTCGCTGTTGTCCAGGAGGCCGGCGAGCGCGAACGACTGGCCGTCGCGCAGCTCGACGCCCGTCTTGGCCCGGCGCGTCTTCAGGCCGGGGATCAGGAAGCCGTCGAACTTGACGCCGTTGGCGAAGTCTATGGTCGAGACCTCGGGCTCGAGTTCGAGCCGGATGTGATCCTCGTCAATGATCGTCGGCTTGAAGTTGAGGCGGACGCCGTACTCCTTGAAGACGACGGTGACGATGGCGCGGTCGCCACTGTTCTGCACCATCGGGACGGGGAACTCGCCGCCGGCGAGGAAGCTCGCCTGCTGGCCGTCCATCGCGATCAGGTTCGGCTCGGCCAGCTGCCTGAGCGCCCCCTGCTGCTTCAAGGCGTGGATGAAGTTGTAGGTGTTGCCGCCCATCACGAAGAGGTTGAGGGCCGAGCCGACCACCGAGCCGAAGATGTTGCCGCCGTCCACGGCCCCGACCGTGTAGGGGCCGCCGCCCGTGCCGATGCTCCCGCCGGTGCCCGGCGCCGCCTGGTAGGCGTAGGTCGCGCCCAGCTCGCGCAGCCGCGTCCGGCTCACCTCGGCGACCCGCACCTGGAGCTGCACCTGCGACTTGCCCATCTCCGGCGTCTCGAGCATGTTCACCACCTGGAAGCCGGCGGCCTTCACCACCGACTCGACCTGCGCCGAGGTCTTCGGGTGCGCGACGCGGCCCGAGATGACGACCGAGCCGTTGGCCTGGCTCAGCTCGACCTTGTCCTGCGGGAAGAGCTGGCGGATCTGCGAGTCTATGAGCGAGAGGTTGGCGCGGACGAAGACGTCGAAGACGACGAACTGCGAGCCCTTCTGCTCCCACGCGATGAAGTTGACCTGCCCGAACGCCTTGCCGTTGACGAGCACCTGGTCGGGCGCGACGAGCACGGCCTCGGCGACCGCCGGGTCGGAGACCGAGAAGCGGCCGATGGGCCGGTCGAAGTTGATGACGCGCGACTGCCCGACGAGGACGTTGATCTCGACCGGCTCGGCCGAGGGCTTGTCGAACGACCCCGCGACGGAAGTCTGCTGCGCCCGCGCCGTGGCGAACATGAAGAGCGTCGTGCTGATGACGACGACCAGACGTGCGACGAGTGAACGGTTCTGCATGGCGTTGCTCCTCAGGAGGTAGACAGTAGACAGTAGTCAGTAGTCAGTAGGTTTGCCCCTTCCGGACGGTCAGCGACAGTAGCCAGCGGCCAGCTCGCGGCGGGAGGTTTTCCTACTGGCTACTGACTACTGTCTACTGGCTACTATGGAAATTCGACGGTGCTCTTCTTCGCGCCCTGGATCATCTCGACCTTCGGGCGCGGCGGCGCGGGCGGGGCGGCCGGCTGAGAGGCGGGCGCGGGGTCGGCCGGGCGCTCGGCG
>DASZKF010000116.1:0-2220 GCA_035947355.1 Pyrinomonadaceae bacterium | reverse complement strand
GGCGGGACGCTCCAAGAGAGCGTCCCGCCTTTTGCTGTCGGTCAGACCGCTGACGAGTTTTACGGGAACTCGTCGTAGCAGCCGCAGTCGTCGCCGTCGACGGTGAACACGTACGGACTCGTCGTGCCCCAGAAGTACGTGCCGTTGCAGTAGTAGAACCTGGTGCCGACCAGGGTCGAATGTGTCGCGTCGGAGTAATAGTAGTGCTCGACCTCATGGCACGGCCGGGCGCAAACCCCCTGCTCCCGTATGACGGCGAACGCCGCGACGGCGATCATGACCAGCAGGACGAGAAGCTTCGAGACGAGGCGAAACTTCGTTCGCGGAACTAGCATCAGTCTGTCTCCTTTAGTGAGTAACATTGAAGTGAGGTGCGGCCTGTGAGGGGCGGCACCGTACGGCTTCTACTAGGTCAGGGCAGGTGAACAATACCGGGCGGGCGGCGGGTTGTCAAACGGCCCCGCCGCGCCGCTAGCGGCGGCCGGGGGCGGCCGGGCACAGCGCCTCGCCCCGCCGGCGGCCGGCCGCCTGGAGCAGGCTCATCAGGCCCATGTAGCCGTAGCCGAAGCAGAAGAGCGAGAGGAAGGGGACGGTGCCCCACATCGCCATCCGCGCGGCGTAGAGGATTGCGAGCAGGAAGTAGGCGGCGAAGGCGAGCTCGAAGACGGGGAGCCAGCCGCGCCCGCCCGCGTACTTCTTGCGCCGCCAGGCCGCGTCGCGCGCGCCCTCGACCCTGTACTTCGGCGTCCGCACGAACTCGGTCTTGACGCCGGCGAGCGCCTCGAAGACGGCCCGCGCGTTCGAGAAGGCGAGGCCGACGCCGAGCGCCATCACGAGCGGCAGGTGCAGCAGCCGGCGGCCCGTCCGCGGCCGGTCGAGGTACCAGATGGCCGTGCCGTAGAAGAGGACGACCGAGGCGGTCGAGAAGAACAGGAGCGGCAGGTCTAAGAGCATCAGGTGGTAGAGGCCCTGGTTGTAGCGGACGACGAGCAGCGGGAACTGCAGGAGGCTCGAAAGGATCATCAGCGGGTAGCTGACGTTGCCCGTCAGGCGGAAGAACATCTCCAGCTTGACGCGCGCCGGCAGGCGCGCGCGCAGGATGCGCGGGTAGAGCTTGAGGGCGACCTCGGTGACGCCCTTCGCCCAGCGCCGCTGCTGCGCCTTGAAGGCGTTGATCTCGACGGGCACCTCCGACGGCGCGTCCTCGTCGAGGAGGTAGACGAAGCGCCAGCCCATGAGCTGCGCGCGGAACGAGAGGTCCGTGTCCTCCGTCAGCGTGTCGTGCTGCCAGCCGCCCGAGAGCTCTATCGCGCGCCGCCGCCAGAGGCCGGCCGTGCCGTTGAAGTTGAAGAAGCCGCCCGTCCGGTTGCGGACCGTCTGCTCGACGACGAAGTGGCCGTCGAGGAGGATGGTTTGCAAACGCGTCAGGAGGTTGTACGAGCCGTTGATGTGCGACCAGCGCATCTGCGCGCACCCGACGAGCGGGTCGGTGAAGAAGTGGACGAGCTTGCGCAGGGCGTCGGGGCGCGGCACGAAGTCGGCGTCGAAGATGGCGACCAGCTCGCCCTTCGCCGCCCTCAGCCCCGCCTCCAGCGCGCCCGCCTTGAAACCCGTCCGGTCTTCGCGGTGGACGTAGGCGATGTCGAGTCCCTCGCCCCGGTAACGCTCGACGGCGCGGCGCGCGACCGCGCAGGTCTCGTCGGTCGAGTCGTCTAAGACCTGCACCTCGAGCCGCCCGCGCGGGTAGTCGAGCGCGGCGACCGCGGCGAGCAGACGCTCGACGACGTAGACCTCGTTGAAGAGCGGGAGCTGGACGGTCACGCGCGGCAGCTCGGCCTCGGCGAAAAGGGCCGCCGGGCGCGGCTCGACGCGGCGGTAGCGCCAGAAGTCCACGACCTGCTTGACGCGGTACGCGCCGTAGAGCGCGAGGACAGAGAGGACTGTGAAGTAGAGGACGAGCACCGCCCAGTCGAGGGCGTCGAGGCGGTAGAGCGGGCTGATGTTGCCGGCCGTCTTTGCGACCGCGTCGTCTATGTACTTGCGGAAGAGCGCGTCGGAGGCGAGCGCGGACAGGGCCTTCGTCATCTTAAAGACCATTTTTGATTTTTGATTTGCGATTGGACGGTAACGTCCGCGCCGCTTCAAATCAAAAATCGCAAATCAAAAATCCCCCGAAACTTCTTCTCATAGCGAGCGGGCAGCGCCGTGCTCTGCGGCCGG
>DASZKF010000115.1:0-34865 GCA_035947355.1 Pyrinomonadaceae bacterium | reverse complement strand
TGGCAATCGAAAATCAAAAATCTAAAATCAAAAATCCTCCTAACCGTGTCTCTGCGGCTAACCCCGTCGCCCGCGCGGGCGGGAGCGAAAGAGTTGTTAATTTACCCCAACACCGCCGAGACCCGCGAGCGCGCGGCGGGGGCCGTGGCCGCCGGCCGCGTCATCGCCTTCCGCACGGACACCTTCTACGGGCTGGGCGCAGACCCCTTCGACCCCGCCGCGCTCCTCCGCCTGAACGAGCTGAAGGGCCGCGACGGCAAGCCCGTCCTCGTCGTCGTCAGCGACCCGGAGGCGGCCGACAGGCTGGTCTCGGAGAGGACGCCGGCCTTCGAGCTGCTGAGCGCGCGCCACTGGCCGGGGCCACTGACGCTCGTCGCCGCGGCCCGAGAGGGCACGCCGGAGCTTCTGACGGCCGGGACGGGCACCGTCGGCGTGCGCCTGCCCGACGACGCGGATGCGCGCGAACTCGTGCGCGCCTGCGGCGGGGCGCTCACGGCCACCAGCGCCAACCCCGCCGGACGCCCGCCCGCGCGCACCGCCACGGAGGCCGCCGCATACTTCCCGCGCGGCCTCGAACTGATCGTCGAGGGCGGCCCCGCGCGAATCGAAAGCCCCTCGACCGTGCTCGACGTGACGGGGGCGCGCCCGCGGCTGATCCGCGAAGGCGCCGTCACGCGCGGCCAGCTCGAAGAGAGTCTGCGCGGCACAGGGATTTCGCTAGTCGAGTGAGGCGGGCAGCAGGATTTAACACAGAGGGCACAGAGGACACAGAGAAGAGCATGTCTTTCTCTGCGCCCTCTGCGCCCTCTGTGTTGAAAATTGCCTTACCGAACGCTCAGTCGCCGACACACAGCCTCACTGCTGGTTGACGGTGACGCTGCGGAGGAAGCTGTAGTCGTTGCTGGCGTCCACGCGGATGTTCTCGACGTTCTTGCGGGCGATGACCATCACGTCCGGATACCAGAGCGGCAGCATCGGGAGGTCGCGGCTGACGATCTGCTGCGCCTGCACGTACAGCTCGCGCGCCCGCTCGCGGTCGGGCGTGTTGACGGCCTGGTCTATGACGCGGTCGAACTCGGAGTTGCTGTAGCGGTTCCGGTTGCGGACGTTGGTGCGCGTCGGGCCGGGGATTTCGGTGCTGTGGAAGAGGTCGCGCAGGAAGACCGGGTCCTGGTTGCCGCCGATCCAGCGCAGCGTCGTCATCTCGTACTGCCCGTCGCCGAGGTGCTTGAGGAGCGTGTTGGTCTCCAGCGTCTCGATCTCGACGGGGACGCCGACGGCCTTCAAAGAGTTCTGGATGACGCCCGCGAACTGGCTGACGGCGGCGTTGCCGGAGCTGATCTTGAAGACGATGGGCTTCGCCAGCCGCATGCGGGGGCCGTCGCCGTCCGGGTCGGGCAGCCCGCCCTCGTCGAGCAGTTGCCTGGCGCGCGCCGGGTCGTACGGGTACTTCTGGCCGGGGTCGTAGGCCCAGGAGCCTTCGGGCAGAATCGAGTGGGCGACGCGGGCCTGCCCGAGCATGAGGTCGCGGACGATGGCCTCGCGGTCTATGGCGTGGGCGATGGCCTGCCGCAGGCGGACGTTGTCGAGCGGCGGGCGCTCGACGTTGAAGCCGAGGTAGACGATGTTGGCGCCGGGGAACTGCTCGACCTTGAGCGTCGGGTCCATCGCCAGGAACTTGTACGTGTCGGGCGAGAGGTTGGCCGCGCCGCTGATGATGTCAATGCGCCCGCTCTGCAGCTCGGCCTGGAGCGTGTTGGCGTCGAGGATGATGCGCAGGCGCAAGTCCTTGATCGAGGGCGCGCCCTGCCAGTAGCGGTCGTAGGCGGCGAGGTCTGCGATCAGCTGGTTCTCGTCGTAGCGGACGAAGCGGAAGGGGCCGGAGCCGGCGGGCTGCGTCTTCTGCGTGTCGGCGCTGCCCTGCGGGATGACGGGCAGCGAGACGAGATTCGGCAGCAGCTGGTTCCAGGGCTTGCGCAGCGTGATGACGAGCGTGCGCGGGTCGGGCGCCTCGACCGAGGTGACGTAAGGCTGGGCCGCGCCGCCGCCCGGCGGCGACTCGAAGAAGGAGGCGCGCTTGCGCTTCGAGGAGTTGAAGAGGCTCTCGAGCGTGTACTTAGCGTCGGCCGAGGTCAGCGGCCGGCCGTCGTGGAAGGTCACATCGGGCTGGAGCGTGAAGCTGTAAGTCTTCCCGTCCTCCGACACCTGATAACTCTCGGCGAGGTCGCCGACGTACTCGAACCTCTCGTTCTTGCGGACGAGCGAGTTGAAGATCAACTGCCGCAGGCGCTCGCTGGCCGCGTCCGTGCCGTCGAGCGGGTCGAGCGTCGAGGGCGTCGTGTCGAGGATGGTGACGAACGGCTGCGCGCCGCCGCCCCCGCCGCCGCAGCCCGCGAGGAGCGCGGCCAGCGCAAGCAAGGCGCAGAGGGCTCGGGCGACGTGGCGAGTCGGCATCAGATTTTGCCTCCGTAGACGTAGTTGAGTTTGCGGTTCAGCTCGGCGACCTCGTGCGAGAGTTCCTGGAACCTGTGCGCGTCGAAAGGCAGCGGCGGCTGCGCCAGGGCCTTGAAGGCGGCGATGCGCCGCAGCGAGAGCCCGACGCGCTCGGGCGTGAGCCGGCCCTCGCGCGCGGCCGCGACCAGCGCGTCGTAGCCGCGGCGGATGACCGCGGGCGTGGCGCAGATGAGCAGCATGTCCTCGCCGGCCTCGACGGCGCGCAGGGCCGCGTCCTCGACCGGGTAGTGGCGGGCGATGGCGCCCATCTCCAGGTCGTCGGTGACGACGAGGCCGGTGTAGCCCAGCTCGTCGCGGAGCAGGCGCGTGACGATGCTGAAGTTGATCGAGGCAGGGACGAGCGGGCCGCCGGCGATGCCGCGGTGGATGTCTATTTTGGGGAAGCCGCCGTGGCTGACCATCACGGCGCGCACCATGTTGTCCTCGCGCTGGAAGAGTTCGATGTAGGGGGCGAGGTCTTGCGCGATGAGGTCTTCGTGCGAGAGGTGGATGATCGGCATCTCCTCGTGCGAGTCCACCTCGCCGGCCCCGATGCCGGGGAAGTGCTTGGCGCAGCCCAGGCAGCCCGTCCCCTGCAAAGCCCGCAGGTAGGTCATCGTGTAGCCGAGCACCTCGCCGGGCGAGCGGCCGTAGGAGCGCGAGTAGAGGCCGTTCGAGAGCAGGTCGCGGTCCTCGGTCATGATCGAGAGGACGGGCGCGAAGTTGAGGTTGAAGCCCAGGAGGCGCAAGACCTCGCCGGTGATGCGCCCGAGCGAGCGCGCGCCGGCGAGGTCGCCGTGCTGGCGGATAACGCGCGCCGCAGGCATCGGCGTGCAGATCTTGCGCAGGCGGTCAACGAGGCCGCCCTCCTGGTCTATGCCGAAGAGCGGCTCGACGGCCATCATCGAGCGGACGCCGTCGAGCAGGCCGCGCAGCTGCGCGGGCGCGGCGACGTTACGGCCGAAGACGATGACGCCGCCGGGCCGTATGTGCTCGACGAGGGCGCGCGTCTCCGCGTCGAACTCCGTGCCCGGCAGCCCGATGAAGAGGAGTTGTCCAATCTGCTGTTCGAGCGGGAGGTCCCGGAGGGTTTGGAAGTCGGTCATTAATCTGGGAGCCTGCTGAAAGCCGTAAAGCGATGGTGCCGGGTTTCAGGTGTCGGACAAAGACAGGTTGATTTCCCGGCACCTGGCACCCGACACCTTCCCTTTAAACTATGCGCTTCTTCAAATTGAGAAGGAGTCGGCGCGCCTCTTCCGCTGAGAGGGTTTCTACATCAAGGCCGCGAAGCTCGTCAAGCAGGCCCTGGTTGACCGAGTCGAAGAGCGTGACCTGCGCGGCCAAGGCCCTCCGGCCGGCGCGCGTGGCGGCGCGCCGGAGGCCCGCCTCGCCGTCGCCCGCGGCCCGCGCGGCGGCCGCGGGAGCTTCGGCCGTTTGCTCCTCGGCGAACACGTCCAGCTCGTAGCGCTCCAGCTTCGCCAGCACCTCGCGGGCGCGCGCGACGACGGCGGGCGGGAGGCCGGCGAGGCGCGCCACCTCGATGCCGTAAGACTTCGAGGCGCGCCCCCTCTCGATGCGGTAGAGGAAGATGACCGCGCCCTCGCGCTCGGCCACGCGTATCTGGTAGTTCTGCGCGCCGGGCAGCCGCTCGGCCAGCTCGGTCAGCTCGTGGTAGTGGGTGGCGAACAGCGTCTTGGCGGCGTGCTCGGCCGAGTCGTGCAGGTGCTCGGCCACGGCCCAGGCGATGGAGAGCCCGTCGAAGGTCGCCGTCCCGCGCCCGATCTCGTCTAAGAGGACGAGCGAACGGGGCGTCGCGTTGTGGAGGATGGCCGCCGTCTCCGTCATCTCGACCATGAAGGTCGAGCGCCCCCGCGAGAGGTCGTCCGAGGCCCCGACCCTCGTCCAGATGCGGTCGAGCACCGGCAGGCGCGCCCGCTCGGCCGGCACGAACGAACCCATCTGCGCCATCAGGCAGATGAGCGCCGCCTGCCGAAGCAGCGTTGACTTCCCGCCCATGTTCGGGCCGGTGATGATGAGGAGGCGGTCGGTCGAGTTGTTCATGTAGAGGTCGTTCGGGACGAACGGGGCCTCGCCGATGGCTTCGATGACGGGGTGGCGGCCGGCCTTGATCTCAAGCTCGTCGCCGTCGTGGAGCGCGGGGCGCTGGTAGCGTCGCCGGGCGGCGACCTCGGCCAGGGAGCAGAGCACGTCGAGCGTGGAGAGGGCGCGGGCCGTGGCCTGGAGACGGCGCGTCTCCTCGGCGACCTGCGCGCGCACCTCGGCGAGGACGCGCGCCTCGATTTCGAGGCAGCGGCCTTCGGCCCCGAGCACCTTCTGCTCCCAGTCCTTCAGCTCGGGCGTCGTGTAGCGCTCGGCGTTGGCGAGCGTCTGCCGGCGCTCGTAGTCTGCGGGGACGCGCACCGCGTTGGCCTTCGAGACCTCTATGAAGTAGCCGAAGACGTTGTTGAAGCGGACGCGCAGGCTGTTGATGCCGGAGCGCGTGCGCTCGCGCGACTCGATGGCGGCGATGGTCTGCTTGGCGTCGCGGCTGACGGCGCGCAGCTCGTCCAGTTCCGCGTCGAAGCCGTCGCGGACGCAGCCGCCGTCGCTGGAATTCACGGGCGGGTCGTCGCTGATGGCTCTGCCGATGAGCGCGCGCACTCCGGCCAACTCGTCGGCGCTGTCGCGCAAGACCTGAAGCAGGGAGGCTTCGGCGTCCGATAACGCCTGGCGGGTCGCGGGAACCTGTTCGAGCGAGCGGCGGAGCGCGACGAGGTCGCGGGGCGTGGCCGTGCCCATGTTGATGCGGCCCGTGAGGCGTTCGAGGTCGGAGACCTCTTTGAGCAGGGCGCGCAGGCGGTCGCGCCGCATCTGCGAGCGTTGGAGGTCGCCGACGGCCGCGTGCCGCGCTTCGATCTCGCCGCGGCGCAGGGAAGGCCGCAGAAGCCACGAGCGGAGCAGGCGCGCGCCCATCCCCGTGACGGTCGCGTCGAGGACGCCGAGGAGCGATGCGCCGCGGCCCGCCCCGCCCTGCGACTCGACGAGTTCGAGGTTGCGGCAGGTGACCGCGTCCAGGACGAGGTGGTCGTGCGTCTCGAAGAAGCTGATGTCCGTGACGTGGGCGGCCGCGGCGCGCTGCGTCTCGCGGGCGTAGCGCAGGCACGCGCCGGCCGCGCTGACGGCCGCGACCTTCCCGCCCATCCCGAAGCCTTCGAGCGTGCGCACGCCGAACTGTTCGAGCAGCAGGGAGGCGCAGGAGGTCGGCTCCCACAGCCAGTCGTCGAGCGGCGTGAGCGCCACGTCGCCGACAGGCGCGGCCCCGGCGGGGCCGGCCGGAGTGATGCGCGCGACCGGGGCGGCGCCGCCCTCCGCGCCTTCGCCGAGCGGCAGCGGCGCGGTGTGCGAGCCGCGGCCGCTGTACGCTTCACGGACGAGGAGCGAGAGCGAGGCGGGGAAGAGCAGCTCGCGCGGGGCGTAGGATTCGATGTCGGCGCGGACGCCCGCCCAGGCGTCGGGGCCTGTGACTTCGGTGGCGCGGAACTCGCCGGTCGAGAGGTCGAGGAAGGCCGCGCCGAAGGTGTCGCCCGCTCCGCTCACGGCCGCGAGGTAGACGGACTCCCCGGCCTCGACGAGGTGCGGGTCAATCGCGGTGCCCGGCGTGATGACGCGGACGACCTCGCGGCGGACGAGTTTCTTGGCCTTCGAGGGGTCTTCGGTCTGCTCGCAGATGGCGACGCGGTAGCCCTTGCGGATGAGGCGCGCGACGTAGCCGGCGACGGCGTGGTGCGGCACGCCGCACATCGGGACGGGCGCGCCGCGCTCCTTGTGGCGGGCGGTCAGGGTGATCTCCAGCTCGCGCGCGCCGGTGACGGCGTCGTCGAAGAACAGCTCGTAGAAGTCGCCGAGGCGGAAGAAGAGGAGCGTGCCCGGGTGCTGCCGCTTCAGCTCCTGGTACTGCCGAAGCATCGGCGTGAGCGCTGCGTTGGTCGTCGTCATGTGCCTCTGGGCGAGCGAGAAGGTGGTCCCACCCGAAGGAGTCTTAGCGCGACAAAGCTAACACAGCCGGCGCGGAAAGGCACGGCCCGGCCCGCGCGCGAAAAAAATCAAAGGGGCGGGACAAAAGCGTAACAGCATTGGGAAACGATGAATGCGGAATGATGAATGATGAATAAAGAACTGACGACTGATAACTGACGACTGACGACTGACGACTTGTCTTCCATTCATCATTCCGCATTCCGCATTCATCATTTTCTTATGAGTCTGACGACACAGATCATCACGCTCTTCGTCCTCGCCATCCCCGTGGCGTGCGTGGCGTGGACGGTGACGCACGAGGAGGTGTTCCGGGAGCCGCGCGAGTACTGCGTCGAGAAGAGCCAGACGTGCCGGCGCTGGTATCAGCGGAAGTTCTTCTACCTGTTCACCTGCGAGTACTGCTTCAGCCACTACGTGGCCGCCTTCTTCCTCGCCGTCACCGGCTTTCAACTTCTCTTCGACGACTGGCGCGGCTACCTCGTCGGCGGCTTCGCCCTCGTCTGGGTGGCGAACCAGTACATGAGCCTCTACAACCGCCTCCGCCTCGACATCAAGGGCGAGAAGATCGAACACAAGATCAAAGAGAATATCGTCGAGAACGAGGCGGAGGAGGGAGCAGACGGTAGACAGTAGGCGGGACAGAAGCCCGACCGTGAAGGAGGGCGTTTGAGATTGGACGTAGCTCGACGCGGCCGTAACTAAGACGCCCTCCCTCACGGTCGGGCTTCCGCCTTACCTGACGACCTGCAAGTCGCGCTCGCTCGTGATCTTCCAGCCCGAGCCGAGCTTAGCCCAGTGGAGTTCCTGCACGACCTCGCCGGTGCGGCGCTGGCCGCCGGAGTCTATGAGGAACTGCTTGCGGAAGCGGACGACGGCCGTGCGCCCGTCGCGGGCGACGCGGAAGACGGGGTCGGCGATGGAAATCTGCACCTGGTCGGCCTCGCCGAAGGCGCGCATCTTCTCGGCCCTGACCGCCTCGCGCGAGACGCCGCGCGAGAGGTAGAAGCTGGTCAGCCGCGGGGCGTAGTGCGCCAACTGCCCGTTCACGTCGCGCGCGTTCGTCGCCGCGACCCACTGGTCGAGCGCCCTGACCAAAGCCCTGCGCTGGGCCTCGGGCGCTTCGACCAACTCGGCTTCGTCGACCACCTCCGGCGCGGCGGGCGGAGAGTTGACTGCGCCGGCGGGCGAAGACGCCTGCGCGGGCGTGGGCTGCGCCGTCGGGGCGTTCGGGGTGTTTGTCTGGGCGCGCCCCGCCGCGTCGTCGGCCGGCGCGGGCGAGTCCCCGCGGCGCGTCAAAGCGTACAGCGTGCCCAGCCCGACGACGACCGACAGGCCGATGAGCGCGAAGGTGAGAGAACGCCGGCCCTGCGAGCGCGACGACGTAGCAGACGCCGCTGCTGCGGCCGTCTCCGGAGAGGCCCGGCCCGCGGCGGGCGCGGCCTCGCCCGGACTCCTCGCGGCGGGCGCGGTGAGTTCACCAGTCGGCGTGCCGGCCCTCGCCGTCGAGGGCGTGTCGGCCTGCGGCCGCTCGGTCTCTAAAGCCTCGCCCGTCGTGCCGGTGACTTTGACCGCTTCCGCGGCCGTGTGTGTCGCGGGCGCCGAGGCGGACGCGCCCGCCGCGCCCGCCATCGTCACGCCCTCCTCGCCGCTCAGGTCGGACTCGATCGAGGCGAGCGTGCGCGCCAGCTCGCCCGCGGCCTGCGGGCGCGCGGCCGGGTCTTTCGCGAGCGCGTGCATGACGAGCCGGGCCAGCTCGGCGGGCAGGCCGGGCCGCGCCGAGTCGAGCGGCGGCGGCTGCTCCTGCACCTGCTTGAGGGCGAGGGCGGTGGCCGAGGGCGCGTCGAAGGGCGGGCGGCCCGCCAGCATCTCGTAGAGGATCACGCCGAGGCTGTAGATGTCGCTGCGCGCGTCGACCTCGGCGCCGGCGCACTGCTCGGGCGACATGTAGCGCGGCGTGCCGACGACGGCCCCCGTGTTGGTGACGCCGCCGCCCGTCGTAGACAACTCCTTCAGCTTGGCGATGCCGAAGTCCACGACCTTGACGAGGACGCGGCCCCGGTGGTCGCGCGCGAGGATGATGTTCGAGGGCTTGAGGTCGCGGTGGACGATGCCGCCGTGGTGCGCGGCGTCTATGCCCTCGGCGACCTGCCGCGCGACGTGGACGGCCTCGGCCGCCGGCATCGCGTGCGCCGCGTCCATGTACTCGCGCAGGGTCTGCCCCTCGACCAGCTCCATGACGATGTAAGCCTCGCCCGTCGGGAGCAGCCCGTAGTCGTACGTGTCTACGATGTTGGGGTGGTTGAGGCGGGCGGCGGCGCGGGCCTCGCGGCGGAAGCGTTCGAGCGCCTGGGAGTCCCAGAGGAAGTCGGGGAGGAGCAGCTTGACGGCGGCCGGGCGGTCGAGCTCGACGTGGACGCCCGCGTAGACGGCCCCCATCCCGCCCCGCCCGAGGAGCCTGACGAGCCGGTACTTGTCGGTGATGAGGCACGGCCCGTGGCGCGACGGCACGAGGATGCCGTGGCCGCGCGCGCAGGCCGTCTCGGCATCCTCGTAGCAGTAACGGCAGACCGGGCAGAGTTTCATCGGCGGGAGGGATTATACGATAGAAGTTTCAAGTTCAAAGTTCCAAGTTTCAAGTTGAAGAACCAGTCTTAACTTTGAACTTGGAACTTTGAACTTGAAACTCTTTCAGCCGAAGAAGACCTCGGCGACGCGGTAGATGTCTTCGTCGAGCTGCTTGATCTTCTGGACGGCGTCGTCGAGCGGGATGCTGACGACGCGGCCGCCGCGGAGCGCGACCATCCGGCCCCAGCCCTTCTCCAAAACGACCTCGACGGCCTTGACGCCGAAGCGGGCGGCGAGGACGCGGTCGAAGGCCGTCGGCGAGCCGCCGCGCTGGACGTAGCCGAGGTTGGCGTAGCGGGCGGTGATGCCGGTGCATGCCTCGACGGCCCGCGCGAGGTGAAAGCCGATGCCGCCGAGCCGGCCGCTCGCGTAAATCTCCGCGCGGGTCTCTTCGGTGAGGAAGTCTTCTTCGGGGTGCGGGCGCGCGTCCTCGGCGACGACGACGATGGAGAAGGCGCTCCCCTGCGTCTGGCGGCGGCGCAGCAGCTCGCAGACGCGCGAGAGGCGGAAGGGGTGCTCGGGGACGAGGATCACGTCGGCCCCGCCGGCGATGCCGCCGTAGGCCGCGATCCAGCCGGCGTGCCGGCCCATCACCTCGATGACCATCACCCGGTGGTGCGACTCGGCCGTCGAGTGCAGGCGGTCCACGGCCTCCATGACGATGTTGACGGCCGTGTCGAAGCCGAAGGTCACGTCCGTCCCGTCGAGGTCGTTGTCAATCGTCTTCGGGATTCCGACGACCGGGTAGCCGTGGTCGCGCCACATGTCGCGGGCGGCGCGCAGAGTCCCCTCGCCGCCGACGACGACGAGCGCGTCGAGCCGGTGCTTGGCCCAGTTGCGCTGGATGTTGCGGAGGTGCTCGGGGGCGTCCTCGGGGTTGACGCGCGAGGTGCCGAGGATGGTGCCGCCGCGCGGTAGGATGCCGGTGACGGCGAAGCGCGGCAGCGGGTGGATGTCGTCCTCGATGAGCCCGCGCCAGCCGTTCTTGATGCCGAGCACCTCGGTGCCGGGCTCGAGGAGGGCGCGCCGGACGACGGCCCTGATGACTGCGTTCAGGCCGGGGCAGTCGCCGCCCCCGGTCAGAATCCCCACACGCTGCTTCATCGGAACCCCTGCTTGGAAAAGCCGCTCAGCCGGAAGTCAGAATTGATTTGGTTGAAACACCGCGCCTATAATCTCGCGATAAATCGGGGCATGTCAAACGACAAAAATTTTCAGGGCGGCGGGGCCGGCGCGGCGGACACGGCGGCGGGGCCGCTGACGCTCGCCCTCGACACGGCGACCGAGCGGCGCAGCGTCGCCGTCATGCGCGGGGCGGGAGTGCTCGCCGAGCGCGCGAGCGACCTGCGCGAGTCGGGGGCGGCGAGCGTCCTGGCCGAGGTGGACGCCGCGCTCAAAGACGCCGGCCTCAGGGTGCGCGACGTAGAGCTGTTCGCCGCGGCCGCGGGGCCGGGCAGCTTCACGGGGCTGCGCTCGGGCATCGCGACGCTCAAGGCCCTCTCCCACACGCTCCGGCGGCCCGCGGCCGGCGTGCCCACGCTCCACGCCGTCGCCTACGGCGCGCGCCCGGCCGGGAGGCTCGTCGCCCTCATCCCCGCCGGGCGCGGGGAGGTCTTCGCGCAGTTCCTGTCCGTTAACGCCGCCGGCGAAGTCGGCGAACTCTCGCCGCCCGCGCACGTCTCGCCCGCGCGCCTCCTCGAGCGGGCGGTCGCCGCGGGGGGCGCGCTCAGGTGGGTCGGCGGCGGCGCGCTCAAGTATCTCGGACTCATCAAGGAGGCGGCACGCGCTCACGGCTTCGCCTTCGTCGAGGCCGACGACGGCCGCGCGGACGCCGGCGACGCCTGGCAGTACGTGCCGGTGCCGGACGCGCTGGCCCGCGGCGTCGGGCTGCTGGCGCAGGCGCGCCTGCGGCGCGGCGAGTCTCCGGGCGCGGACGATCTGAGGCCGCTGTACGTCCGGCCTTCCGACGCGGAGTTGCACGAGCAATGTCAAGCGCGAGGCTGACGGCCGAGTACACGCACGCGGGCTTCCTCATCTCGCAGATGAGCGAGCACGACCTGCTCGAAGTCGTCGAGATCGAAGAGACCTGCGGCCTCAGCCAGTGGGGCTGGGACGCCTACCGCACGGAGCTGGAGAAGCCCGAGGCGATCATGCTCGTCGCGCGGGGCCGCCTGCCGGAGGTCCTCAACGGCCGGGCCGTGGCCGGCTACGTCGCCGCGCGCGTGGGCGCCGACGAGGTGCACGTCAACAACATCGGCGTCCGCCCCGAGGCCCGCCGCCTCGGCCTCGGCGGCGTCCTGCTCGGCCTCGCGCTCGAACTCGCCGAGCGGGGCGGGGCGCGCTCGGCCGTGCTCGAAGTCCGGGCCGGCAACCGCGCGGCGCAGGCGCTCTACCGCCGCTACGGCTTCGAGGTCGCCGGCGAGCGCCGCCGCTACTACCGCGAGCCGGTCGAGGACGCTCTGGTGATGACGAGGCGGCTCGGCCCAAAGGCTTGATAAGGGTCTGGGATTGGGCTAACATTTTCGCGCGTGTTGAAGGAGCCGGCCGGAGGCCCCGCCCCGTCGAGGGCCGCCCGCCGGGGGCGCGAGACCACACCACCGACGCATCTGAAAGGAGATTCTCCGAGATGGAAATGACGAACACGGACAGCCTCAAGGAGCAACTGATCGCCTCAGACCCGGAGTTCCGCGAGCTGGCGCGCGAGCACGGCCGCTACGAGCAGCGCCTCAGCGAGCTGTCTTCGCTCCAGTTCCCGAGCGACGAGGAGCAACTCGAAGAGATCACGTTGAAGAAGAAGAAGCTGGCCGTTAAGGATCAGATGCACGCCATCATGCTGCGCCACCAGAGGGCCGACAGCGTCGCGCACTGAAAGAGCGCCGCGCCGCGGCCGACGCAGGTTAGAGGGACGGGGACGCTTCAAGGTTGATGAGCGCCCCCGTTTCCGTTAAGAGGCGAAAGGCGTTTGGGGTCGGGGGAGGGAAGGGTTCGACGACGCGGCCGGCGGCGCGCCGGGCCGCGTCCTGAAGGGTGACGAAGATGGTGAGAGAGGGTCTGCCGTGGGTGCTCGTCCCGCTCGCTGCCGCCTTGGCCGCGGGCCTCTACGGCCTCTGGTGGCTCGCCCTGCCGCTCCTGGGCCTCGCGGCCTTCATGGCCTACTTCTTCCGCGACCCGAACCGCTCGGTCACGTCCGACCACACGGCGGTCGTCTCGCCCGCCGACGGGCGCGTCACGCGCGTCGAAAAACTCTCGCCCGGAGACCCGGCCTCGCCCAACGTCGTGAGCATCTTCCTGTCGCCCTTCGACGTGCACATCAACCGCTCGCCGATCGCGGGGCGGGTCCTGGACGTGACCTACACGAAGGGCCGCTTCCTGATCGCCACCCGCGACGAGGCCAGCCTCGTCAACGAGCAGAACTCGCTCACCATCGAGGGCGAGCGGATGACGGTCGTCTGCAAGCAGATCGCCGGCGTCCTCGCCCGCCGCATCGTCTGCTGGAAGCGGCCGGGCGACCACCTCGAGCTCGGCGAGCGCTTCGGCCTCATCAAGTTCGGGTCGCGCACCGACCTGATCCTGCCGCGCGAGGTGCGCATCGAGGTCGAGGTCGGCGCGCGCGTCCGCGGCGGGGCCAGCATCATCGGGAGGGTCGAAGATGGCCGGTAAAGCCCCACGCATGGAGGCGACCGCCGAGGCGGGCCGCGAGCGGCGCGGCATCCGGAAGGGCCTCTACCTCCTGCCCTCCGCCTTCACCGCCGCCAACATCGGGATGGGCTACTACGCCGTGATGGCCTCGCTGCGCGGCTTCCAGCTCCTCGACGCCGACCCGGCCGCGGCCGCCGCTAACTTCGACAACGCCGCCCGCGCCATCGGCTGGGCGATGCTCTTCGACGCCCTCGACGGCCGCATCGCGCGGATGACGAAGACGACCACCGAGATGGGCATCCAACTCGACTCGCTCGCCGACGTCCTGACCTTCGGCATCGCCCCGGCCGTCCTCGCCTACTCCTGGGGGTACGGCGCGGCCTTCGCCGACGGCAGCCAGGCGCAGAAGCTCGGCTGGTTCGTCTCCTTCATGTTCCTGATCTGCGGCGCGCTCCGGCTCGCCCGCTTCAACGTGCAGGCGACGCGGCCGCGCCCGCTCTCCGAAGGCACGGCGAAGGTGGACAAGAAGAACTTCGTCGGGCTGCCGATCCCGCCCGCCGCCGGCCTCATCGCCGCCGTCGTCCACTTCGCCCCCAGCCCGCTCAACACCTACGGCGGCGACCTGCCCGCGCTCTACGGCGGCCTCTTGATGGGGCTGATCGCCGCCCTCGGGCCGCTGATGGTCAGCACCATACGCTATTCGAGCTTCAAGACGGTGGGCGGGACGCGGCGCTCGACGGCGCGCGTGGTGCTCCTGCTCGCGGCCGTCGGGATGCTCGTCTGGCTCTACTCCCGCTACACTTTGCTCGCCATCGTCTCGGCCTACGTCCTGCACGGGCTGGTCTTCCGCCTCGCCTCCCTCTTCCGCTTCCGCCAGCCGCAAGAGGGCCGCTGAGTCGAACCCCCGACCGCCGCCGCGCACGGCGCGTCAACCGCCGGCCGGGCCGCCGGCGCGCGCCGACGCGCCCGCGTAGGCGTAGAGACCTTTCCGCGTCGTCAGGAGGACGAGGCCGCCGGAGAGGAGCGGCGCGGCCGCCGTGTTGTTGTCCTCGCCGACGTTGATGCTGTTGAGTTTCCGCCCGTCGCGCGGGTCGAGCACGACGCACTCCTCGCCGGAGAGCGGGGCGAGGAGGATGCCGTCTGCGGTCACGAGCGGCTGGGCCGCGACCCGCCCCGGCAACTGGCGCTTCCAGACGCGGTAGCCCTTCCGCGGCGAAAGGCAGTAGGCGAAGTTGTCCAGGGAGGTGACGAAGAGGCAGCGGCCCGCGGGCGCCACGGACTGCACGGCCCCGCCCGTGCGCGCGCGCCAGCGTAGACTCCCTGTGCCGGCGTCCAGCGCGTAGACGTGGCCGTCGTGCGAGGCCGCGTAGACGGTGTCGGCCGCGGCGGCGACGGGGGCGCGGAACGGCTTCCGGGTCTGATAACGCCAGAGGGTGCGGCCCGTCTGCTGCTCGACGGCGAAAAGGTTCCCGGCCTCGTCGCCGATGTAGAGCCTCCCGGCGGCTAGGACGGGCTGCGAGAGGAAGGGGGCTGGGTGCTGTCTGACCCAGAGCAGCTCGCCCGTCGCCTTCTTCAGGGCGTAGAGCCGCCCGTCCTCGGCGCCGCCGTAGACGGCCGTCTGATCCGAGACCATCTGGCCGCGGATCGGGGCGGGGAGCGTCCGCAGCCAGAGCGTCACGCCGCTCTGCTGCCCCAGAGACCTCACGGCCCCTCGCCTTTTGACCGGCCCCTCGCCCTCCGCGCCGGCGTTCTCCGAAGCGACGTAGAGCGCCGCCTCGTCCGCGGCCGGGGCGGCCGAGATGCTGCCCCCGACCTCCGCCCTCCAGTTCAACTCCCCGTCCGCCGCGCGCAGGGCGATCACCTCGCCGTTCTGCAGCGGGAGGTAGACGCTGCCCTCGCTCACGGCCGGCGTGAGGTTGACCGTCTCGTCCGTCTCGTATTTCCAGACGACCCCGAGCGGCCGGGACAGAATTTGCCGCTGCCCCTGCGCGCCGGCCGAGCCCGCCGGGAGGAGCAGGGAAAGGGCCAGACCGGCACGTACGAAAAAACCTCTGTCGAAGACTCTCATGTTCGGCCGAAGGCCCGCGCCGGGGCGTCCGGCCCCGCCGAAAAGCCCTCTTTGATTAGAACAACATTCTCTGTTTAAATAGGCCGCCGTCAGGGCGACACGGACTGCCCGAGGGCAAAACCCCCGCCCGAGCCAGTCCACAGGATGCCCGAGCCCCGAAGGAGGTTTACTTTGAACGAGCAGCCCGCGCACGACACGGTCATTATCCTGGATTTCGGCTCACAGTACACCCAGTTGATCGCGCGCCGCGTCCGCGAAGCCAAAGTTTATTGCGAAATTCTACCCTATAACGCCTCCCCGGAACTCGTCCTCGCGCGCCGGCCGAAGGGGCTGATCCTGTCCGGCGGCCCCGCGTCCGTCTACGAGGCGGAGGCCCCCCGGCCGGCCGGCGAGCTTTTGAACGCCCTGGACTGCCCCGTCCTCGGAATCTGTTACGGCCTTCAGGTGCTGGCCGCGGACATGGGCGGGGAGGTGGAGCCCACCGAGAGGCGTGAATACGGCTACGCGCGGCTCTTCGTCACGGAGGCCGACAGCCCGCTCTTCCGGGGCCTGCCGCCGGAGATGGACGTCTGGATGAGCCACGGCGACCACGTCACAAGGATGCCCGAAGGCTTCCGCGAGACGGCGCGGACGGCCGGGGTGCTTAACGCTTTCGAGAGCTTAAGCAAGCGCATATTCGGCGTCCAGTTCCATCCGGAGGTCGCGCACACGCCCTTCGGGGTGCAGATTCTCCAGAACTTCCTCTTCAACGTCTGCGGGGCGCGGCCCGACTGGTCGCCCCTCGCCATCATCGCCGAGCAGGTGGCGAAGATCAGGGAGTCGGTCGGCGGGCAGCGGGTCGTCTGCGGCCTCTCGGGCGGGGTGGACTCGACGGTCGCCGCGGCGCTCGTGCACCGGGCGGTGGGCGAGCGGCAGACCTGTATTTTCGTAGACTCGGGCCTCCTGCGCGACGGCGAGTTCGAGGCCACGCAGGCCCTCTTCAGGCAGAGCATGAAGCTGAACGTCGTCGGCGTCCCGGCCGCGGCCCACTTCCTCGGGGCGCTCAAAGGGGTCACGGACCCGGAGGAGAAGAGGCGCGCCATCGGGCGGGTCTTCATAGAGGTCTTCGAGCGCGAGGCCGAACGGCTCGGCGGCGCGAGCTTCCTCGTGCAGGGCACCCTCTACCCGGATGTCATCGAGTCGGTCTCGCTGCGCGGCCCCTCGGCCGTCATCAAGAGCCACCACAACGTGGGCGGGCTGCCCGAGAGGATGCGGCTGAAGCTGATCGAGCCTCTGCGCGAGCTTTTCAAGGACGAGGTCAGGAGCATCGGCCGCGAGCTGGGCGTGCCCGAAGAGATTCTCGGCCGGCACCCTTTCCCGGGCCCCGGCCTGGCCGTGCGCGTCATCGGCGAGGTGCGGGAGGAGTCGCTCGAAATCCTCCGTGCGGCCGACCGCATCGTGGAGGAGGAGTTGAAGCTCTCGAACCTCTACCACGGCGTCTGGCAGGCCTTCCCCGTCCTGCTCCCCGTCTCGACCGTCGGCGTGATGGGCGACTTCCGGACCTACGAGCGCGTCATCGCCGTCCGGGCCGTGACGAGCGTGGACGGGATGACGGCCGACTGGGCGCGCCTGCCGCACGACGTCCTGGGGAGGATTTCCGGCCGGATCGTCTCGGAGGTGCGCGGCGTCAACCGCGTCGTCTACGACATCAGCTCGAAGCCGCCGAGCACCATCGAGTGGGAGTGAAGGGGCGCGCCCCCCCTCTGAAGCATTTTGTCACCCCTCCGTCCGAAGCGGCTCTCCCCAAAAGGCTTAGCCTGTTAAAGCGAAACTTGAGCCCACATCTTGTGCCCGCCCCGGCCCCCTTGTCCGTGATATAGTGCCCCCCGCTCGGACAGCTCCAGCCCTCCCGCGCGGCCGCGGGGCCGAAGGAAATGAGAAAAAAGGATTTCGTACACCTCCACCTGCACTCCGACTACAGCCTGCTCGACGGCGCCATCCAGATCAAGCCCCTCGCCCGGAGGCTGAACGAGCTGGGGATGGGCGCCTGCGCGCTCACGGACCACGGGAACCTCTTCGGCGCGCTCTCCTTCTACCACTCGATGAAGGCGCAGGGGGTCAAGCCGATCGTCGGCTGCGAGGTCTACATCACGCGCGGGAGCCGGCACGAGAGGGACAAGAAGGGCCTCAAACCCGGCGAGAAGGCCAACTTCCACCTGATCCTCCTGGCGAAAAACTTCGAGGGCTACCGGAACCTCGTCCGCCTCAGCTCGAAGGCCTACACCGAGGGCTTCTACTACAAGCCGCGCATAGACCTCGACCTCCTCTCGCAGAACTCTTCGGGGCTGGTCGGCCTCTCGGCCTGCATGTCGGGCGTCCCCTCGGCCATGCTCGCGCGCGGGGCCTTCGAGGAGGCGGCCTGCGCCGCCGGCGAGTTCGAAGAGGTCTTGGGGAAGGGGAACTACTTCCTGGAGATACAGGAGCACGACCTGGAGGCCCAGAAGAAGATTCGCCGCCCGCTGGTCGAGCTGGCGCGCAAGACTTCCATCCCGCTCGTCGCCACCAACGACGCGCACTACCTCCGGGCCGAGGACGCGCGGGCGCACGAAATCCTCCTCTGCATAGGCTCCGGGAAGACTGTCAACGACCCGAACCGCCTGCGCTACGGCCCGCCCAACTTCTACGTCCGCTCGGCCGAGGAGATGTGGGCCGCCTTCGGCGGGGAGCTGCCCGAGGCCCTGGAGCGCACGGTCGAGATCGCGGAGATGTGCGAGTTGGAGCTGCCGAAGGGGGCCAACTTCCTGCCCGTCTTCCCGATCCCGGACTCCGAGCGCGGCCTCAGCCTGGACGACTACTTCGAGAAGGTCGTGAGGGAAGGGTACGAGTACCGGCGCGCCACCGTCTGGGAGCCTCTCAGGCAGAAGGGTGGCCTGAAGCACACCTTCGGCGACTACCAGGAGCGCGTCTCCAGGGAGATCGCCGTCATCAAGCAGATGGGGTTCGCCAGCTACTTCCTGATCGTCTGGGACTTCATCAAGTACGCGCGCGACAACCGAATCCCCGTCGGCCCCGGTCGCGGCTCGGCGGCCGGCTCGCTCATCGCCTACTGCCTGGGGATCACGGACGTGGACCCGCTCCAGTACGACCTGCTCTTCGAGCGGTTCCTCAACCCGGAGCGGGTGACGATGCCCGACATAGACATAGACTTCTGCGTCCGCGGCCGCGACCAGGTCATCGAGCACGTGACGAAACTCTACGGCCGGCAGTCCGTCTGCCAGATCATCACCTTCGGGACGATGGCCTCGAAGGCGGCCATCAAGGACGTGGGGCGCGCCCTGAACATGCCCTACAGCGAGGTCGAGCGGATCGCGAAGATGATCCCGCCGCCCGTCCGGGGCCGCAACGTGAGCATCTCGCAGGCCCTGGAGCAGGTGCCGGAGCTTCGCAGGGCGGTCGAGGAGAGCGAGCAGATCAGGGACTTGATAGACCTCGCGCGGCGCCTGGAGGGCTGCGCCCGCCACACCTCCGTGCACGCGGCCGGGGTCGTCATCTCGCCGGAGCCGCTCGAAGAGCTCGTGCCCGTCGCCGTCAGCTCGAACCAGGAGGTGACGACGCAGTTCTCCATGTCCGACCTGGAGAAGACGGGCGTGCTCAAGATGGACTTCCTCGCGCTGACGGCGCTGACCATCATAAGCGATTGCTTAAACTCCATTAAGAAAACGCTTAACACCGAGGTCGACTGGTCGGCCGTCCCGCTCGACGACGCCAAGAGCATGGAGCTTTTCGCCGAGGGGCGCACCGAGGCCGTCTTCCAGTTCGAGTCGGTCGGGATGCAGGAGATCTGCCGGCGCCTGAAGCCGAAGGGGCTGGAGGACTTGGCGGCCCTCAACGCCCTCTACCGGCCGGGGCCGCTCGACGGCGGGATGGTTGACGACTTCATCGAGCGCCACCACGGCCACAAGCAGGTGCGCTACCTCCTGCCCGAGATGAAGGAGATCCTCTCGAACACCTACGGCATCATCGTCTACCAGGAGCAGAACATGCAGCTCGCGCAGAAGCTCGCGGGCTACTCCCTGGGCGAGGCCGACCTGATGCGCCGCGCGATGGGCAAGAAGAAGCGCGAGGAGATGGAGAAGCACGAGGCCAAGTTCATAGAGGGGGCCGTCTCGCGCGGCATCAAAAGGGAGAAGGCCCAGCAGATCTTCTCGCTCATGGCGCAGTTCGCCGACTACGGCTTCAACCGCAGCCACAGCGTCGCCTACGCCTACCTGGCCTTCCAGACCGCCTACCTCAAGGCCCACTACCCCGAGCACTTCTACGCCGCCGTCCTCTCGAACGAGCTCGAAGACACGGCGAAGGTCTTCAAGTACGCGCAGGAGCTGAAGGGCCAGAGGATCAGGCTGCTCCCGCCCGACATCAACGAGAGCGAGGCCGGGTTCACGCCCGTCCGAGGCGGCATCAGGTACGGCCTGGAGGCCCTCAAAGGCGTCGGCCACTCGAGCGTCGAGGCGATCCTCGAGGCCCGCCGCGGAGGCCGCTTCCTCTCCTTCTTCGACTTCGCCGAGCGCGTCGGCCACCGCGCGCTCAACCGGAGGGTTCTGGAGAGCTTATGCTCCGCGGGGGCGTTCGACTCCTTCTGCCCCGCCGGAACGAGCGCGGAGAGTTGGCGCGCGCGACTCTGCGCGGCCGTAGACGCCGCCCTGACCTGCGGCACGCGCGCGCAGAAGGCGAGGGAGGTCGGGCAGAACGCGCTTTTCGGCGGCGAGGCCGTCGAGAGCGGGGCGGGGCCGCGCCGGGACGCCCTGCCGGCCGCGACGCCTTGGACGAAGGCCGAGCTGCTGGCCGGCGAGAAGAACGCCGTAGGGTTCTACATCACGGGCCACCCTTTGGAGAACTACGCGGACGCCCTCTCGAAGCTGAAATGCACGCAGACCTCTGCGCTCGTAGGGCAGGGCGGCGGCAAGGTTATAAACATCGCGGGCGTGGTCGCGGGAGCGCAGGCGCGCACGACGAAGAAGGGCGACCGCTTCGGGCTCTTCCGCCTCGAAGACCAGGACGGGGGGGTCAAGTGCGTCGCGTGGCCGGACGTCTTCGGGAAGTTCGGAAAGTTAATCGTCGAGGACCAGGCGCTCGTCGTGACAGGCAGGCTGGAAGTGAGCGATGATAACGTCTGCACGGTCATCGTCGCCGAGGTCATGCTGCTCGAAGAGGCCGTGCAGAAGCGGGCGAAGACGATGGTCGTGCGCCTCCCGCCCGAATTCCCGGCGGGGGCGAAGCTGGAAGACATCTGGCAGGTCTTGCAGTCGAACAGGGGCGAGTGCGAGGTGCAGTTCGAGGTGCTCGTCAACGGCATGCTCGTGCGCACGCGCCCGCACAGCACGCTGCGGGTGGCGGGCGGCCTGCAGCTCGAAACGAAGCTGAGGGAGTCGGGCTGCTTCGTAGACTGGATGCGTTAGCCCGTGACAGCAGACCCTTTACCCTGGAGAGGGACCGAGTGGAAGAGAGTTTGTCGGGGGGCGCGCCGGGCGCCGGGCGCGAAGAGGCGATGGAGCGCGTAAGGCTCGCGCGCCACGCCGAGCGGCCTTACGCGCTCGACTACATCGAGCGCCTCTTCGAAGACTTCGTGGAGGTCCACGGCGACCGCAGGTACGCCGACGACCAGGCGCTGATCTGCGGGTTCGCCAACTACCACGGGGCGCCGGTCGCCGTCGTCGCGCAGCAGAAGGGGCGCGACATGAAGCAGCGGCGGCTGCGCAACTTCGGGATGCCGAAGCCCGAGGGCTACCGCAAGGCCCTGCGCGTGATGCGGCTGGCGGAGAAATTCGGCCGGCCCGTCATCACGCTCGTCGACACGCCCGGCGCCTACCCCGGCATAGACGCGGAGGAGCGCGGGCAGGCCGAGGCGATTGCCAACAACCTCCTCGTGATGGCGCGCCTGAACGTCCCCCTGGTCGTGGCGATCATAGGCGAGGGCGGGTCGGGCGGGGCCTTAGCGATTGGGGTCGGCGACGCGGTCCTGATGTTGGAGAACGCGGTCTATTCCGTCATCACGCCGGAAGGGTGTGCCGCGATCCTCTGGAAGGACGCGGCCGAGGCCGGCAAGGCCGCGGAGTCTCTGAAGGTGACGGCCAGGGACCTGCAGGCGCTCGGAATCATAGACCGTATCGTGGCGGAGCCGGGGCAGGGGGCGCACACCTCTTACGACGAGGCCGCGCGCAATCTGGATGAGGCTTTACTTGAAGGTTTGAGGGGGTCGCAGAGCCTCAGCGCGGCGCAGAGGCTTGCGAGGCGCTACGAGAGGTTCAGGGCGCTCGGTTTTTAGGCTCCCGCGCGGGGAACCTTCCGGAGTTAATGAACTGCTTGAACCGCGCGGCAGGTCAGGCAGAACTTGAAGAGTCGGCGCGCCGACAAAAAAACGCTTCAGAAGGGGATGTCGTCGTCCTCGACCTCGGCGTGGCCTCCGGGGCCGGCGGCGCTTCGGGAAGGTTCGGGCCGGGGGGCCCCGGCCTGCGCGTCGTCGCCGCGCCCGCCTATGAACTGCATGTCGGTCGCGTGCACTTCGAGCGTGTAGCGCTGCTTGCCGTCGCGGTCGGTCCACTCCTCTATGCGCAGGCGGCCCTCTATGTAGACGGGGCGGCCCTTGGTCAGGTACTGGGAGGCCGTCTCGGCCTGCCGCCCCCAGAGGGTCACGCGAAACCAAGTGGTCTGGTCCTGGAACTCCCCGCTCTTATCCCGCCGCCTCTCGTTCGTCGCCATCGTAAAAGAACAGACCGGGGTGCCTTGCGGGGTGTAGCGCAACTCCGGGTCGCGGCCGAGGTTCCCGACCAGTATGATCTTGTTGAAAGACATTTGGAGCGTCCTTTCACTGACGGCTTGTAGGGAAGAACGGGTAATACTACATTTGCGCGGGGGTTCGGTCAAGAATAGTATTAAAGGTCCCGGCGGCGCGACCCGGGCTGAGGGTTAACTTTAAAAGAAGCGTCTTAATTGAGAGAGCGTTATATGTTGAAGTTCATTAACATCATCAACCTCGCCGTCATACATAAACTGAAAGTCGAACTCCACCCGGGCCTCTGCCTCCTGACGGGGGAGACCGGGGCCGGTAAATCCATCATCGTCGACGCGCTCGGGCTGCTCCTCGGCCGGAGGGGCGGGGCCGAGCTGATCCGCACGGAGGCCGAGATGGCCTTGGTCGAGGGCGTCTTCGAGGCGGGGGGCGAGGTCAGGCGGAAGCTTTGCGAACTCCTCGACGGCGTCGGCGTCAGCGTCGGCGAGTCGGAGGAGCTGATCATCCGCAAGGAGCTACACGCGAGCGGCCGCGGACGCATTTTCGTCAACGACCAGAGGGTGACGGCGGCCACCTTAAAACTGCTCCAGCCGCTGCTCCTCGAGATACAGGGGCAGGGCGAGCAGCACGCGCTCGCCTCCGCGCACAACCAGCTCGAACTTCTGGACATGTACGCCGGCTGCCAGGAGCTCCGGCAGGCCACGGCCCGCGCCTACGGCGTCTGGCGCGCGGCGGCCGGCGCGCTGCGAGAGCTGCGCGAGAGGGTCTCCGAGCGGGAGCGTCTGGGCGACTTCCTCCGCTACCAGCTAGAGGAGATCGAGAAGCTGAACCCGCAGCCAGAGGAGGACGAACTCCTCTCGTCGGAGAGAAATCTTCTGACGCACGCGGAGAGGGCTTTGGAGCTTTGCTCTGCGGGCCATTTCGAGCTCTACGAGAGCGACGAGAGCGTTCTGGCGCGGCTCGCCTCGGTCCGGAAAAAGATTCTGGAGCTGGCGGGGATTGACGCGCGGGTCGAGGGTTGGGCCGAGATGGTCGAAAACGCCTCGGTGATCCTCTCCGAGGTGGCCGACGGCCTGCGCGGCTTCGGGGGCGGGGTGGATTTCTCGCCGCAGAGGCTCGAAGAGATCGAGGGGCGTCTGAATCAGCTCGAAATGCTGAAGCGTAAGTACAGGCGCGACCTGCGGGGGCTTTTAGACCTGCGCCGTGAGTTGCGGGAGCAGTTGGGCGGGCTGGCCTCCGAGGCGGAGCGCGAGGGCGAGCTGGTGCTGGAGGTGAAGAAGGCCCGCGGCGAATACCTGGCGCTGGCGCGGAGCCTCTCGCGCGAGCGGCACGCGGCGGCACGCGGCCTGGAGCAGAGCGTGGAGAAGGAACTCCGCCAACTGGCGATGGAGCGCGCGCGCTTTAACGTCTCGGTCGAGACGCCGCCGGAGGCGGCCTCCGGGGGGGAAGGGGGCGCCGGGGCGGATTCGGAAGGGTTCGAGGACGGCTCGGAAGCCCCCGCCTTCTCGAAGGACGGCATCGACCGCGTAGAGTTCTTCCTTTCGGCCAACGTCGGCGAGAGCCCGCGGCCGCTCGGCAAGGTCGCTTCCGGCGGTGAGCTTTCGCGGCTGATGCTCGCGCTGCGGACGGTCTGCGCCGGCCGCGCCGGGTCTGATAACGCCGGGGGCTCGGGCGGGACTTTAATCTTCGACGAGATAGACGCCGGCATCGGGGGGAAGGCCGCCGACGCCGTGGGGCAGAGGCTGAAGGGCCTCGCGAGTTCGCAGCAGGTGCTCTGCGTCACGCACCAGGCGCAGATCGCGCGCTACGCCGACCACCATTACGTCGTCTCGAAAGAGGTCGAGGCCGGGCGGACGCTCACGACCGTGAGGGAGCTTCGGCGCGAGGAGCGTGTCGGCGAGTTGGCCCGAATGATCAGCGGCTCGAACGACGCGGAGGCCGTCAGGGAGACCGCGCGCTGGATGTTGGAGGAGCCCGCAGGGCCTCCGCTCCGGGGGCTCGAAAGGGGTCGCCGGAAGCGAGTCTGACTCGACCCGCGGCCGGACGGCGTACGGCGTGCGCGGCGGCCTCCGAGTCTAAAAGTGCTCGCCTCCGTATCGTCAATTCTGTTACACTCGCCCCGCAGAGGCGGGCCGGCATGGGAAGAACCAGCGTCTATATCGAAACTTTCGGCTGTCAAATGAACGTCGCCGACACGGAGTTGGCCGCGACGAAGCTGCGCACGGCCGGCTACGAGATGGCCGACTCGCCCGACGCGGCCGACGTAGTCCTCTTCAACACCTGCTCGGTGCGCGCGCGCGCGGAGCAGAAGGTCTACACGCGTATCGGCGAGGTCAGGAGCCGGCGCGGCGGGGCGCAGCCTTTGATAGGGGTTATGGGCTGCGTGGCGCAGCTCGAGGGCGAGGCCGTCTTCGCACAGGCCCCTTCGGTCAGGCTTGTGGTCGGGACGCGCGCCACCGAGCGTCTGCCCTCTCTCATAGAGAGGGCGCGCGAGGGGGGGGAGCGCGCGCTCGACCTGGGCGAGCGTTCGGGGGAGATGTCCTGGGACGTTTCGCCAGTCGAGCGCCACTCGCGGCACGTCGCCTTCGTTCCGATCATAGAGGGCTGCAATAAGTTCTGCACCTACTGCATCGTCCCATATTCGAGGGGGCGCGAGCGCAGCCGCACGGCTGCGGAAATCCTCCGGGACGTCCGCCGACTGGCCTCGGAAGGTTACAGGGAGGTGCAGCTCATAGGCCAGAACGTCAACAGTTACCGGCCGAAGGTTGAGGACGGGCTGGAAGGTTTTCGGGGCGCCACGCCCTTCGCGAGGCTTCTGCGCGCGGTGGCCTCTACGGGGATGCCGCGTGTGAAATTCACGACCTCTTTCCCCAGGGATTTTCACGCGGACATCGTCTCGGCCATAGACGAGCACGAAAACCTCTGCCCCTGGGTGCACCTGCCCGTGCAGTCCGGCAACGACCAGGTCTTGAGGGCCATGCGGAGGGGTTACAAAGTCTCCGACTACCTCCGGCGCGTCGAGGCGATCAAGAACGCCCGCCGGAGGATCGCACTGACGAGCGACATCATCGTGGGCTTTCCGGGCGAGACCGACGAGGCGTTCGGAGACACTTTGAGCTTAGTGGAGCGCTGTCAGTACGATGGGCTCTACATCTTCAAGTATTCCGAGAGGCCGGGGACGCCGGCCTCGAAGCTGACCGAAGACGTCTCGGCGGCCGAGAAGACGCGCCGCTTCCTCGCCCTCGAAAAGTTGCAGAGGGGAATCCAGGGAAGGATTTATCAATCCTACGTGGGGACGCAGGCGAGCGTGCTCGTAGAGGGCGAGAGCGCGCGCAGCGCCGAAGACCTTTCAGGTCACACGGCCTGTAACAAGGTGGTCAACTTCCGAGGCCCTTCGGAGCTGGTCGGGCGGGTCGTAGAGTTGCAGATCGTCGAGGCGAAGACCAACAGCCTGTACGGAGAGCTGCGGGCCTTCTAGGCGCGCGGGGGAGTCAGGGGGAGGCGGCGTATGACGGAGATCGAAGTCAAAATCCGCGGGCTGATGATGGACCCGAGCAGCGGGACGCCGATCATCATTCTGAAGGACGTCAACAGCGAGACGATGCTCCCGATCTGGGTCGGGGCCTACGAGGCCAACGCCATCGCCCTGGAGATCGAGAAGATCGCCCCGCAGCGCCCGATGACTCACGACCTTCTGCGCAACCTGATCACGGAGATGGGGGCGAAAGTCCTGCGCGTGGTGATCACGGAGCTGCGCGACAACACCTTCTTCGCGGTGATAGAGATGCGCAACCAGGCCGGTGAGTCCCTGATGCTCGACGCGCGCCCGTCCGACGCCATCGCGCTGGCGCTGCGGGCCGACAGCCCCATCTACGTCAACGAAGAGGTCATACGGGCCTCGCGCAACACGGTCTCCGCGGCCGAGGAGGAGGAGTCGGGCGCGGGCTCCGAAGACGAGTGGCCCGACGTCATAGGCGAAGCCGGCGACCTCCCGATGTGAGGCCGCGGCGGCCCCGAAGCTTCTGAGGACACGACCCCTTTTGGACACCGTCATCGCCATCGCGAATCAGAAAGGCGGGGTGGGGAAGACCACCACGGCGATCAACCTCGCGGCCGCCTTCGCGCAGAAGGGGCGCCGCGTCCTGCTCGTAGACCTCGACCCGCAGGGGAACAGCTCGATCTCCTTCCTCGACCCGAACACGGTAGACCTCTCGGCCTACGACATGATGGTCGACGGGGCCGGCGACCTCGCCAACTACATCTACCGTACGCCCATAGAGGGGCTCGACATGATCCCCGCGCGGATCAGCCTGGCGAAGCTCGAGGCCAAGCTGGTCGGCGATTTCGACGCCCCCTTCCGCCTCAAAGACCGCCTGGTGACGCTCCGTGGGCGCTACGACGCCGTCTTCATAGACACGCCGCCGACGCTCGGTCTGATTACGGTCAACGCGCTGGTCGCCGCCTCACACGTTCTGATCCCCATACAGCCCTCTTACTACGCGCTCGAAGGGACGGACGACCTGCTCGAAACCATCGAGAAGGTCAAGGCGCGCCCCAACCCGGACCTGAGGGTGCTGGGCGTGGTGGTGACTCTGCACGACAAGCGCACGACCCTGGCGCGGGAGGTCTACGAGCAGATCCGGAACGTCTTCGGCGCGCAGATGTTCGAGACCGTCATCACGAAGAGCGTCCGTCTGGAGGAGGCGCCCGCCTACAAGGAGTCGATTTTTACCTTCGCGCCGCAGTCTTCCGGGGCGTGTGAGTACGCGAGACTTTGCGAAGAGGTGATGGGCCGTGTCTAGAAGAGGACTCCCCGCAGGCATACGCATGCGGCACGATACGCACTACGTGGAAGAGCTCGCGGGGCAGCGCCCGACCCCCATCGGCCGCCTGATCCCCCTGGAGCAGATCGACCCGAACCCACGGCAGCCGCGCGTAGAGGTCGGCGACCTCTCGGAGCTGACGGCCTCGATCGCGGACCGGGGGGTCTTGGAGCCGCTCCTCGTCAAGCCCTCGGAGGTGAGCGGGCGCTGGATGATCATCGCCGGCGAGCGGCGCTGGCGTGCGGCGCGTGCGGCGGGGCTGCGGGAGGTCCCCTGCATAGAGATGGACGTGGACGAGCGGACGGTCGCCGAGATCGCCCTCATAGAGAACCTGCAGCGGAAGGATTTGACGCCCTGGGAGGAGGCCGACGGCCTCCTGGCTCTGTGCGAGCGCTACGGGTACACGCACGACGACGTGGCGAAGAAGGTCGGGAAGAGCCGCAGCACCGTCACCGAGGCGCTCTCGATCGCCGCGCTCCCTGAAGAGATACGTGAGGAATGTCGGCGGGCCGACATCAACGTCAAGTCCACCCTTTTGCAGATCGTGCGCCAGCCCGACACCGCTTCCATGCGCCGGATGGTCTCGGAGATCGCGCGGAAGGGCCTGACCAGGGACGGGGCGCGTGCCGCGCGCAGGCAGCAGATAGAAGGGCCTTCGGCCCCCCGGCCTTTCGTTTTCAAGCGCGCGGTGCCTTCGCGGGGGGCGACCGTGGAGGTGCGCTTCAGCCGCCCCGACCCCAAAGAGGCGGATGTCCTTGAGCTTCTGCGGGACTTAATCGCTGAGCTGGAGGCCGGGCGCGGGTCTGATAACGAAGACGGTTGAAGTGATTTGTGAACTCAAAAAAGATGGAGGGGAGGCCGTCAGAACAGCCTCCCCTCCATTGCGTTTGTCCGGGAGAAATTTAGCGGCCCCTCTTCTGCTCCTTGGCCCTCTTCTGGAGTGAGCGCGCCCAGCGCTCTAAGGTCGGCTGGAGGGGTTTGAAGAGGCGCGCGCGGAAGGTGTGCTCGTTCTCGTTCCACTTCTTCAACTGCTTCTCGGTGTAGGCCCTTACGGACTGCTCGAACTGCCCCTTCTTGACGGAATGCCTGAGCGTCAGGTGGTAGTGCTGCCCTATGAGGGAGAAGAGCACGGCGGCCAGGTTGGTCTTCAGGGAGAGGCGCGACATCCACTTTTTATAGAAGGGGGTGGAGGGCGGCATCAGGACGTCGAGGGCGACCTCGAGCCAGGCCGGCTGCGTGCCCTGGCGCGGGTGGTAGAGGCCGGGGAGTTTGGCGGTCTGGCCGGCGCGCAGGCGCGGGTCGGAGATGGTGTCGACGAGGCGTATGCGCTCGAGCCCGCGCAGGTGTTCGCGCGGGGTCGAGTCTACGACGCGGTTGATGGTCTCGGTTAATTTTGCCGGGAGGGGCTGGCGCTGCGAGAGGTTATCAATCTTGATGGGCATGAATCCTTGCGAGTCCTTCGGGGCGTTCGGCTCTACGGCTCCGGAGCCGACATTCTACACAAACGGGCTTTGATTTAAAAAGGGGCGGGTCGGGGGCGGCGCCCGCGTTGACAACCCCCGGCGCGCGGAAATATATTGAACCGCCTGATCATGGAGAAACGGACGCTCCCGAACTTCCTCATCCCCGGCGCGCAGAAGGGCGGCACGACCTTCTTATTCAACGTGCTCAGTCAGCACCCGGAGGTCTGCCTGTCGAGCATAAAGGAGGTGCACTTCTTCGACATCGAGGAGAACTTCGCGCGCGGCCTCTCTTACTACTCCTCCTTCTTCGACAACCGCGAGGGGCGCCCGGCCGTCGGCGAGGCGACGCCCAGCTACCTGATCTACCCGCACGTCGCGGGGCGCATACGCGAGGCGCTCGGCCGGGAGGTCAGACTGATCTTCATGCTGCGCCACCCGGTGGACCGCGCCTTCTCACATTTCACGATGTCTCTGGCCGGGATGTCCGTGCACGAGGGTCTGACGGTGGACGATTTCCCGCGCTACATGGAGTTGTCGTTTGCTAAAGGCGCGGCCGCGGGCTTCGGGCCGACGGGGCTCTACGCGGGGCAGTTGGCGCGCTTCTACGGGCTGTTCCCGCGCGAGAACAGCCTCGTACTGCTCTTCGAGGAGGACGTGCGCGGCGACGCGCGGCCCGGTCTGGAGAAGGTCTGCCGCTTCCTAGGGATCGCCCCGCACCGCTTCGACCCGCAGGCCCGGCGCAACGAGGCCGGCGTGCCGAAGATCAAGGCCGTCAGCCGTCTGATCTTCGACGACGCCTCGCGCGTGCGGCGGGCCGCGAGGGCTTTCGTGCGCTCGCCGGTCTTGCGCGACCGTCTGCGCGAGAAGATCGTGGGGATGAACCTGCGCCCGCACAAGGAGAGGCTGGACCCGGGGCTGCGCGAGGAGTTATTCCGGAAGTATTACGAGGAGGACGTGGCCCGGCTCGAAGAGCTTCTGGGCCGCGATTTGGGCTGCTGGCGGGGGTAGGGCGGGGCGCGCGGGGCCTTTACGTCGCCGCGCCCTCCGGCCGACGAACCGGGCGTCCCGTATTCGACGCTACGCACAGAGGGAGGGCGGGGGAGGGGCTCAAGCCTCAACCCCGCCCTCCCTTTCTGTTCGCCCCGCGGCCGCCGCCTACGAGGCGTGGACGGAAGCGGAGGCCTGGCCGGCGGCCTCCGACGTCTCCTCGTCGGTCTGCGAGGCGCGCACGAAGCCCTCCCGCGCGAGGTATGCGAGGATGGTTTCGGCGTTCTCCTCGGCCGTGTGGGCGACGGTGTCGATGTGGATTTCGGGGTGGAGGGGCGGCTCGTAGGGGTCGTCTATGCCGGTGAAGTTTTTGATCTTGCCCTCGCGCGCCTGCTGGTACATGCCTTTGACGTCGCGCCGCTCGCACTCGGAGAGGGGGGCGTCGACGAAGACCTCTATGAAGCGTTCGGTGCCGACCATGGCGCGGCACTCGTTGCGCGTGGCGCGGTAGGGGCTGACGGCGGCGCAGATGCAGACGCCGCCGTGGCGCGCGATCTCGGAGGCGGCGAAGCCTATGCGGCGGATGTTTGTGTCGCGGTCCTCCTTGCTGAAGCCGAGCCCTTTGGAGAGGTGCGTGCGGACGACGTCGCCGTCGAGGAGGGTGGCCTGGCGGCCGTGCTCGAGGAGTTTGACGGCGACGATCTCGGCCGTCGTGGACTTGCCGGCGCCGGAGAGGCCCGTGAACCAGAGGCAGAAGCCCTGCCGGTCGCGCGGCGGGTGCGCCTGGGCGAGGATCGCAGCGACCTCGGGCCGCGTGAACCAGGGCGGCAGTTGGCGGCCGCGCCGGAGGTATTTTTCCCTGACTTCGGTGCCCGAGATGGAGACCGTGCGGGTGCCTTTGGGGATGCGCGAGGCCTCTTCGTAGCGGTCCTCTTCGGGGATGTAGAGCATCTCTGCGAAGGGCAGGGGGCGGACGCCGAGCTCCCGGCTGTGTTTGGCGACCAGCTCCTGCGCGTCGAAGGGGCCGTAGAAGGGGCGTCCCTCAGAGTCCAGGCCGGGGCTCGCGTGGTCGCGCCCGACGATGAGGTGGTTGGCGCCGTAGTTGCGGCGGATGAGCGCGTGCCAGAGGGCCTCGCGCGGGCCGGCCATGCGCATCGCGAGGGGCAGGAGGGCGAGCAGCATGCGGGAGGGGTCGTAGTAGCGTTCGGCGAGGAGCCTGTAGGTGCGCACGCGCGTGAAGTGGTCTATGTCGCCGGGCTTCGTGAGGCCCACGGCCGGGTGCAGGAGGAGCGAGCCGTCGATGCTCCGGGCGGCGCGGGCGGTGAGCTCCTCGTGCGCGCGGTGGAGGGGGTTTCTGGTCTGGAAGGCGACGACGTCTGGGCGGCCGAGCGCGTTGAGGCGCGCGCGCACCTCGCGCGGGGTCAGGCGCAAGGATTTGAAGTCGTAGTGGCGCGGCAGCTGGAGCACCTCCAGGCGGCCCGAGGCGCACAGCTCGCCCCAGGAGTTCATCTCGGCGACGAGCGGGTGGCGCACGTCTTTGGTGCCGTAGGCGAGGCGCGCCTCCCGCTCGCGGTCCCACTCGAACAGCTCCTCGACGCGCATGAGGGCGAGCGGGTCGTTGTACTGGTCTACGAGGGCGACCTCGGAGTCGAGCCGGAGCCCGGCGTCGCGCCGGACGGTGAGCGTGACGGGCATGGGGAAGAGCGTGCCGTCGGCGAGGCGCATCTCTTCGAGCACGCGCACGTAGTCGGCGCGGCCCATGAAGCGCGAGAGCGGCGAGAAGGCGCCCGTCGCGAGCAGCTCCAGGTCGCAGACGTTGCGCGGCGTGAGCTGTAGGCGCGGCAGCGCGGCGGCGCGTGCGCGCAGCTCCTCGCGCGCGCCTTCCGGGGCGAGCAGCTCTCGGAGCCGCCCGCCGTAAGGTTCGATTAAGATCTCTCGGTCTGCGGAGACACTCATCAGACGGTTTTCCTCCCGTTAGACTGTAGGTGGCCTTTCACACTGCGGGCCGGCGGGTCGCGGAAGGGCTGCGACTCTTTCAGGCGGCGGCGCAAAGCACTCTCTGGGGAGCCGGGCGAAGGAGGTTGTAAACGTCTCTGACCCGTGCCCGGAAAGACCTTTTCTAGTGGCGGGCCAGTGTACTGTCTCGGGTTGAGTTTATCAAGCGGGCGGCCGGGGGACAGAGGGCGTTTGAGTCCGATAATGAATATTATGTCAGACGACCCGAACCGACCCCCAATCTCTAAAACAGTCTCCGCCTTCCCGTAAACCCCACAAGCCCCTCGACATACCAAAGGGCCTTCCTTGACAGTGGAGGGGCGGGCTGTTACATTACGCGGTCTTTTATCCGGAGCTATTCCGCATAAAGCTCTCGAAACACCCGTAAGGAGCCCTGTAAGCTTTGAGCAACAACAACTTCCTCTTCACCTCGGAGTCCGTCACGGAAGGCCACCCGGATAAGATCGCGGACCAGATCTCGGACGCCGTGCTCGACGCGGTGCTCGGCCAAGACGAGACGGGCCGGGTCGCCTGCGAGACGCTCGTGACGACGGGGCTGGTCGTCATCGCCGGCGAGATCACCACCTCGGCCGCCGTCGAATTCCCGCAAGTGGCACGTGAAACCATTCGAGAAATTGGTTACACCAGGGCCAAATACGGTTTCGATTGTGACACTTGCAGCGTGCTGACGGCCGTCGGCAGGCAGTCGCCGGACATCGCCCAGGGGGTCGACACGGGCGGCGCCGGCGACCAGGGGCTCATGTTCGGCTTCGCCTGCACGGAGACGCCGGAGCTGATGCCGATGCCGATCCAGACGGCCCACAGGCTCGCGCGCAAGCTCTCCGAGGCGCGGCGCGCGAACACGCTCCCCTACCTGCGCCCCGACGGCAAGTCACAGGTCTCCGTGGAGTACAGGGACGGCCGCCCCTTCCGGATAGACACCATCGTCATCTCCTCGCAGCACTCCCCGGAGGTCCCGGCCGAGCAGCTGCACGAGGAGGTGCTCAAGGAAGTTATCAGGCCCAACGTCCCCGCCGAGCTGATCGACCAGAACACGAAGTTTCACATAAACCCCACGGGGCGCTTCGTGACGGGCGGGCCGCAGGGGGACGCGGGGCTGACGGGCCGTAAGATCATCGTGGACACGTACGGCGGCTACGCGCCGCACGGGGGCGGGGCCTTCTCGGGCAAAGACCCGACCAAGGTCGACCGCTCGGCGGCCTACATGGCGCGCTACATCGCGAAGAACATCGTCGCGGCCGGCCTGGCCGAAAAGTGCCTCGTGCAGCTCGCCTACGCGATCGGCGTGGCCGACCCCGTCTCCGTGCTCGTGGACACGGGCGGGACGGGCCGCGTCCCGGAGGGGCGGCTCACGACACTCGTGCGGGAGCACTTCCCGCTCACCCCCGGAGGCATCATCAAAGAGTTGAAGCTGCGGCGGCCAATCTATAGGCGGACGGCCGCTTACGGCCACTTCGGGCGCGACGACGAAGGTTTTACGTGGGAACAGACCGACCGGGCCGAGGTTTTGCGCGAGGCAGCCGGGGTCTGAAATCCCCAAGACTCTCTTAAATAAATACACAGGAAAGGTTCAAAGACTGCATGAGTTCGACCAGCCTCAGCGAGTACGACGTGCGTGACCTCTCCCTGGCCGCGGACGGACGGCGCCGCATCGAGTGGGCCGAAAGGGAGATGCCCGTGCTGCGCCTGATCCGCGAGAAGTTCGAGCAGGAGAAACCCCTCAAGGGGGTTCGCCTCGTCGCCTGCGCACACGTCACGACCGAGACGGCCAACCTCGCGCGCACGCTCCAGGCGGGCGGGGCCGAGGCCCTGATCATCGCCAGCAACCCCCTCTCGACGCAGGACGACGTGGCCGCCGCGCTCGTCTCGGACTGGGGCATCCCCGTCTTCGCCGTCAAGGGCGAGAGCGTGGAGACCTACAACCGCCACGTCCGCACGGCGCTGGACTTCCGCCCGCAGGTCATCATAGACGACGGCTCGGACGTGGTCGCCACGCTCCTGAAGGAGCGCGGGGCGCAGAAGGAGGAGGTCATAGGGACGACCGAGGAGACCACGACCGGCATCGTGCGCCTGCGCGCGATGGAGCAGGCCGGCGTCCTCGCCTTCCCCTCCATCGCCGTCAACAACGCGCAGACCAAACACTTCTTCGACAACCGCTACGGGACGGGCCAGTCCACACTGGACGGCATCGTCCGCGCCACGAACATCCTCCTGGCCGGGCGCACGATCGTGGTCGTGGGCTTCGGCTGGTGCGGCAAGGGCGTCGCCATGCGCGCGCGCGGGATGGGCGCCAACGTCGTCGTGACCGAGATCAACCCGATCAAGGCCGTCGAGGCCGTGATGGACGGGTTCCGCGTGATGCCCATGGCGGAGGCCGCCCGGCTCGGGGACATCTTCATCACGGTGACGGGCAACCGGCACGTGATCGACGCGCAGCACTTCGCACGGATGAAGGACGGGGCCATCGTCTGCAACAGCGGCCACTTCGACCTGGAGCTGAACCTCGTCGCCCTCCGAGAGATGTCCGGGCCGCCGGCCACGCTCCGGCCGTTCGTGGAGGAGTACACCCTGCGCGAGGGCGGGCGGAGGGTGATCGTCCTCGGCGAGGGCCGCCTGATCAACCTCGCCGCGGCCGAGGGGCACCCGGCGAGCGTGATGGACATGAGCTTCGCCAACCAGGCCCTCTCGGTCGAGTACCTCGTCAGGCACAGGGGCGAGCTCCCGCCGGGCGTGCACATGCTCCCCGAAGAGGTCGACGCGGAGATCGCGGGGCTGAAGCTGCGCGCCCTCGGCATCAACATAGACACCCTGACGCCGGAGCAGGCCGAGTACCTCTCGAGCTGGGAGACGGGGACCTGAGGCGGGGGGCTTTGGGGGCGACGCGCGGGGGGCGGCCAGTAAGGGGCCGGGCCGCGGGCGGAGGGCGGTGTCGCCCCTCCCGCCCGCGGCCTTTTACTTATGTCTTTGTGCGGGCGAGGAAGTATACGCCGACGGCCGCGATGATGAAGACGGGCGACCAGGCCGCGACGGCGGGCGGGAGCAGGCCGCCGACGCCGAGCTGCTGCAGGCCGCTGGTGACGCCGAGGAAGGTAAGCGCGATGAAGACCGCGGCGCACAGCGCCGTGACGGCGCTGCGGCGCCCGAAGGCGAGGGCGAGCGGGGCGCCGACGAGCGCCATGACGAGGGGCGAGAAGGGCTCGGCCCGCTTGCGCTCGAGGGCCACCGAGAGGGTCTGCACGTCGCGGTCGTTCCTCTTAAGCGTCTTTATGTAAGCGCTTAATTCCCGCGTGTCCAGCTCGGTCGGCTTGTTAAGCTCATACTTAAACACCTCCGGGTCCGACACCTCCAGCCCCACGGCCCCCGCCCGCGCCCGCCCCACCTCGCCCCCGCCCAGTTCGAGCACCGTCGCCCCGCGCACCTCCAGACGCCCCCCGGCCTCAAGCGCCGCCTCCTCGCCCGAGACGATTCTGCGCAGGTGCACGCCCGCCCCGTCGAAGTCGAAGACCGAGGGCGCAAGCAGCCTCCCCCCTCCCCCGCCCGGCCCGTACGAGTAGACCCGGCGCGTGTCGCCCGAAGCCACCCACACGCGCCCCGTCTGCGGCTCGCTTTGGAGGCCGCCGCCCCTTATCTGCGCGCGCAGGGCGTTCTGCCTCTGGTTGGCCCGCGGCATCAATTTCTCCTGCACGGCCCAGAGGGCCCCGCCGACACACGCCGCGCAGAGGAAACAAGGGACGAGCAGTCTGTAGACGCTCTGCCCGCTCGCCCACCAGGAGACCGCCTCGCTGCGCCGCGCCAGCAGCGCGAAGGTGATCAGGACGGCCAGCAGCATGCTGACGGGCGTGATGGCGACCCAGACGTATGGGAGGAGGAAGAAGAGGTAGCGCAGGACGAGCGTCGCCGTATTGCCCCCCGCGGCGAGGAAGCGCAGCAATTCGAACAGCGTGAAG
>DASZKF010000114.1:0-12207 GCA_035947355.1 Pyrinomonadaceae bacterium | reverse complement strand
TTCGAGTTTCGAGTTAAAAGCAGATTGCCTTTTAACTCGAAACTCGAAACTCGTAACCCGAAACTCTTTTACAGTCTGTAATGGACTTTGCGGCGGAGCGCGTCGTCCTCGACGTCGAGGTTCTGGAGGCGCAGCGAAACGTCGGCGTTGAGGTCGAGGCCGGCGCGCTCGCCGGCCCGGAGCTTGACGGTGCCGGCGGCGGCGATCATGGCGGCGTTGTCGGTCGAGAGGTGCCGGGAGGGGAAGTAGACGGGGACGCCGAGGCGCGCGCCCGACTCGCGCGCGGCCTGCCGCAAAGCCTCGTTACAGGCCACGCCGCCCGCTACGATGAGCGTGCGGGGGCGGTGCTCGGCGGCCAGCCGCTCGGTCGTGCCGACGAGCGAGCGGACGACTACGTCCTGGAAGCTGGCCGCGAGGTCTTTGACCTGCTGCGGGGGCTGCTCGCCGGCGGCGACGGGGCGGATGCCGGCCTCGCGGACGTGCTTCGAGACAGCGGTCTTGAGCCCGCTGAAGCTGAAGTCGGGGCGGCCGTCGCCCATGCGCGGGACGCTGAAGCGGACGGCCCGCGGGTCGCCCTCGAGCGCGAGCCTTTCGATGACCGGGCCGCCCGGGTAGCCGAGCCCGAGCATCTTCGCGACCTTGTCGTAAGCCTCTCCGGCCGCGTCGTCGCGCGTGCGCGCCAGCACCTTGTACCGGCCCGGCTCGGGGACGAGGAAGAGGTTCGTGTGGCCGCCCGAGACGATGAGCGCGAAGGCCGGGTACTCGATGGGCGGGTTCTCGAAGATGACCGAGTAGATGTGCCCCTCGATGTGGTTGACGCCGACGAGCGGGCGTTCGAGCGCGTAGGCCATCGCCTTCGCGTAGGAGAGGCCGACGAGGAGCGAGCCGACGAGGCCCGGCCCCTGGGTGACGGCGACGCCGTCTATCTCCTCCGGCGCGCGGCCCGCGCGCGCGAACGCCTCGTCAACCACGGCCACGATCTTGTCGAGGTGCTCGCGCGAGGCCAGCTCCGGCACGACGCCGCCGAAGCGCCGGTGCGTCTCGATCTGCGAGGAGATGACCGACGAAAGCATCTCGCGGCCGTCACGCACGAGCGCCGCGGCCGTCTCGTCGCACGAACTCTCAATCCCCAGCACCAACATAAAAGCCCCTCAGAGTGAATCTCTTTTGACCCGATGATAACGCGCGCCACATCGAAACGCACCCGGCGAAAGACAATTAAGAATTAAGAATTAAAAATTAAGAATCTGTTTGTAGACGGAGAGCCGAAGTCCCCGCGGGGACTTCCCCGAACAGCCTGCGAGAATTAAAAATGACTCGAAACTGATTCTTAATTCTTAATTCTTAATTGAAACCCCACCCCGCAAACCCAGGCCGCCGGGCGGGCATCTAAAGGCCGAGACATTCTATCCCCGGAGATCGACAATCGGCATGAAAAGATTTCTCTTGACGGGCGTTTTCGCCCTGCAGCTCCTCGCCCTTTGGGTCGTCGCCCCCGGCCCCGCCGCCGCGCAGAGTCTCGCGGCCGGCGAGCCGGGCGAGGCCGTTGACGTGGGCCGCATCGTCCGCGCCTTCACGACGAAGGAGACGGAGTTCCGCCGGGCGCTCAACGGCTACACCTTCCAGCGCGACGCCGTCATCCAGACCATCGGGATGGGCGGGCAGGTGACGGGCGAGTACCGGCGCACCTCCCAGTTCGTCTTCAACGACGCGGGCGAGCGCTTCGAGCGCATCACCTACTTCCCTCTGCCGACGCTGACGGAAATCACCTTCACGCAGGAAGACCTCGAAGACCTCGGCGGCGTCCAGCCCTTCGCCCTCGAAGCGTCGAAGATCGACCGCTACAACTTCGCCTACGTCGGCCGCGAGCGGATAGACGAGCTGAACCTCTACGTCTTCGACGTGACGCCGAAGACGATGCCGAAGAAGGTCAGCGAGCGACTCTTCCAGGGGCGCGTGTGGGTGGACGAGGAGGACTTGCAGATCGTCAAGGTGCGCGGCAAGGGCGTGCCCGAAGGCAAGCAGCGCTTCCCCGTCTTCGAGACCTACCGCGAGCAGATAGACGGCAAGTACTGGTTCCCGACCTACACCTACGCCGACGACGAGCTGGTCTTCGAGGGCGGCCACACCGTCCGCGTCCGGATGAAGGTGCGCTACACCGACTTCAAGCGCTTCCAGGGCAAGGTGAGGGTCATCGAGGAAGGCGACCCCGGCGACGTGGACGAGCCGTAACCCGCGCGTCTCCCGGCAGGACTTTTACCGAATTACCGTAGAGCATAGCGCTTCTTAGTTTCTAACATAGAGAGCACAGAGGGCACAGAGAAGACCAACTTCTTCTCTGTGCCCTCTGTGCTCTCTGTGTTGAAATGAAGTTCCGCTACACCCGACGATAGTTCGTCCTATCAACCGCCGTCATCTTAAGGCCACTGGATTACTTTCTCCGATTTGGCGGAGGGCGGCGGCGAAGAGACGGGTACGGAGTTAGTCGTCGAAGCGGCAGTCGTGGCACGGCCCGCAGGGTTGCGGGCGGGGCTTGCGGCTCGGGCGGGCGCCGGCCGGGAGTCGCCGGCCTTAGCCCTGCGCGGCGACGGGGGTGGTTCCCTGACGCCGGCCTCCGCGGTCTCCGCGCGGCGCGGCTGAGGCTGAGGCTCGCCGGGACTCGCGGTCTCGGAAGGCGCGGCGCGCGGCGTCGAATCGCGTCCTTCTATGCCAGCCCTAGCCGCCTCCGACTCGCCCTCCCCGGCCGGAATGTCGGCGGGCGAGTTTGCAACTACTTCTGACCCGGCGGCGGTCGGCGCGCTCGGCTGCGGGGCCGGAGGCGCGGGCTGAGGCTGTGCGGCGACGGCCGCGGGAGACGCTTCGGCCGGCCGGGGCTGCACCTTCTCCGCGGGTTGTCTTGACCGCCCCCACTTGAGGTCGAGGAGCAACCCGGCGGCCGCGCCGAGCGCGAGCGACAGCACGACGGCGGCCCAGAACGACGGCTCGAACCTCGGGCGCGCGGCGGCCAGGACGTCAGGCGCGGGCTCAGCGCGGACGCGCGCCGGGACGAGCGTCGTCTCTTCCGGCCCGTCGTCCCGCGCGTCCTGCTCCGGGCCGCCCGGCGCGGAGGGGTCTGACGCCGCTTCGATCTCCGTCAGGGGGACGACGGGGCGGAACGGGCCGCTCGAAGGGAAGATGCTCGCGGCGTCCTCGCGGCTGAGTTCCGCTTCCGCCCGCCCGACCGTCTCGCCCCTCGCGCGGGCGGAGGCCGCGCTCCGCAGCAGCCCAGCGACCTCCTCGAAGCCGGCGGCCTCCGCCCATTCAAAGAGGGGCACGCCCTGCGGCGTCGGCGCCGACGGGTCGGCGCCGGCCGCGAGCAGCAGCCGGACGATCTCCGCGTGGCCGAAGAAGACGGCCAGGACGAGCGCCGTGGCCCCGTCCTCCTTCTTCGCGTCAACGTCCGCGCCGGCGTCGAGCAGCGCGCGCACGACCTCCGCGCGGCCGGACGAGGCCGCGCGCATCAACACCGTCCTCCCGTTATAGCCGGCGGCGTTAGGGCTCGCGCCCGCGGCCAGCAGGGACTTGACGAGGGCCGCGTCGCCCGCGTTGACGGCGGCGGTCACCTTCTGCGTATTGGCTGGCTGGCGGCCATCGTCCCGCGAGGCGTCGGTCATTTAGTTTCTCCTCCGAACCCTTTCACACGCGGCGGAAAAAAAAGTCGCGCGAACCGGCGACGGCTTCCGGGCGGCGTCGCCGGAGAGTTATCGCAAGACCTCGATGCGGTCGTCCGGCCGGACGGGCGGGTCTGGAGACCTGCCGGCGGCGATCTCTCGGAGGTCGTAGGTGTTTGAGGAGAGCCGGCCGTCCGCGCCCTGGCGCGCGACGCGGACGCGGGCGCCGGGCTGGAGCGCGCCGCCGGCCGCGAGCACGGCCTGCGTCAGCGTGAGGCCGTGGGTGAACCTCTTCTGTCCGGGCTCCCGGACGCCGCCCGCGATGTAGAAATACTGCTCCGGGCGCGCCCGCACCGTGATCACGTCGCCGGGGCGCACGAGCATGTTCATCGCGCCCACGTCCTGAAGGTCAACGGCCGTGTGCTGCCCCGTCGCGTGCGAGCGGACGAGCGCCTGCCCCGCGCCGGGCAGCGGCTGCGCGTGGGCGATGATGACGTAGAGCGGCACGCCCTCGCGTTGCAGAATCTTCGTCCCGGCCTCCCTCACCATGCCGCTGACGATGATCGCGTGGCTCGCGTACTCGCGCACGCCGACGACGATGTCGGGGCTTGAGTCGGGGGCGCGGCGCTTCAACTCCGCGCCGAGGCGGGCCGCGATCTGGTCGGTCGTCAGCCCCTCGACGCGCAGCGGCTCGACGAGCAGGGGGTGGTCGAGCAGCCCCGTCGGCGTGACCTTGTAGGAGGTCGTTAAGGGCTGCCGCCCGCCGGCCACGCGCACGTCGAGCACGTCGCCGGGGCCGACGCGGTAGACGGCCGTCGGGTCTGCGTCGGGGCGCGCCGCAGCGCCGTCGCCGGCCGGCGCGCTCGCGGCGCGCGGAGCGGGCGTCGGGGCGGGCCTTTCGGAGACCGCCGCCGGACTCGCACTCGCGGGAGTCGGGGACGGCTTCGTCTCGGCCGGCCTCGTTTCGACCGCGGCCGTCTTAGAGGCCGGGGCCGTCTCGCGCAGCTTGGCGTAAGAACGGCCGAGCCGGCGGTGCGTCTCGGGGTCGTTCGGGTTGAGGCGGGCCGCCTGCTCGTAGGCGTCGAGCGATTCGCGCCAGCGGCCCAGCTCGGCGTAGGCGTCGCCCAGCCCGAGGTAAGCCCCCGCGTGCTCCCTGTCCAAAATGATTGCCTGCCGGAAGGCCGCGACCGCCTCCTCGTGACGCCCCGCGCGGCCGTGCTTGAGGCCGGAGTTGAAATAAGACTGCGCGTCGCCGGCGCCGGGCCGCTCCTCTTCACGCGCGGGCGCGCTAGGCGGCGCGGCGGCAGACGGCGCGGCCAGCGCGGCGGCCTCCGGCGAAGGCTCGGGGGCCGGGGTGTCGTCGGCCGCGGGCCTGCTTCCGGCCGCGACGGTGGCGCCGGCCGCAACCCTCTCGCTGCGGGCTTCGGTCTCGGCCGCGAGCCCGGCCGTCATAAAAGTCCTGGGCGGGCGCGAGGCGTAGTCGGGCCGCAGCCGCACGGCCCGCTGGTACGAGGCGCGCGCCTCCGGCTCCTGCCCGAGCGCCCTGCGCACCTGGCTCAGGTTGAAGTGCGGCTCGGCCCACTTCGGGTAGATTTCGATGGCCCGCTCGAAGGCGGCCGCCGCCTGCTCGTAGGCGCCGCGCCGGCCGAGCGCCAGCCCGAGTCCGTTAAAAGCCTCCACGTCCTTCTTGTTGAGGCTGACGGCCTTGCGGTAGGCGGCGACCGCGTCGGCCCAGCGGCCCATCTCGGCGTAGACGTTGCCGAGGCTGTAGAAGGCGTCGCCGTTGCGCGGGTCGAGCGCGACGACCTGCTCGAAGGCCCTGGCGGCCTCCGCCAAGCGGCCCTGGAGCGCGAAGCGCGCGCCGTCGCGGTAGTAGACGGACGCCGGGCCGGAGTCCTGGCCGGCGGCCGCGACGGCGGCGGCGCAGACAAACAAGCCGAGCACGAAAGTCTTCATCATGGGGCACACACCTCTCGGGGCGCCCGCGCCGTGGCGGCGGGCGGAAGGGGAAGGGGGCGGGCGAGACGCGTGGAGGCTGAGAAGCCGGAAGCTACTTCTCGGAGGCAGGCCGTCACAGCGCGAGGACGCCGCATCAGTTCACACACCAAAGCGGACGCTAACTGACGTCGGGTCAGGGAAGGGGGTTTCGGGCCGGCGGGAGAGCCAACGACAAACAACCGCTTGAGGGTGCCACGGATTATATTGCACCCGGCGCGGTTTCGCAATTCGGCCCCCGCGCCGCTCAGTCGCGCAAACGCAGGACGTAGCTGAACTGGCCGTCGGGGCCAACGCCGACGTGGACGCGCGAGACGTGCTGGTCGGCCGCCATCCGCGCGAGAAACTCGTTCGACATCTCGGGGAGCAGGGTGCGCGTCAGGATGTGGTCTATGTTGCGCGCGCCCGACTCGACCTCCTCGCAGCGGCCGGCGATCTCCGTGACGACGCCCTCGTCGTAGCTGAAGGTCGCGCCGTGGCTGGCGGCGAGGCGGCGGCCGACGCGGTCGAGCTGGAGGCGGATGATCGAGCGCATCACCTCGTCGGTGATCGGGTAGTAGGGGACGACGACCATCCGGGCGAGCAGCGCCGGCTTGAAGACCTTGAGCAGCTCGGGGCGGACGACCTCGACGATCACGTCCGGCTCGGGCCGCGGGCCGGGCTCCGAGCACAGCTCGATGATGGTCTCGGCCCCGACGTTCGAGGTGAGGATGATGACGGTGTTCTTGAAGTCCACCTCGCGCCCCTCGCTGTCTTCGAGGACGCCCTTGTCGAAGACTTGGTAGAACAGCTCCATCACGTCCGTGTGCGCCTTCTCGGCCTCGTCGAGCAGGACGACCGAGTAGGGCTTGCGGCGCACGGCCTCCGTGAGCACCCCGCCCTCGCCATAGCCGACGTAGCCGGGCGGCGAGCCCTTCAGCGCCGAGATGGTGAAAGACTCCTGGTACTCGCTCATGTTGATGTTGACGAGGTTGCGCTCGCCGCCGAAGAGGGCCTCGGCCAGGGCGAGGGCCGTCTCGGTCTTGCCGACGCCGCTCGGGCCGACGAGGAGGAAGACGCCGACGGGGCGGCGCGGGTCGGTGAGGTTGGCGCGCGAGGTGGCGATGCGCTGCGCGACCGCCTCGAGCGCGTGCGACTGGCCGATGACCCTCTGCTCCAGACGCTCCTTGAGCGAGAGGACGGTGTTGATCTCGTCGGCCAGCATCCTCCCGACGGGGATGCCCGTCCAGCCGGAGATGACCTCGGCGATGGTCTGCGAGTCAACGCAGACCTGCGCGAGCGGCGTCTCGCCCTGCACCTGCCGGAGCTTCGCCGTGAGCTGCGCGAGCTGCGTGCGCAGGTCGTCGCCGTCCGCCGCCCGCTGAGCGCGGGCCTTGCGCGCCCCGGCCCGCCCGCCGCCCGCGGCCGCCTGCGCCGCGGCGGCCTCGGCCCCGGAGGCTTCGTCGTCGCCGGGCGGTTTCGCGCCGCCGCCGTTCTGCGGGGCGGCCTGAGTTTCGAGCCGCGCGCGCAGCTCGCGTATCTGGGCGACGATCTCGCGCTCGCGCTCCCACTGCTCGTTGAGGCGCGTGAACTTCTCCTCCTCGGCCGCGCGCTCGGCCCGCAGCTCCTCGATGCGGCGTCGGTGGTCGGCGCCCGTCGCGGCCTCGCGTTCGAGCGCGGCGGTCTCGGCGGCGAGGTGGTCGAGCCGCCGCCGCGCGTCCTCGACCGCGGGCGGCGTCGCCGCCTGGCTGATGGCGATGCGGGCGCAGGCCGTGTCGAGGACGCTGATGGCCTTGTCGGGGAGCTGGCGGCTGGAGATGTATCGGTGCGAGAGCTTGACGGCGTCGGCCACGGCCTCTTCGAGGATGCGGACGTCGTGGTGGCGCTCCAGCATCGAGACCAGCCCGCGCATCATGCGGACGCACTGCTCCTCGGTCGGCTCCTCGACCTTCACGACCTGGAAGCGGCGGGCCAGCGCCGCGTCCTTCTCGAAGTACTTTTTGTACTCGGCCCAGGTGGTCGCGGCGATGGTGCGCAGCTCGCCGCGGGCGAGCGCGGGTTTGAGGAGGTTGGCCGCGTCGTTCTGCCCCGAGGCCCCGCCCGCGCCGATCAGGGTGTGCGCCTCGTCTATGAAGAGGATGACGGGGCGCGGGGAGGATTTGACCTCCTCGATGACCGACTTCAGGCGGTTCTCGAACTCGCCCTTGACGCCCGCGCCGGCCTGGAGCAGCCCGAGGTCGAGCGTGCGCACGGAGACGTGCTTGAGCGGCCCCGGCACGTCGCCCGCGGCGACGCGCAGCGCGAAGCCCTCGACGACGGCCGTCTTCCCGACGCCGGCCTCGCCCGTCAGAATCGGGTTGTTCTGCCGGCGGCGCGTGAGGATGTCTACGATCTGCCGAATCTCGAAGTCGCGTTCGAGCACCGGGTCTATGCGCCCCTCGCGCGCGGCGGCCGTGAGGTCTACGGTGTACTTGCCGAGCGCGGTGTCGGCGCCGCCGCCCGCGACCGGCGTCCAGTCGCCTTCGGCCGGCGCGGCCGCGGCCGGCGCAGACGGCCCCGCCTCCGAGTCTTCGGCCGAGCCGGCGACGAGGCCCGGCAGCTTCTTCCTCAAAGACTCGACCGAGACGAGCGCGAACTCCTGCGAGACCTCGCCGGCGAGCCGCGCCAGCGACTCGTCCGTCAGCAGCGCCAGAAGCAGGTGGCCCGAGCGCACCTTCGGCGAGCCGTAGTCAATCGAGGCGAGCATCCACGCGCCCTCGACCCAGCGCAGGAGGCGCGGCGAGAGCGAAGGGGTGCGGGCGTTGCCCGTCTTCAGCTTGTCGAGCGCCGAGATCAGGTTCGCGGAGAGGCGCGAGAGGTCTACGCCGGAGTGGCCGAGAAGGCGGGTGATGTCGGCGTCGGGCGGCTCGATCAGCTTGAGCAGGAAGTGCTCGATGTCCACTTCGTAGTTGGTGCGGCCGAGGCAGAGGCCGGCGGCCGCTTCGAGCGCGTTGCGGCAGGTGTCGTCGAGCCGGCCGATGAGAGATTTCAGATTTGCGGCCATGTGGGGACTCTTCCGCGCGGCGCGCCCGTTCCTCCGACGCGCCTAGCGCCCGGCTGCGGACTGGAGCTTGATGCGCAGGGCCCTGGCCGCGTCAAATTCCGGGTCTAGCTCGAGAGCCTGATTGACGCACTCCAGCGCCTCCTTCGTCTGCCCCAGGCCGTGGTGGCTGACGGCCATATTGTAAGCCGTACCCGGCTCAAGCCCATAGAGGTCGGCCGAGTGTCGGAGGAACTCCAGCGCCTCGGCGTAGAACTCCATCTCCAGGAGCAGCGTGCCGATTTGAAAGGCTAGGTCGGCCTCCTCGCCGATGGGGAGGTAGGCGTCCCAGACGTGCCGGGCGGCCTCGTGAAGCCCCTGCTTCTGCGGCTCGTCGAATTCCGGCAGTCCCTTCTTCAAGACGGGCAGGCACTCCAGGAACCTTTTGTAGTCCCAGCCGCTCAGTCTGAGGAAGGCGAGGAGCTGTTCGGGGCTGAGGGATTCGTAGACCCGCGCGACGCCCTCCTTCAGGGTGAAGAAGTCGTCGGGGCCGAACTTCTCGACCGCCTCGGCGTAAGCCTGCCGCGTCTCGGCGAAGCCGGCCGTCGAGTCGCCGAACATGAAGGCGGAGACGTGCAAACTGTCGTGGCGGTGCGCCGGGTGTAAGACCTGCCCCCCGAGCAGGCGGCAGTACTCGCCGATGACCTGGTAGTCAACCATCATGGAGAACGAGCCGTGCACGGCCAGCGCCGGCGCGCCCTGCCCGCGCAGGATGGCCTGGTCGCCGCTGTAGCCCCTGTCGCCCGAAAGCAGGAGCATCCGCCCGCCGGAGAGGCGATGAAAATACTCGACACACTTCAGGGCGGCGGTGGGGAAGAGGAATGACGCGGCCGGCAGACGCCGCCGGTAGTCTTCGAGGATGCGGTTCCACGCGGGGACGTCATAATAGTCCGCGTCGGCGAGATTGTTGTGGTACGAGATTTCGGCGCGCGAGAGGATTTCGGGGTCTTCGGGGTCGGGTTCTTTCTGCGGCGTCGAGACGGTGACCAGCGACTCGAAGAGCTGCCCTTCGGCGACGGCGAAGGCGTCCTGCGGGAGGCTGTCGAACAGGTAGTTCGAGATGACGACCAGCGGATTCCGCACGCCCCCGGCGGAAAGGGACTCGCCGGAGTTAAGCAACCGCAACTCCCCGCCGCGCTCGGCGTCGAAGCGCGCGAAGTCGAGCGAGCCTTCTTCGACGAAGGGCCGGAGCCACGCGTGAGCGCGCCAGTATTCTAGGTTGCGCTCCGCGAAGTCGGTCATCACGTAGCGGACGCGAACCCCTGCGAGGGCGGAATCACGCAAGACGGTCAGAAACTTTTTCAGGAAGAGGTAGGCGAAGCGACCGGGGCCGGAGCCGAGTTCGACGACGTAGACCGGATGCGTGTCGTCGAGCGCGGCTGAGTTACAGTCGCGCAGGAAGCCGAAGATGACTCTCGCGTAGGCGTCGGCGATGAAGGGGCTGCTGGTGATGTGGTGCGGGACGGCGCCCGTGCTCCAGGCTTCGATGCCTTGGCGGTCGAAATAATTTCGCTGTAGCTTCCAGAGGATAGATTGTGAGAGGCGCTGTTTCTGCTCCAGCGGGGCATTCTTTTTATGAACTATCGGCATCATTGCTAAAGGGGCCGAGCTGGCGCCTTCGATGTCGGAAGGGTGAGCCCCGGGGTCCCGCCTCTTAAATCAGGTCGCGGTTCGGGGGGCTGCGTCCGCCTCAGATTGCTTTCGGCAATTCACATCCGGCGCCGGGGCACGCTTCCGATTTTTTTTGAGGAGCAATCGAGTCGGTCTTTTTCGATCCGGACTTGCTACTGTTGCAGCCCTTATGGGCGGGCAGCAAATTGCTCTCGTTCTCAAGAATGTCCCTCGCGTCTTTGGCTAGCGCCACCGTCCAGTGGACGCCGCTCATGCACACGTCCTGGGTTTCCACCTCCAACTTCATTACGGACCATTCTTTGACGTGTTCTATTGACGGCGCCGCACTCCCTTTGCCGTTCGGGTCTATTTCTTCCTTACAGAGATGGCAAAACCACGGCTTACCCTGCTTTGCCCACCACGCTACACTAAATTCCGCCGAGAAACTTCGTGAATTCCCCGAATATATGTTCCCTCCACCTGTTAACCTGCGAGGCGGCCTCCCGTATGCCGCCAACTTCCCAACCGCTTCAACACTGAAACCACCTCCTGCAACCCCTCCCAACTCTTTAATATCTCGCGCCGCTTTCCGAGTCCGCCCAAGTTTGTCCATTTTATCGTAGACGCGTTTCGTGACACGTACTGCCTTTTTCTCGTCCCTGGATAGTCTCGCTTTGGGCGCAGGTTTCTTTGTTTCCGCCTTTGGGGCCTCGTCTTTACTTATCGCTTCCTTAGCCACAGTTTTGACGTCCTGCGCTAACTGTATGATCTGTGGCCTGCGGAGCCATACTGCCGGAGCCGGTTGGGCTACTTTAGCTTGAGCCACGGCGGACGTGGTGCGCGGCGGAGGACTGATGCGAGATTCGCTTGACCGAGCCTCCTGCAGCCGAGATGCTCCCGACGAAAGGCTCGGGCGGCAGGCCGGCGGGGCCACCCGCCCGGCGGCAGGCGACTGTAAATATTGCTGGGCGGCGCCGGCCGTCTTCCTTTGTAAGATTTTCGGCGTCGGCTGCGGGCGGTACGCGGGCGGGGCGGCCGGAGGCGTTTTCGGCGGCGGCGTGTTAACCGCCTTACGCTGCAAGACGGGCGGCTGCGCCTCCGGCCTGTACACCGGAGGCGCAGCGGGTCTTCTGACGCTCGGCATGCCGACAGGATTCTTCGACTGGGCGACGACGGGCTTAGATTGTTGCGCGAGTCCTATCCGCGGCGCAGACAGTTGCTGCAACCCCTTCGCCTCCGGCGACCCTTTATTCGGCGGGTTAATGGCAATTACCTCATGCGGAGTCATCCAGGTAAGACGGGAGACTGCGCCGCCCCACGACCCCTCTGAATCGGCTGCTCGCGGAGCTAACCGCGGGGGTTGTTTCGTGAATCCTCACCCCGTCCGGACTGCTTCCGTTTGTGCTCGCCCTTGATGACCTGCTGGTAGGTGTAGAAGTTGTCCATCGGGAGCGCGGCCTGCTTGGCGTCCTCGGCGTCGGGCTGGTAGTGGCCCGAGCCGTTCGACCACCATTCGAGCTTGCCGTTGTTGAAGAAGACCTCGCCGGCGTAGAGCACCTGGTGGCCCTCGGCGATGGACGGGTGGCGGTAGCGGTTGTGCACGAGCATCTCGCCGGCCTGCGTCCGCACGAAGTTGTACTGCTGGTTCGGGACGTAGACGCCGTGGCTGCCCGTCTTTTGCAGGCGGTACTGGTCGGTGAAGCTCGTCAGCCGGAAGACGCTGCCGGGGTCTATGCGCTCGACCGCGCCGGGGTGCAGGTTCGGGTAGATTTTGACGGCCTGCACGACGGACGGGAGCGAGCGCTGCACGGCCGCGCGCCGTGACGCCGTTGCGGGCCTCGTCTGCGCTGCCGCTGGTGCGGGGTTCGGCGCCCCCGCCTTCGGCGATGCGAC